>CAUJKE010000329.1 GCA_963205385.1 Planctomycetota bacterium | reverse complement strand
ATTCTACGCAGGATGCGAAGTTCATCGGAATTGATCGATGCGACCCCACCTAAAGAGCCCCTTCAACAGAAGTAACCGTGTAGTCTACAGCCGACGTCGCTTGGCTGCGAGCAAGTGGTGATGGCCCGCTGAAGCTAATATCGGGCTAATTCACTGCTAGAGCGGTCCGGTAGTAACGTCTGCAGCGTCTCCTGGGCTTTCTGAGTCAGCAGGCGGAGATCGCTGGCGACGGCGATAAACTGCATCCCCTGACTTGCGCGTTCCAGGGCGCTCGCCGGGTCCATGGCATGTATGCCGGTCGGGCAGCCCACCTTTTTTCCAGCGGCGATGACGCGCTGCACCATCGCCTCGTGGGCCTGGGGCGTCGGATCAGCGCCATCCGGGGTCCGCATTTGGGCGCGCAGGTCATTGGGGCCGACAAAGATGGCGTCGCAACCGGGGAGACTATAAATCGCTTCGGCATTTTCGACGCCGAGTGGGCTTTCGGTTTGCAACACGACCAGAATCTCATCGTTTGCACGGGCGTAATAATCGCCCGGCGCGGCGGCGAAGTTCATGGCGTGCATTCCGCCCCCAACGCTCCGATTGCCTGTCGGCGGGTATTTGGCGGCGGCAATTGCGACTTTCGCCTGCTCGACCGTGTCCACCATCGGCACGACAATGCCCCAAGCGCCGGCATCCAGCACCCGTTTAATGTAGTGGTGCGAACCCTCCGGCACGCGAGCTAGCGGCACGCACCCGGCATCGGCAATCGCGCCGAACAGCATCGTCGCCTGCGACCAATCGACGGCCGAATGTTCGATGTCGAGCGTCAGCCAATCCCAGCCCATGCGGGCCAGCACGCGGGTGGCGTACAAATCGCCCAGCGAGAGCCAGGTGCCAAACGTCGGTTCGCCGCGTTGGAGCTTTTGTTTGACGGGATTCGTTTTCATGTCGGCATGGCGGGGAAGGGGAGGGGGGAGCGGAGCGGAGGGCATCTACAGAGACAGCCTACTCTGCCGCGTGCAAATTGGAAACGCTGGATCGAGCTTACAAACTGATTCTCAGCGCTGGTCGAATGCGGTTACAATGGGAAGTGGTAGTCCTCTCTGCTCGCTTCGTGCTCGCTTGACCCCCAGGAGCTTCTCAAATGTTGCAAGGATGGCGTTATTGGCTCGCGGTTTCGCTCGCGACAGGTATGTACCTGGCAACTCCGTTGCCACGCGCGCAGGCGCAGACGGAAAAGCAGTTCGAGCACGCTCGGCGGCAACTGGTCGACGAGGTGATCGTTCCCTCAGGCATCAAAGATGAACGGGTCGTCAAATCGGTGCTGACAACCGAGCGGCACAAGTTCGTGGCGGAAAAGTATCGTCCCCAAGCCTACTTCGACATGGCCTTGCCGATTGGCGATCAACAGACCATTTCCTCGCCGTTCATCGTGGCATACATGACGGAAGCGCTGGAGCCGAAATCTACGGATAAAGTCTTGGAAATTGGCACCGGCAGCGGTTATCAGGCGGCGATTCTCAGTCCGCTCGTCGACGAAGTCTATACCATTGAAATCGTGGAATCGCTCGGCAAACACGCCGCCCGCACGCTCAAGGATCTGGGCTATAAGAATGTGTTTACAAAAGTGGGCGATGGCTTCAAAGGCTGGCCGGAACACGCGCCGTTCGACAAGATCATCGTGACTTGTAGCCCGGAAAAAGTCCCGACGCCGCTCGTCGAGCAACTGGCCGAAGGGGGACTGATGGTGGTTCCCGTTGGCGAGCGTTATCAGCAAACGTTGTACTTGTTTCGCAAGCAAGACGGCAAGCTCGAGCGGGTCGCGCTGATGCCGACGCTGTTCGTCCCTATGACCGGCGCCGCCGAAGATAAACGCGCGGTGAAGCCGGACCCGCTGAACCCCAAGGTGGTCAACGGCAGCTTTGAAGAGCCGTCTGAAACCGAAGACAAGAACCTCGTCCCCGGCTGGTACTATCATCGCCTGACCAGGTGGGTCGAGGATCCGACCGCCCCGGACGGCAAGCACGCAATGCTGTTTGAAAACGATGTCCCCGGCCGCGCTTCGCACCTCTTGCAGGGCTTTCCCATCGATGGCGCGCACATCAGCGAGCTGCAGATCTCTGGTTTCGTGAAGTCCGACGACGTCGTCCCCGGCAAGGAGCGGTTTGAGCTCCCGGTGATTGCCGTCACGTTCTACGACTCCGAGCGTCGCGACCTGGGAACCTCTTGGATGGGACCGTTCTATGGAACCGCCGCCTGGCATGATGTGAAGAAAACATTTCGCGTTCCCCCTCAAACGAAGGAAGGAATTTTACGGATCGGCTTGTTCGGCGGAACCGGGAAGATTTGGTTCGACAAAATGGAAATGACCGTCGTTCGTGATTGACCAATAACTCCTGCACCCCCTTAACATCCTACTGCTTCTAGCCAGCCGGCTGTCATCATAACTTGTGGATATTGTGGCAGTTACCGCTTGTCCTCAGGGAGCATTGATTGACTGGTTGGGCGAACCAGACGGCCGTTCAAGGAGCCGTTGAATCCGTCTGAAAATCACACTAAGTAGTTAATTGCGCCAGTTTTCTAACCAGAAAATTCTGCCTATCCTGCTTGAATTACGTGCTAGGCTTGGTATGTTCGTACCTGGGAATTGCTAGCTAAGCTGCCGCTAAAAATCGCGGCGATTCATTTTATTTCTTTGAGGGGGGACTGCTGTGTTGCGCACTCTACTGCACAAGGTCGTGGTTGGATTTTGCATGTCGGCTGCCATCGCGCTTAGCGCCACCAGCGCGGAAGCTGGTTGGGGTAGCTCAGGCGGTTCTTCGGGCGGTAGCTCGGGTGGCTCCAGCGGTGGATACAGCGGCGGCTCGAGTGGCGGTTACGGTAGCTCCGGCGGTTATGGCAGTTGGAACACTTGGGGCTGGGGTTCCAGCGGCGGTAGCTGGGGAAGCCATGGCTCCAGCGGCGGCTTCTTGGGTCGCTGGCGTGCGAAACATTGGGGACATGGTTCGTCGGGTGGCTCCTCAGGCGGGTCTTATGGCGGTAGCTATGGTAGCTATGGTGGTTCAAGCGGCGGCTGGGGTGGTTCAAGCGGCGGCTCCAGCGGCGGCGTGATCTATTCCGAACCCAGCATCCAATACCAAACGCCGATCCAAGGCGGTGTCGCCCCGCAACCAAGCACGCAACCCAGCACGCAAACCAACGGCATGGGCAGCATCAACAGGGCGACCGACGCCGTGTTGACGGTTCGCGTTCCCAAGGACGCGTTGATCTTCGTCAACGGCAAGCCCACCACGTCCACCGGACCCGAGCGTCATTTCGTCTCGCGCGGTCTCCAGGCAGGCGAAGTTTACACCTATGAAATCAAAGCGATCGTCGATCGCGATCATCACGACATCGAGGAAGTGAAGACGGTCAAACTCACGGCCGGTGAGGTGACGGAAATCGCCATGGATATTGATGAAATCATCAATCCGCTGACGACGCTCAAGGTCACCGTGCCGGAAGACGCCGAAGTCTTCCTCTCAGGCAACCCGACGACCCAAACCGGTGAAGTCCGAACGTTCACCACCAAGGAGTTGTCGGACGGGGATGCCTGGAAAAACTACACGATCAAGGTTACGGCAGTGCGCGACGGCCAACCGGTGACGCTCGAAAAGTCGATCAGCCTGGTCGCTGGTGAAGAGGCTCACGTCGAATTCGATTTCGACCGCAACGAAGCGATTGCTGACGCTCGCTAGTGTCTTGGGTCGCAAAAGAAACAACGCAACGCCCTGGCCGGGAGTCTCTCCTTGCCAGGGCGTTGCTCGTTTCTAGCCGCGAATGTGCACTTGGCGCGAGTTTACCAAGCGTGCCGCGCGCGACAGAAAATCTTGCCTACGCGCTCAGGTCCAGCCGACAATACGGACATGGAAGTCTCAAGAACAAACTCGGATAATAACAGCCCCCCGACGTGGTCGCGCGGCTTCAAGCTACTGGTAAGCGCGCTCGTGGCGTTCCACCTCGCGGCGGTCTTCATCGCCCCGATGTCGTTTGCCGTGCGCCCCGGTTCGCCGGCCATTGATCCGCTCCGCGCGGCGCTCGCGCCGTACATTCAGGCGCTCTACTTGGATCATGGCTACGCGTTCTTTGCGCCCGATCCAGACCCCAGTCATCTCGTGGAGTATCGGCTGGAATTTGCGGACGGAACGCCTTCGCGGACCGGTCGTTTTCCAGACCGCCACGAGCATTTCCCGCGGATGTTGTATCACCGCCACTTCATGCTCAGTGAATCGCTGAACACCTATTATGCGCCGCCGGAAGCGCCCCGATTTCCCGCATCAATGCCGGCCGAAGAGCGCGCCCAAGAACTGCAAGTCTGGCGAACGGCGCGTGCGCGTTTTGAAGCGCTGCGCGATTCCTACGCGCGACATTTAGCGGCAGAGCAGGGGGCGGCTAGCGCGGAAGTGCATCGCTTGCGACACGACTTCTTGCCCCCGTCGCAGTTCACCAACCAGCGCGATCCCGCGCGACCGTACAAACTCGATGATCCGCGGACCTATCAAGACCTCGACGCCGCGCCGGCGCTGCTGCCGTCACCGCTGCCCGCGCCCACTCCCAAATTCTTGCCTGGCATCTCGCCGCTTCCTGGAGACACACGATGAACGCCATTGTCAGCGCGACAAAATCGTGGTTTACCGACGCGCTCCAGGCTTGGGAGCGCTTCTGGTTCACGCCGACGCGGCCCGAGACGCTCGCGCTCATCCGCATCCTCGGCGGCGCGATGTTGTTTTACACGCATTTCGTCTGGGGCCTGAAGCTCAACGCGTTTCTCGGTCCGCACGCCTTCATTGATAACGCGACCGCGCTACAGCTTCAAGAGGGCTGGTATTCGTGGTCGTACTTGTGGTACATCGAGTCGCCGGCGCTGCTCTGGACGCTGCATATCGCGGCGCTCATCATCTTTGCGTTGTTCACGCTGGGGCTCTTCACGCGCGTGGTCAGCGTGCTCGCGTTCGTCGTCACACTGGCCTATTGTCATCGCCTGCACGGCGCTCAGTTCGGGCTTGATCAAGTCAACGCGATGCTCGCGACTTATCTCATGATTGCTCCCTGTGGTGAAGTTTACTCGCTCGACCGGTGGCGGCGTCTCTGGCGATCTGGCCAGTGGCCGGCGCCGCGGGCGTTCATCTCGACCAACATCGCCACGCGCTTGATTCAGTTGCATTTGTGCATCCTCTACTTGTTTGGCGGCATCAGCAAATTACGCGGGCAAATGTGGTGGGACGGCAGCGCCGTATGGGGCGCGATTGCCAACCTCGAGTATCAATCCATCGACCTTACCTGGCTCGCGCAATATCCGTGGATCATCGCCGCGCTGACGCACATCACCGTCTTTTGGGAAACGTTTTACTGCTTCACCATTTGGCCCAAATGGAGTCGCCCGCTCACGCTCGCGCTGGCCGTGGCCGTGCACGGAGGCATCGCGTTGGGGCTGGGCATGGTCACGTTTGGAACGGCCATGATCATCGCCAACATGGCCTTCGTTTCGCCTGCCTTGGTGGCCGCGGTCGTGAACCTCGTCGCCCGCAACCGTGTCCGCGAACAGGGCAGGGGAGGGGAGTCGGCGGCGCATTCGCCTGGCTCTCTAGCTGCGGATCGCCGCAGTAACCCAGCCCCTGCTCGGTAGTCGCCGCGGCCGATACAAATGGATGCGAGCAACCACCCCTGGTATGGGGCGAACGCACGCGCCACGACCATTGTTCAATCCAGCAATCTCTGCCTATACTAAGTAGCTTGTCGGACCGCCAGATTTGTGACTGGCGGACGCCGGCAACTCACCATCGTTTTGTTTCGGAGACGTTCTGTGTACGAAAGCCTGGCCGTCGTCGGCGCGACTGGCGCCGTGGGAACCCTGATTCTTCGTTTGTTGGAAGAGCGGAATTTCCCCTACAAAAAAATCACCTTCCTCGCTTCCGCGCGCTCGGCAGGCAAGACCGTCACCTTCAAAGGGGAGCAGCACCCGGTCGCCGTGCTCTGTCCAGAAGCGTTCGACGACATCGACCTGGCCATCGGCAGCACGCCTGACGAGATTGCCCGCGATTTCTGTCCCTGGGCGGTCGAGCGGAACTGCGTGGTCGTCGACGAGAGCGGCTACTGGCGCATGGATCCCAAGGTTCCGCTGGTCATTCCAGAAGTGAACCCCGACGACGCCTTCAAGCATCAAGGCATCATCAGCAGCCCCAACTGCTCGACGACGCAGATGGTCGTCGCGCTTAAGCCGCTGCACGACGCCGCCCGCGTGAAGCGCGTCGTGGTCAGCACCTATCAGGCCACCAGCGGCGCCGGCGTTGCAGGCCAGGCCGATCTGGAACATGGCAGCCGCGCGTCGCTCGCAGGCGGCAAACACAGCTACGCCACGTTCAAGCATCCGATCGCCTTTAACCTCATTCCGCAAATCGGTTCACCCAAGTATCAAGGCTATACGTCGGAAGAGATGAAGATGGTCTGGGAGACGCAGAAAATCTTGGGGGACGATTCCATCCAAATTTGCCCCACGGCCGTGCGCGTGCCTGTTACCAATTGCCATAGCGAAAGCATCCTGGTCGAGACCGAGCGCAAGCTGACCGTGGAGGAAGCGCGGGCGCTATTCGAGAAGTTCCCCGGCATCACGGTGAGCGACGATTTGGCGGCCGGCGTCTATCCGATGCCGCTCGATTGCAATGACAAGGACGACGTCTTCATCGGCCGCATTCGTGAGGATTTTAGCTGCCCTCACGGCATCACGTTCTGGTGCGTGAGCGATAACCTCCGCAAGGGCGCTGCCACCAACGCGGTGCAAATCGCCGAACTCTTGGTGAAGAACGCGGCGAAAGTTCCTGCGTAACGCTGATCGAATCGAGTAACTTTCGGGGGACAATCGTCCCCCGCTTTTGTTTCCATGCGCTACGTTCGCCTCACTATCGCCTACGACGGAACCGAGTACTTCGGTTGGCAATACCAGCCAGATAAACGGACCGTGCAAGGGACGCTCGAAGCGGCCGTGGAAGAGGTGACCACGACCTGGACACGAATCGTCGCTTCCAGTCGCACCGATGCTGGTGTCCATGCCGTGGGCCAGGTGGTGAGCTTTCCGACCGCCACGCGACTGGACAATGACGAGCTGCGTAAAGCGCTGAACGCGGTCTTGCCGTACGACCTGGTCGTGCGTGAAGTCCGCGACGCTCGTTACGGCTTCAACGCGACGCGCGAATCGGTGCGCAAGCGTTATCGTTATCTCCTGCAAGAGGGCCGCCTGCGCGATCCGCTCGGCCGCGGGCACTCGTGGCATGTGCCCTATCCGCTGGAGGTGGATGCGATGCAGGCCGGCGGCAACCTGCTACTCGGCGAACATGATTTTTCCGCGTATGAATCGACCGGGTCCAAACGAGAAACCTCGGTCCGCACCGTTTATGATGTGACGGTCCAGCGACGCGAGCTGGAACTGGGTCCGCGGATTGCGATCGAGATCGAAGCGAACGGTTTCTTGTACAACATGGTGCGCAACATCGCCGGCACGCTGGCGCTGGTCGGTCGCCGCAAGCATCCGCCGGCGTGGATGCGCGAGGTGCTCGACTCGCGCGACCGCCGCCGGGCCGGCATGACCGCGCCGCCGCATGCGCTGTTTCTCCTCTGGGTCAAGTTCGCGGACGATTTCCTCGAGTAGGCTACTCATCTTCGCTTCCAGCATCCACCTATGAAAATCGCCCACATCATCACCCGCATGATTGTCGGCGGCGCGCAAGAGAACACGCTGTATACGTGTCTCGACTTGCAGCGCATCCACGGCGATGACGTGCTGCTGATCACGGGTCCGGCACTGGGGCCCGAAGGCGATCTGTTGGCGAAGCTCGACAGGGCAGGGGAGGTGCGCACGCAGTACATCGACTCCCTGCGGCGCGAGATTCATCCACTGCGCGATTGGCGCAGCCTGCGCGCCATGCGACAAGCGCTGCGCGAGTTCCAGCCGGAGGTCGTACACACGCATAGCGCCAAGGCAGGCATTCTCGGACGAGTCGCCGCGCATGCGCTTAAAATTCCCGCGATCGTCCACACGGTGCATGGCGCGCCGTTTGGACCGTATCAGGGCAGGGGAGTGCGGTGGTTCTATCAGCAGTGCGAACGCTACGCCGCCCGGCGCTGCCATGCGCTCGTGAGCGTGGCCGATGCGATGACTGACCTCATGGTGGAGGCTCGCATCGCGCCGCGCGAGAAGTTCACAACCATTTACAGCGGCATGGATGTCGAGCCGTTTCTCAACAGCAGCCAGCCTCGCCAGCGGATGCGCCGCGAGCTGGGCTTCACCGAAGATCAGGTCGTCGTCGGCAAGATCGCGCGGCTGTTTCATCTCAAGGGGCACGAGTTCGTCATCGCCGCCGCCAAACCGCTCGTCGAAAAGTATCCGCATGTGCGGTTTTTGTTTGTAGGCGACGGCATCCTCCGCGCGCAATATGAACGCGAAATCGCCGCGGCCGGCCTGCAGTCGCACTTCGTGTTCACGGGACTGGTTTCGCCGGCGCGGATTCCCGAAATGATCTCCGCGATGGATCTGCTCGTGCACTGCAGTTTGCGCGAAGGCTTAGCGCGGGCGCTGCCGCAGGCGCTGCTCAGTGGGATTCCCGCGGTGAGTTTCGATATCGACGGCGCGCGGGAAGTGGTGCGCACCGGCGAAACCGGCTTCCTCTTGCCCCCCGCCGAGGTCAAGCCGCTGGTGCTAGCTCTGGGAACGCTCATCGGCGACGCGGCGCTCCGCGACCGACTGGGCGCCGCGGGACGCGCATTGTGCCGCGAGCGATTCCGGCACCAGTACATGACCGAGCAGTTGCGGGCCTTGTATTTGCGCATCCTGTCCGGCGGCGAGCCCGCGCGGTCTTTCGCCTAGGGTCCATTTGGGCTACACTAAAATCCCGAGAATCGGAAAACTTTTCCAGCGTTTTGCGGAGCCTTGAGCCGCACCGTTTCCTTTTACGCAGGGTGTTTCTAGCCGTGTCGCGTGGTCGTGATTACCTCGGAACCTATCGCCTTACCCGCCTGATTCGCGCCGGTCAAACCACGCAAGTGTGGGAAGCCGAGAACGAAGCGGACGGCCAGAAATACGCGCTCAAGGTCTTGCAGCCCAACTTCAAGAAAAACGCCGAGGAAATCAGGTTCCTGAAGCACGAATTCGAAGTCGCCGGCGAATTTCGACATCCCAACGTGATTCGCATCTACGAGCTGAACACCAAAAGCGAGTTGATGTTCCTGGTGCTCGAACTGTACGACAAGCCGAATATGAAGATCGCGCTCCGGCAGGGGACGCACGATATTTCGCAAATCGCCCCCAAGGTTATCGAGCAGGCGGCGGAAGGCTTGTTTTACGTACACGAGCATGGCTGGATTCATCGCGACGTGAAACCGGACAACTTTCTCGTCTCCGAGGATGGCGATGTGAAGGTCATCGACTTCACCATTGCCGAGAAGAAGCGAGGGGGGTTCTCCAAGTGGTTCAGCCGCACCAAGATTCAAGGGACGCGGAGCTACATGTCGCCGGAGCAGATTCGCGGCGACGCGCTCGACGCGCGGGCGGATATTTACAGCTACGGCTGCGTCTTGTTCGAACTGCTCGGCGGCAAAGCCCCCTATACCGGCAGCACGCCGGATGAACTGCTCGAAAAACATCTCAAGGCGTCCGTCCCGTCCGTGCTGACCGTGAATCCCGATCTCACGCCTGAAGCGGCCAACCTCATCTCGCGAATGATGGCCAAGGACCGGCGGCACCGACCGGAGTCGATGTGGGAGTTCCTGAAAGAGTTCCGCGGCATCAAATTGTTCAAGCTGAAGATTGGCGTCAAGCCTGTCGATCCCAATCAAACTTCCGATTTTTGATTCCAGCCTTCTGACGAGTAAGCACTACGCATGGCGACGCAAGATTCACCGGCTTCAGGACTGGCTTTCGAGCAACCGATTTACGACCTGGAGGTTCGCATTCGTGAACTCGAGCAGGCAGGCAACAAGTCGGCTCAAACGGAAGACCAGTTGCGCTCGCTGCGCCGCGAGCTGGCGGAGGTGACGCGCAAAGTGTATAGCGAGTTGTCGCCGTGGGAGATGGTGCAAGTCGCGCGGCACAAAGATCGGCCGTACACGCGCGACTATTTGAACCTCGCGTTCGAAGAGTTCGTTGAACTCTATGGCGATCGCCGCTTTGGCGACGACCGCGCCATCTTGACCGGCTTCGCCAAGCTCGATCAATACAAGGTAATGGTCGTCGGCCATCAAAAGGGACGCACCTACAAAGAGCGGAGCGCGTGTTACTTCGGCTGCGCCCATCCCGAAGGCTACCGCAAGGCGTTGCTCAAGATGAGAATGGCCGCCAAGTACAAGCTGCCGGTGATCTGCTTCATCGACACGCCTGGCGCTTACCCCGGCGTCGGCGCTGAAGAGCGCGGGCAATCGCAAGCGATCGCGGAGAACATGTACGAGATGTCGCGGCTCGACACGCCGATCATCTGCGTTGTCATCGGTGAAGGCGGCAGCGGCGGCGCGCTGGGGATCGGCGTCGGCGATCGGGTCGCCATCTTGGAACATGCGTACTATTCGGTCATCAGTCCCGAAGGCTGCGCCGGCATCTTGTGGAAGAGCGGCGCGCATGCCGAGAAGGCCGCCGAAGCGCTGCGGTTCACCTCCAAGGATCTGCTCGAATTCGGCATCGTCGACACGGTGCTCGAGGAACCACTCGGCGGCGCCCATCGAGACCATCACCGGATGGCCGCGCGGCTCAAAATGTTCCTCATCAAAACGCTCCGGGAGTTGGCCCAAAAGCCGAGCGCGGAACTGCTCGAAGGCCGCTATCAAAAGTTCCGCCAGATCGGCGTCTTCTTGGAAACGCCGGTGGTGTAGGACTTCACTCGCGCGCATAAGGCGGCGGCGAGCGGCGGCGGGTTATCGGTTTGTGCTCGGCAGTGCGTTGCTCTTCACCTGGGGCCTGGTGGCTGCTGCGATGCGATCTTTCTGATTCACCAGATCCCAACCGCGCTCGGTGACAACGAACTCGTGCAAGCCAGGACCGAGGGTCTTGCGAGAAGTGCCAAAGTCGCCACCGCGATCGAACTCCACGGTGGTCCCGTCGGTGCTCGCAACCGTGTGTGATTGGCCTGCGTCCAAAGTGACTTCCCGATCGTCATCCACGACAAACGTGACCGCGCCGCCGGAGCGCGCTGGATTGCGAATGATCGAGACCTGACGGTCCGCGACCGGCAGCGCGTTGGCGCGGGGTTCGGTCCGGGTCTTCCAGGCGTTGACCGGCGCACCAGCGGCGGCAACCGGGGCTGGGGCGACGGCTGGCGGCGCGGCGGCATACGGATAGACGTAGGTCACCGGCGGCGGCGCGAAGTACCGGGGATAAACGTAAACCGGCGGCGGCGACGAGTAGCCAAAATAGTAGCCCGGCGAGCAATGGTAATGGTGGCCATGACAGTGTCCGCCCCCAATGCTAAAGCCAAAGGTTTGCGCGTCGGCGAGCGATCCGGCCCCGGCCAGCATTGCCAGCGCCAGCAGCGCCACGAAAGTCATTTGCTTGTGCATAAAGCGAGCATCCTTGTCGCGTGTGAATCGCCCGGTTTGGCCATCGAATAACTTCGTCCACCGGGCAGTCCGACCTTGAAACGAAGCCACTCCCCAACGTCCGATAATGTTCGTTATGTTCGGTAGCAGCCTCGATTTTCCCTGGGAATTGCCAAACTCACGGTTTGACCTTCCCCGCCGCCTGCTATCGCCAGTAATAGCGTCCATCCGAGGCTGGTTGCGGTTGTTGTGGAGGCGATTGGGGCGGCGGCGCGTACTGGGGTTGGGGCTGCGCGCTGGCCTGGTTGGGATACGGCTGGGCGTAGCGCGGATCGTATCTGGGATCGTAAGTCGGTTGCTGCGCCGGCGGCGGATAGCTCGGCGGATAAGACGGTTGCTGATAGCTCGTCGGATAGCCTGGCGGATAGTTTCCCTGCGCTGGCGGCGCATACTGCGGCGGGTTGTAATAGGGTTGCTGCGGCGGCTGATTGGGGGCTGGTTGCGGCCAGGTTTGCGGCTGGTTCCAACGCGGGTCTGGCGGCGGATAACCATACTGCTGCGGCGATTGTTGCGGGGCCATTTGCTGCACCGCTTGTCCCCAGGCTTGCGCCGCCTCCCAGGCGGCCGCAGGGGGCGGCCAATAGCTTTGCGGCTGCTGCTCAAGCGGATGTTGCGGTTGCTGTTGCGACTGATCCGGCGAGGCTTCCGCGAGGCCACCGTGCTGGTAGCC
Organism: Planctomycetota bacterium; assembly: GCA_963205385.1. Classification (GTDB taxonomy): domain Bacteria; phylum Planctomycetota; class Planctomycetia; order Pirellulales; family Pirellulaceae; genus JAEZGD01. The sequence continues at coordinate 13,572 of CAUJKE010000329.1, read as the reverse complement.
TTGGAGCCGGTCTTGGAACGGGTTCAGATACGGCCCGACAACGCCTGCGAGTTCGGGCGGCATCAGTCCGCTGGAGCGCTCCAGGATTCTCGCGATGTAATAACCGGAGTTCGATTGGCAAATCCGCTCGGCCTGGGCGCGGCCCATGAGCGTCACGGCGAAGAACGTGATGAGGACGCAAAAGATGGCGCCTTTGGCGACGCCGAACAGCGCGCCGACTTGGCGATCGAAATCTTTGAGTTGAAACGCATTCAGCGCGCTAGACATCATCGCCGTGCCGAGCCAGATGCCAACCGACGACAGCAAGTACACGATCAGCATCGCCGCGAACATGTTCCAGGGCGGATCGGCGTCGATCAGTTTGGCCACCTGGGTGCGCAAACCGTAGGCGGCGAAGTAGCTGCAGAAGATCGAGAGCAAGGATGCTAGCTGCCATACGAAGCCTTTCCAATAACCCCACAGCGCAGCGGCTGCCAGGACCAGCAGCATAAGCACGTCGTAGGATGGCATGGCAAGGTGCTCGTCGAAGGTGGGACGAGAGAAAAGCAAGCGACACAGTGGCGGCGAAGTATAGCGGCCGTTTGCCGGCGTCGAAAGGTCAATCCCGCGGTTGCTCTAGCAGCGGCGCGCCAATTGCGATACACTCCGCCGCCTTTTCCAAGTGAGCTGAGCTACTCCTCATCGATGCTGCGCGAGCACGTGTAAGCACTTCATGGCCGGTTTCAAAACGCACATTTCTGTCAGCACGACGTGCGGCGTCATTTATGGCGTCACGGGGTTCGCGTTGTATGGCGTGCATCCGACGGCATGTGTCGTGGCAGGGGGGCTGTGTAGTATTTCCGGCATGTTGCCGGATCTCGATAGCGATAGCGGCGTGCCGGTCCGCGAAATGATCTCGCTGCTCGGCGCGATCATTCCCATGATGATGATCAACCGCTTCCGGCAATTCGGCTGGTCCGAAGAGAGCATGGCCTGCGCGGCGATTATTATCTATTGTCTCTTTCGCTTCGGCGTGGCGAAGCTGTTTAAGAAGTACACGGTGCACCGCGGGATGTGGCACAGCATCCCCGCCTGCTTCACCGCGACGCTGCTCGCGTTTTTGATTGTCTCCGGTGAAGAGTTTTCCATTCGAGCGTTCAAGGCCATGGGCGTGTTTGTAGGCTTCATGTCGCATCTCATTCTGGATGAGATCTGGAGCTTCAAAGCGGAGAACGGGCGCATCCGTATCGCGAAGTCGTTCGGCACCGCGCTCAAGTTCTATTCAGACAGCACGTGGGCCAACATTTCGACCTATGCGAAGCTCATCATCGTCGCGCTGTTAGCCTTTGGCGACCCGGTGATGATGGAGCGGTTCGATCTCGGCGATCATCACGCGCCGCAAATCGCGCGCCAGGTGTTCGACAAGGCCCTCGGCAAGATCGAACGCGCCCGCGATAAATTCGCCGAGGGCCAAGGCTGGCGACTCGTCCCGCGCGACGCGCCGACGCCCAAGGCCGCCGGCGAGACGCCGCCGCTACGGTTCGAGCCGAGTGTGTTACCGGCAGGGGGCGAAGCGCCGTTGCCGCTCCCCGGTGAGCCGGTATTCAATGAGCAATTCGCGCCTGCAGCGTTTCCCACGCAGCCAGGCGAGTTTGGCGCCGCGCCGCCACGACAAGCCGAGACGCCGACAACGCCGACTCGCTAGTGCGTCTCAAAACGCCTTGCGCGAATCGAGTAGCAGCGTGACGGGACCATCATTCACCAGTGCGACGTCCATCTGCGCACGAAAGCGGCCGGTGGCAACGCGAATCCCCTGGACAGCCACGGCAGCGACGAACGTTTGATAAAGTTGCTCGGCCAACTCCGGCGCGGCCGCGGCGATAAAGCTCGGGCGACGGCCTTTGCGACAATCACCCAAGAGCGTGAACTGGCTCACCACGAGCAGACTCCCCTCCTCTTCCGCCAGACTGCGATTCATCTTACCGGCGTCGTCTTCAAAGATGCGTAGTTCGACGACCTTAGTCGCCAACGTGCGGGCGTCATTTTCCGTATCACCCTGCGCCACGCCTAAGAGCACCAGGAGGCCGCGCTCGATCGCGCCGACGACCTCGCCATCAACGGTGACACTGGCCTGACTGACACGTTGAATGACGGCGCGCATGTTAGAAACGGCTGTTGAAGGTGTGCGTGGATGTCGCGATTTCACGCCGACCAAAAGATCACGACCCCATCCGCCTTGCGCGGATGGCGAGCAAGTTGGAGTGCTAACACATTTAGCACACCATCTGATTCACCATCCAGGCGAGACGGATGGGGTTCGAGAAGACGTTCGAGGCCAGCCACAGGTCAGCATCCAGTTGTCACGCACGTGGCGTTAGTATTCACAAAACCAGCAACTTCATTGCCGGACACCCCTAAACCTACTCACTCACGCTATGGGCGGGCACTGCGTCTTCCACATCTAGCCCGCGCTCGGCGCGAATGCGTTGCACCTCCGCGACGATGCGGCCGATGACGGCGTAGTTGGCCGCGATGTTTTGCTGCTGCATGTAGAACGCGTAGCCTAAGAACCCGGTTCCCAAGAGCGCGCCGAGGTAATGATAGGTGCGCCACGTCAAATGCCGCGCGGGGTTTGCCGTGGGGTCGGAAAAGACACTCGGATCGGACAGCGCGCCGAGCGCGACGATGGCGATGATCGTCAACATGCCGCCGACGGCCCAAGGAAACGTGCGCCGCTTCAGTAGCTGGCTCGCCGCGGCCAGTTCGCGGTCGAGGTGATAGGCTTCGACCACCTCCTTGCACCAGCGGCTCGTGCCGACGAAGTACGTCACGGAAATGCTGTTGACCAAAATGGCGATCAACGCGGCGGCGATGCCCAACAGCATGTGCAGCACCACCCTCCCCTTCAGCGCCAGTGTTTGCTCGCGCGCGATCGTGCGGCGGGCGTCGGCGGCCGCAAGTTTCTGCAAATCAAGTTCGGGCGCGTTTTCAATCGCCTTGACCTCATTGCCGGCTTGGAACATCGCCGTGGCCGACTCGCCAAACTCACCAGTCCACAGCCCCAGGCCGATATTCACGACCAGCAGCAACAAACTCACCGTCGCCAAGCCAAGATAGATACGGGACAAAGTCGAATACTCGCTGTGGAAAAAGAATACGTCTACGCACATGAACTTCACCTAGTTTAAGTCCATCCCGCGCCAGCGACCAGCAGGCGGCCCCTATTGGCATTTGTGCGTCGGGGCTACAATCCGGCCATGTATCGCCCCCCTCCCCCCGACACCTGTGTGATGTTTCTGTTACGCCACGGCGCGACGGAGAACAACCTGCTGAAGCCGCCCAAACTACAAGGCCGCGGCGTGAATCTGGGCCTGTCGCCGACGGGGCGAACGCAAGCCCAACAGGCGGCCGCAGCGCTGGCCGGCCAGCAGCTCGCGGCCGTTTACAGTAGTTCGCTGGTGCGGGCGCGGGAGACGGCCGAGATTGTGGCGCGGCCGCATGCCCTCAGCGTCACCACGAGCGACGCGCTTGTTGAAGCCGATGTCGGCCGGTGGGAGATGCGGAGTTGGGTCGATATCGCCCGCGAGGAGCCGGAAGCCTATCAATTATTTCAGAGCGATCCCGGCGAGCATGGATACGCAGGCGGAGAAAACATGCGCCAGGTGCAAGCGCGGACCACGCCAGCGCTCCGCGAGTTCATGAGCGCGCATCTGGGCCAGCAAATTGTCGTCGTGGGTCACAACGTCGTGAATCGGGCGTATCTGGCCAGCGTGATGGAAATGCCGCTTGCCCGCGCGCGGCATTTGCATCAAGAGAATTGCGGGATCAACATTCTGGAATATCGCGGCGGTGAAACCAAACTGGTGACGCTCAACGCCGTCGCGCATCTTTACTAGCGGCGTTTTAGTTTCGCAAGATACGTTTCGGTAATGTCCGCGACTTCTTGGTCGCCGGGTTTATAGGCGAACAGGCGGGGGTCGAGCGAGATATTGGTGCGGACGTCGAACAAGTCGAGCGCGACCAGCGGCGCGAGCTCCCCTGCCCTGTCGACGCGCTGATACACGACGCGATACGGAAAGAGCGGCGCTTGCCGATCACGACCGAGCACGACCATGACCTGCGCCGGCAACTGGGCGGGCAGTTCGCTCAGGTCCAGCGACTCGCCGGCATGAAGTTGTTCGGCGCGCGAAGGGAGCAGTTCCGCAAGTCGCTCGGGACGCCACTTGCCATGCAGCACCCAGACGGAAGTTCCTCCGAGCGATTCTTCGCGGGGCGCCGAGAATTCGAAGTTGGCCGCGAGCGAGTCCAGCAGGTTGCCCAAACCGCCGACCGCCAGCGCGCGACCAGGGTCGGCAATGGGGAGCTTAGCGCCTTTTTCCAGGGCTTCGCGAATGCGGCGCTGATCGACGCGGCTGAGCGACTTTTCTCCCGGGAGTGTGCGACGAATCCAAAGAAATCGCCCATCCGAAACCTGCAACAGGCTGGAGACTTGTTGGGCGACTTGTAACCGGAGTTCCAGTTTCAGCAACAGATCGTGTTCAGACCGCAGTTGGTAGTAGCTCCCGGAACCGACGAGTTCCTGCTCCATGATGTTGGTTTGCACGCGGAGTCGGGCGTCAAGCGAAGGGAGTTGCGCCACGGTTGCAGCCGCTTTTCTTATCAGATCATCGCCGGGCTGCGCGGCGGCTGCACGCGGCGCGGGGCTGGGAGTGGTCGGCGGGGCCGCACTCGACGCGATGCTGATAGTCGGCGCGGCGGCTGAAAGGAACCAACCTCTCCCCTGCCCTAGCCATGCTAGCGTCGCTAGAACTACGACCGCGGCCAGCGCCGCAAGTGTCAAACTTTGCTTCATGGTGCGGTTATGCCGGTTTTACCAAAGATTCGCTCGGTGGCGGACCGAACAAATACCCACAGAGGTAACGTGCCCCCACGTTGCGAGCGCGCATGGAATTGTTGCGGTCGCACATTGTAGGGGTGCCCGCCTGGAAGGTCCACGTCAGTCGTGGCTCCGCCTGGCGGCCACATATCCGCAAGGACGCACGCGCGCCCCAACACACATCCAATCGCGATGAACCACAACACAAGACACGTCTCGGTTGGCCGCAGGTCCATGGAACGGACTCGCGGCACGAGCGTCGCGTAGGGGGGAAACCATGAGAAACAGTTTGACGCTGTGGATGATGATCGTCGCCATGGCGGTGGGAGTGATCGGGTGCGCCGTACCCAAAGCGCACAACCTGCCGCCGGCGCAACAACTAATGGAACCTGGCCCCGGCGTCGGCGGCCCCGGCCCCGGCGTACTGCCGCCGATGCTGCCTCCGACCATGATTCCGGTGGCCATCCCTGCCGTGCAGCTCTGGTTCAACAAGCCAGAGAACATGCAGGTATCGTGGGATGTCGGCGGCTCTGGGCAGTTCGATTCCGAACCGCTCGTGACTCCGGCCCGATACAACTTCCCGCAAGGGGGCATCTATCGCCTGAAGCTCACGAACATCGAAGGCCGCGAAGGCGTGGAACTGTATCCCACCGTGGAGATCGGTCCCACCACGCCGCGCACGGCCGCTTACCTCGAACACAACGCCATCCCGGTGCAGTTCACCGCGGAAGACTTGGACCAGGTGTTGACCGGCAACTTTGTCACCAAGGTCATTTACCTGCCGGATGCGGAATACGCCGAACTGGCGATCGCCGGCGTCGAGACGTTGGTCAGCACGCGGCTCGATCCAGGTGTTGATCCGATTGTCGAAGCCGACCGTCGTGGCGCCATCCTCGCAGTTGTCCGGATCGGCAACAAGGATCTGGCAATTGGCGGCTCCGGCGAACTGTACGGCGGCGCCGGTTTCAACGGCATGGGCGGCATGGGCGGCATGGCTTGCGGTCCGGGCTACGGTGGCAACAGTGCGGCTTATATGCCGGACTTCGTCGCTGGCGTCACCGCGCCTCCCTACGGAATGCCGATGAGCGGCACGCCGATTGGCCTGCCTGGGCCTCCGCATATTCCGCTGGGTGGACCGGCGGGCTTGCAGAAGCACGTGATGAAGAACCACACCCACGTTCACATGCCTGACCCGACCCGCAAAGTGCGGATCGATGTCAAGCAAGAACCTGGCATGAGCTATCCCAAGCCGCCGAGCCGTGTGTACATCAAGGAGCAGTCGATTCACGCGTCTCCCGTGTACCATCAACCTTCAGGTGTGAAGCATCAGGTGCTTCCGTCGGTGGACGGCAACAGCGGTGGCTTTCTGAACCACAACGGCGGCGACGCCTACTGCCCGCCCGAATAACCGGGACCAGTTCTCCCCGGTGTCGCAGACAGTGCGAGTTTGCGACGCCGGGCTCCTTATAACATCCGCGACGGTCGCAACCACGAGCGTCGCCCGAAGTAGCAAGAGGCCGCATCCTACGCGGCCCGCTGCTTTCCCACTCATCTCCTCGCAAACGTTCGTCGGATATGGTCCAAACTTCTCCATCTCGACGATTCGCCTGGCAGCGCCCCACCGCCCTGTTAGTCGTGCTCTTGTTCGTCGCCTTCGTCGCCGCGTGGCAAAGCTCCGCTTTGGCGCAAGAACTGCCGGCGCATCGGCTCTATCGGGGTGACATGCCGACGGGAATCATCGGCCGCGCGCAAGCGCTCCGTCCCGGGCGGGCTGGTTACTTTCAGCCGGTCGAGCTCAAGACGCCAGAGGGGGCGAAGATTAGCGTCTGCGAAGATGGCCGCTATGGCGAGGCGCAAGAGACCCGCGCGCTGGTCGGCTTCTTAATTGGGCCGGTCTACTATCTCAAAGTGACCAACATCCCGCTCAACGAAGGCGTGGAGATTTTTCCCACGATTGAACTGCTCGATCGGCTCTGTCCGCCAGCGGGCGAAGAGTTGCGATTCCCGATTCCGATTGAACTGACGCTGGAAGAACTCGACCTGGCAGCCCAGGGCAAGTTCATCACGCGCGTGATCTATCTGGAAGACCCGCAAGCCGCGCTTGGCGTGCGGCAAGATCCCGATCGGCAGCGGTACTTCGAGGTTGATCGGGGCACGGACGTTTTGGAAATGGCGGACCGACTCGGTCGCCCCATGGCCATTTTGCGGATGGGTTCGCGCGTCACGACCGAGCAAGACTTTATCGAAGGCAACGTGCGCCCCGCGGCTTACATGCGCTATCCGTTTCCGGCCGCGCCGGCGCCACAACGCCTGGTCGTGCCTCCCGGTCAAGATTTGCCCGTCTCCGACTTCCACGAGCATGTGCCGCGTGTTGAACCCGATCAGAAGTGGACGATTATCCCCACGTATGTCTTCCCGCAAGATCGTTCACCCTACGCGCCGCCTCGCAGGTAATTTGCTATGAGTCGAAGTGGAACCTTGAGCATGACTGGCCGTTTGCGACCAGCGACTGTCGGCGCTGTGGCTGCGCTCCTCACGCTGAGCCTCTGCTCGTGCCGCGGCCTCCCGTGGAAGACGCCGGCGCTCCCTTCTCCGGCCGCGATCATCACGCCCGACGCGCCGCCGCCTGAAATTACGAACAATCGCCACCTCAGCAGTTGGGACCGCGTACACGGCGGTCAGGGACCAGAACGCGCGCAATACACGCACCAGCCGCGCTTCGTGCAACTGCCGCCGATGCCCAAAGCGATTGGTCCGGCCACGAGCCACGAAGTTTTGCAAACCGCGTACGCCGCCCCTCCCCTGCCCCAGGCGGCCTATCAAGATCGACAGGATTTGCATGCTCCCACCCCAGGCGGCTACGGCGTGCAACCTGCCGCGCACGATTGCCCCTGTTGCGGACCGCAGAATTCGTTTCGCTACAAGGCTGGCGGATATCACGACTTTGGCGGCGACATGCTGAACCGTGGCGCCTGCAACGACCCGACTACCGGCGGCTGCGTGCGGATGCCTGATGAGTACATTTGCGATGGCGGCGATCGCGATGTGCGCGTCGACGTCCTCCGCGACTGGACGGTCCGCGGCCTGGACACGGAAGACACCATCGCCCACTACGATACGCTGCAAGGCGAGACGCACGTCGAAGCCTCGAACCGCGTCTGCATCTACGCGCCGCGCTTCGCCGCAGTGCGTACCGTGACGGGGATGAGCGGTCATCAGCAGAGCCTGATGCTCCTGGCGGCCCGCGAGCAAGACCTTCCGCACCTCAGCCAAGAGGACGCGCTCGTCACGACGGCCATTCAACAGCAACAACCACATGGCAAGTTTGGCCTCAAGCCGGTCAATATCTACGAAGGAACCGATGCTGGCCTGCCGTTGCAAATGACGCATATCCCCGCCGGCATCGCGGTCGGCTTCTTGCCGCATGAAGATTTCAAGCTGATTCGCACTGGAATTTCCGACCTGGCGGAAAAACCGCGCTTGGCCAATGCCATCGAGAACGCAGTCGCCTGGACGGATAACGCGGCCGTGCAAGTTTCGATCGACGGCAAGCTGCCGGTCGAAGCGTCGAACAACGTCGCCGCCGAACAACTGTACCTCTATGAGTTTGGCGAGTCGCGCCTGCGGATCATCAAGACCGCCTCGAAGCAAAACGCCAGGCCCGGCGAGATTGTCGATTTCACCTTGCGATTCGACAACCTCGGCGATCAAACCGTCGGCAACGTGACGATCATGGACAACCTCACCACGCGGCTGGAATATGTCGAAGGGAGCGTGCAAAGCAGCGTCGCCGCCGACTTCTTCACGCAGGAAAACAACGCCCAGTCGCTTGTGTTGCGATTCGAAGTGGTGGAGCCCGTCAAGGTCGGTCAAGGCGGCGTCATCCGCTTCCAAGCCCGCGTGCGGTAAGAGCCTGCCGGCACACTCTCGTGCGCCGGCCACGGTCGCAATCTAAGGCGCTTTTCGCGCCACACCAAACGTCAGCACGACCGGCCTGTGATCCGAACCGATCGCCGCCCCCAAACGCCGCTCGACGACTTGCACTTCGTTCGACGTAAGTGCATGATCGATCGGAATGCGGCAGAGCCACGGCAAGTTTGGCCACGAGGGTTGCAACCCTTGTCCGCGCTGCGAATCGCGCAGTCCCGACGCGCGTATGAAGTCGCCAAAGTACGGCGACCAGGGCGTGATGTTTAAATCGCCGACCAGCACCAACGGAGCTTCCACACTCGCTGCTAGGCTGGCCATTTCCGCCAGTTGCTCGTTGCGTTCCGCGGCATTGCTCGCCCCAATCGGCGGCAGTGGATGGGTGCCCAGGATCGTGACCGGCATTCCGTCAATTTCCACGCGCACCATGATCGAAGGCACATCGGCCGACGACTTGATAACCTGCTGTTCCACAAGCGGCAAGCGGCTGTAGAGTCCCGCTCCAAACGCATCCCCACGCGGACGCAACACTTTGTGCGGATACTCCTGTTCCAGCGCACTCAGCGCTTGCACCCAATGGTCGTTCAGTTCCATCACGAAGAAGACGTCCGGCTCTTCCTCGCGAATGTACTCGATGAAGCGCTCGTAGTCGAGATTGTCATGCAGCAGATTCGCGGAGATCACTTTTGCGGTTGCGCTGCTTTCCGCGACAAACGATGAGCCCGATAACAAGTACGGCGCCAGCAACCACACATTGAATAACACCGCCGCCAGCGACACACTCGCCCACCGCCACCTCCGCATACTGGCCTGCACGACCGCACAAACAGTTCCGCCGACGGCCAATTGCAGTGGGAAGTGCGTGAGCAAGTCACAGAACCAATGCCACCGCGCGCCCCACGCGATGATCGTGATGCCCACGCCAATCACCGTGAAGGCGTCCACGAGTCCGCAAATGCGACTTGCCAGCCAACTCGGTTTGGGTGATGGTGTCGCGTCGGTTTTGCTGAAGGTCTCTGACATTTCACCTTTTCCAAAGCAGCAGGCTGCTTTAGACGCTTGCAATTCGCTCGCCGCTCCGGCACTATAATAGCAGTTCGCCCCCTCCCCTGCCCCGCCTGCGAGGCTGCCGCCATGCCGCGATTCTTCCCTCTCCTGGCACTGTTGCTCACTTCCGTCGTCGCTGCGCCCGTATGCGCTCAAGCCGATAAACCGGAAACCGCGATCGACACTTCGCGTGGCGACAAAATGCTCGCGGCCTATTTCGCGCATGAAGTCGCCGCGTTGCAAGGCCAACTCCCCAAAACGCGCGAGGCGTGGGACCAGAACAAGGACGAATACCGCCGCCAATTGTTCGACATGCTCGGCCTCGATCCGCTCCCCGAGCGCACCGAATTGCACGCGACCACCACCGGCACGGCAGCGCAGGAGGAATTCACGGTCGAGAACGTCCACTTTCAATCGTCGCCCCACCTGTATGTCACCGGCAATCTGTATCTCCCCAAGGGCTTGAAGTCCGGCGAGCGCGTGCCGGCCATTTTGTATGTGTGTGGCCACGGCGGCGTGAAGAAGAATGGCGTCAGCTACGGCAACAAGGTGCATTATCAACATCATGGCGCGTGGTTCGCGCGGCATGGCTATGTGTGTCTCGTCATCGATTCGCTGCAACTCGGCGAGATCGAAGCGCTGCATCACGGGATGTATCGCGAAGGCATGTGGTGGTGGCCGGCGCGCGGGTATACGCCGGCGGGCGTTGAAGCGTGGAACTGCATTCGCGCGCTCGACTATTTGCAGTCGCGGCCGGAAGTCGATCCTGAGCGCCTTGGCGTGACGGGGCGCAGCGGCGGCGGCGCCTATAGCTGGTGGATTGCCGCGCTGGATGAGCGGATCAAAGCGGCGGTCCCAGTGGCTGGCATTACCGATCTCCAAAATCATGTCGTCGATGGCTGCATCGAGGGACATTGCGACTGCATGTACATCAACAACACCTATCAATGGGACTATCCACAAGTCGCCGCGCTCGTCGCCCCGCGGCCACTCGTCGTCAGCAACACCGACCGCGACAGCATCTTTCCGCTCGACGGCGTGTATCGCACGTTTGTCGAAGCCCGCAACATCTATCGCTTGCTAGGCGCGAACGACGACATCGCCTTCAACATCACCTCCGGACCGCACAAGGACACGCAAGAACTCCGGATGCAAGCCTTTCGCTGGTTCGATCATTATCTGCAGCACACCGATCGGCTGATCGAAAAACCAGCGGTGAATTTCTTCGAGATGGAGCAACTCAAGGTCTTCGACAAGCTACCGGAAGATCAAATCAACACGCAGATTCAGGAAGTCTTCGTCCCCGCCGCCGCTGCGCCGAGCGTCCCCGCGGATCAATCGGCCTGGGAAGCGCAGCGCGATCGGCTCAAAGAACACCTCGAATCGCGCGTCTTTCGCGCCTGGCCCAAACAGCCTGGCGAGCTTGATCTCAAACTGGTCGCGACCGACTCTCGCGATAACCTTGAACTTCAAACCTACGAGTTTACCAGCCAGCCGGAAGTTCGCCTGCGGTTGTATGTGCTCAAGAAACAAGGGCTGGACAAGCCGGAATTGACAGTGCTCAACGTGCTCGATCAAACGGCCTGGGAGGAACTGCTCGCGGCGCTGGGGGGCAAGTTCGACAAGGCGTTCGCGAATGAACAACTTCCGCCTGCCAGTGAAGCGGCATTTCAGGGGATCGAGCAAACGCTCACGAGTCACAACTGGGTATTTGCGTATCTGGCGCCGCGCGGTTATGGGCCGACGCTATGGAATCAGAACCAGACGAAGCAAACGCACATCCGCCGCCGCTTCATCCTGCTCGGCCAAACGCACGACGGCATGGCGGCCTATGACGTGCGCCGCGCGATTCAATCGCTGCGTGAACTGCCAGGCGTTGGCGCAGGGCAACTCTGGCTGCAAAGCGAGCGCCAACTGACCGGCGTGACGCTCGCCGCCTCGCTGTTCGAGCCAGACATTACGCGCCTCGACCTGTACGACTTGCCCACGTCCCTGCGCAAAGGCCCCTTCTTCATGAACGCCGAGCGTTATCTCACGACGCCGCAGCTTGTCGCCCTCGCAGCGGAGAAGTCGCGCGTGGTGCTGTATCATGGCGACGAAGACGGCGCTGCCGCGTGGGCTTACCCACGGGGCGTCGTCGAAAAACTGGGCTGGGACGCCAGGCAGTTGCAATTGCGGACCAAGCCGGAACCAGACGGGAAGTAAGCTCTGCGGCGTGCCTGCGGGGCAGAATTAAAACGGCCGCAGTCGCCTGACCAAGAAAAAAGTCAGAAAATTCCGGGATTCCTACTTGCAGCGCTGGGAGCGGCGCGTAGGATGAACCGTCGCTGGCCGGGCAGATCGCGGGCGATGCGGCGTGCATTGCGGCTCGGTCTCATCTTTCGCGGAGTCCTCCTCATGCTGACGGAATTGGCGCTCAGTTGGACGTTCGATGTGGAGCGGGGCCCGGATTGGCTATTTGTCAAGGTCCACGGACCGACAAACGGCGACGCCGAGGGAATCCCGCTGGCTGAAATGGTGTGGGACTCGATGCGCCAGCATCTCTCCCATCGCGTGGTGCTCGATTTGAGTGAACTGCGCATCTTGCGAAGTTATGTGATTGGGCAAATGGTGCAGTTGCACAAACGGGTTTACACCCATGGCGGACTGATGCGCGTTTGCGGCCTCTCGGACGACAACTATCGCGTGCTCGTCGCCTGTCGGCTGAACGAGCGGTTTCCGCCCTACGCGACGCGCGGCGACGCGGTGATGGGATATCGGCCGAAACAGCCGCGCTAGCTGGCCAGCTTGCGTTCTTCCTCCGCCGCGGCGATCTCTCGCGGGCCGGGAATCGGCGCCAGGATCGGCTTATCCATGCTATTGGTGGTGGGATGGAGCGACAGCGCCCCTTCCACCACGCGAGGCACATGCACCATCACGGTAGAGAGTCGCACGAGCAGCAGCACGGCCACCACGCGCGACAACGACGATAGCCCAAACAGCACGTAGTAGCCCGCTACGCTTTCCGCGAACGCGCGGAGAATCAGTGCGCCGATGAACGTCCCGCAGACCATCGCCGCGCTGTTGCTGAGGTTATACAGCGTGACCAGGCTGGTGCGCTCTTCCCGCGGAATCGCCTCGAAGAACATCAGCACAATGGCCAGTTCAAACGCCGCCCACAGCACGCCGGAGAGGATCTGAACCACGCCGAGCCAGAGGAAATGCTGGGACAAGATCCACAGACTAGAGAGCGGCACAATGCTGATCGCTCCCAGCCACAGCAGTTTGCGGGCGCCGTAGCGGTGGGCAAATCGCCCCCAAAATGGCAGCGCGAGCGCTTTGCCGACGAAGCAGACGCCGATCAGCACCATGAAGGCGAAGTAGCTGAGGTGCAGCTTGCCTTCACCCCGGCCGAGCATGTATGGCGTGAAGTACGGGCCAGAAATGAAGACGCTCGCCTGCATGGCGAAGAGGAAGACCAGCAGCCGCGCGCCGGAATGCTGCCGCATCCTTCGGCCCCACTGCGCGAGGCTAATGTGGCGGTCGGTGATGTTCCCGCGGTTGGGTTCGCTGTGTCGTGACAGGAACCAGGCGGAAAGAAAACGACACGTCGCCGCGCTGACGAAGAGAATTGTGAACGCGAGCATCGTCCATTGAAACGAGTCGCGCGTCGTGTGGGATCTGCCGAGTTCGAGCGTTAGCCCGCCAATCACGAAGCCGGAGAGCAAACAAATTTGGCTGATGCGACTGCGGCGCGCGAAGAA
>CAUJKE010000328.1 GCA_963205385.1 Planctomycetota bacterium | reverse complement strand
TCGAAATCTGAAATGGCATACGTGAACATCCGTCGCAACTCATTTCAAGGCGACTGGAATTATGAGATTCTTCCGCATAAGGCGCAAAAGCGGTAAATTATTTGCGGACAAGTCCTTACGATGTTCGGCACGTTGCACGGGCGCCACCGACCGATTTTCGCCGACTGCTACGGCACGTTCAGCGGTATAAGGGACTCAGGTATTCACTCAGGCATTCACAGCCCTTGCAGGCGCTGACATCTCGAACGAAGATTGGCTGGATTGCCAACTGCGCCCGCAAGATGTTGACACATCCCAGGACGTCTGGATGTTTCGCCCCGCCCGGCACAAGACCCAGCACCGGGGTCGGCCACGGATTATTTGTCTGGGCCCGGAAGCGCAGCGGATTCTCGCGCCCTATCTCGAAGACTGCGCTGCAGATGCTTACTGCTTTACCGAGCGATAGGGTGGCAGCTCTCCCGTTGGCTTACCATCACGTTGATAGCGCTGCTCGGCGTGCTCCCAAAACAGGAGGCAGAGTTCGGCCATGGACGGATCGTGCCGCCGCTGGAGAGGGATGGAGGGGCGGCCGGCGGCCACCCATTCCAGAACCGCCCGATCATAGGCCGCTCGGCTCTCGGCCGAATGGTGCGGACCTAGATAATGGTCGCAACCAGCAATCGTAACGACTGCCTGACCGGAAGGGCGGTGGAGACGATAGGCAGGATAAGGCGCACGGGGTCGCGGCATCGACAGTTTCTCCGAGTTGGGTTTTCCGGTAATTACCGGGTAACCTCGACCGAAATCTTCTGTCTCTGCCGATACCGGCAGGTATCTAAGTACTAGATACAGCAAGTTTTAGAACAAGTGGAGGATAGGGGACTTGAACCCCTGACCTCTTGCATGCCATGCAAGCGCTCTCCCAACTGAGCTAATCCCCCGGGAGGCTCCAGGTCGCATATTTTGAGGCTGCGACTGGAAGGTAAGTAGGGTAGACTATCAGGCTACTTTCTGGCTGTCAAGGACGCCCTGGTTCGCGAGATAAGTGGCGGAAAGCCCGCCTGACACTTGGTTTAGGTAAACACGCACGGACTGGCCCGAAAGCTGCTTCCCCCGCTTGCGCGATTGCTAGGAACTCATCTTGAACAAGCATCTACTTACTGCGGTCAAAATCGCGATCAGCGTCGCCATTTTGGGGTTTCTGTTCTACAAGGGATACACCGTCCTGCACGAGAACGAAAAGGCGTATAACCAGCTCGTCGTGCAGCCCAAGAACTGGTGGTTGATGTTTGCGGCGCTGGTGGTTTGTCTGGGCGCGGTTTTGGTGACGTTCACCCGTTGGTGGCTGTTAGTGCGGGCGCTCGGGATGCCATTTACGTGGCGCGAGGCCGTTCGTTTGGGCTTTGTGGGGTACCTCCTCAATTTCACCGTCAGCATTGTCGGCGGCGACGCGATCAAGGCGGTGGCCATTGCGCATCGCCAACCGGGACGAAAAACCGCGGCGGCGGCGACCGTTATCGTGGATCGCATCTTTGGGCTGTACGCCTTGTTTGTGGTCGGCGCGGTGGCATCGCTGTTTGTTGATTTTAGCGCGCTTGCGCACGTCGATCCCCTGCAAGTCGCGATGGCGCGGCGCGTGTGCCAATCCACACAAATCCTGACGCTAATTGGCGGCGTGGGGTTCGCGCTGTTGCTCCTGCCGGGGATTGCGACCAGTTCGCTCTGGGAGATGGTGGGGCATGTTCCCAAGATTGGCCCGGTGCTGCTGAGTGTGCTGGAGGCCGTTCGGATGTATCGGCGGCAACCACTATTTTTGCTATTCATTCTGGCGATGAGTTTGCTCATTCATTGTTCGTATGCGGTGGGCATCTATCTAATCGCCAAGGCGCTGCCAGGGGAGGATCCGTCGTTCGCTTCCAATTTTGTGGTGACGCCGATCGCGATGGTCGCTGGGGCCGCGCCGCTGCCTGGCGGGTTTGGCGCGATGGAAGGGGCGCTCGCCTTTATGTATGACGCGCTGTCGCCTGCGGGGGTGATGGTCATTCAAGGCCTGGTGATTGCGTTGGCCTATCGAGTGATCACGTTGCTGATTGCCTTGATCGGCGCTTTGTATTACGTGGCCGATCGCGGGGAAGTGCGGGAGTTGGTCGCCGAGGCGCAGCACGAACCGGCGCCTGCGTGAGCGCTCGTTCTACAAATACTTCGCCAGTGGTCCGCCGCGCGCGGCGCGCGCGTCAACTCGCCGTACGATCTCTGGATCTTCAATCAGCGGCGGAGCGTGGTGGGGTTTGATGCGGGCATCGATGATTAAGCTGCCGCGGCAGCCCCAATGCTTGTGCGTTGTGAACGACTCAATGCCGTGTATGTCCGCCGCGGGATTGCTGCGGGTGAACACGGTCCAGAGGAAATTGTTGAGCGTGCGGGCGGTGAAATCGCTATCGTCGACCACCACCACGAGCGGAAAACGGTTAATGGCATCACGCGCGCTGCAATGGGCGGCGAACTGCTCCACCGCATTATCCGCCGTGGCGGCGCGCGGGCCTTGAACGGCCAACACACCCGGAAGCACGACGCGCGGTTCGTGAAAGCCGTCGGGCAGACGGAGTTCGCCGGGGATGTCGACTGTCAAGGTGCGCACGGCAGGTCCGGCGGCGGCCAGGACGACTTTCGAACCTTCATTCAAGCCGCTACCGGAATAATCGAGCGTGTCGATGGTGGTGCGGGTTTGAAAGTGCAGATCGCGCGTCCAGTCGATACGGGCCAGCAGGTGCTGAAGAAACGCGGGGATGTCGTGAATGTCCAAGTCAGGCGCGTCATTAGAAGACACAATGAGTAAGTACTTCGCCAGCGACATTTGCCCTTGGCCGAGGAGGGCGTTTGCTTGCGTGAGTAGCTCCTGCGGTTGCTGGGTCGCTTGATAGGGAGCATAGCGTTCGCTGCCAATCGCCAAGAGGAGCGGGTGGACTCCGGCCGCATCAACGGCATGAACGGCTTTCACGCCGGGGATCACGGTGGGAATGATCGGCCCCGTCAACTCATGGATCAATTGACCAAACGTCGTATCCTCCTGCGGAGGTCGCCCAACTACCGTGAATGGCCAGATCGCTCCCTCGCGGTGGTAGACTTTCTCAACACGCAAAACAGGGAACTCATGCGCCAGGCTGTAGTAGCCTAAATGATCGCCAAATGGTCCCTCGGGGAGCCGCTTTTCCAGATCGATCGCGCCGACGATACAAAAGTCCGCGTCGCCGTACAACGGTAGATCGTGGCCCCGGTGGATCATGGGAATGCGATGGCCGGCTAGCGCGCCTGCGAAGGTGAGTTCCGACATGCCTTCGGGGAGCGGCATCACGGCGGCGAGCGTCATCGCGGGAGTTCCGCCTACGAAGATGTTGACGCGCAACGGCTTTCCCGCGGCAATGGCGGCCGCGTGATGCACGCCAATGCCGCGGTGAATTTGATAGTGCAAGCCAATTTCGTGGTCAACTTCGTACTTCCCGCCACTGAGTTGCACGCGATACATCCCCAGGTTTGACCTCATCATGCCGGGGGCTTGGACGTCTTCGGTATACACCTGCGGCAGCGTGATGAATGCGCCGCCGTCGTCCGGCCAGGATTGAAGTCGAGGCAATTCGCTGATTCGCGTGTGATGCGCGAGCACCGGGCCGCGGCGTGTGCGTCGAGGCAGCGTCCCCAGAGCGGTGAGCGGCGACTTCCAATATCGCGCAGGCGTTCGCCAGAACTGTTGGGGATCAATCTTCAGTTCGATCAAGCGGCGCACATTTTCAAGCGTGTGCCGAAACAAGTATCGCGCGCGTTCCAGATTTCCAAACAAGTTAGAGACCATCGGGAAGCGACAGTTGCGTACGTTCGAAAAGAGCACGGCGGGGCCCTGGGAGAGGTACACCCGGCGCTGAATTTCCGCCGCTTCCAAGTGCGCGTCGACTTCGTCAGGAAGCTCAATCAACTGCTGCTGCCGACGCAAATCTTCGACGGCGGAGCGCATACTACGGTGGGTCATGGAAGCAATGATCCGCGATAAGGGGATTGAGTTATAGACGGGTGCGACGGTTGTCGCGGCGGCGAGAACAGAGCGACTAGCGGCGGGGGTGCGCGGTCATGCTCTGTCCCGTGCATTACGAATCGATTACAATAACCATCTTTATCTCACAACATACTCCCCGTGAAACTCCCCACGGGTTCACTGCCAGCAGGATGAATTCATGCGCATCGAGTCGCAATCCGGAGAAATTTCCAAACACAAAGTGGATGCTCTTGTGATTGGAGTCTGGGCGGATGGTTCGCTCCCAGGCATTGCTCAGGAGGTGAATCAGGCGACCGGCGGCGCGCTTGCCCGGCTCGTCGAGGCGAAGGAGATTTCCGGAAAATGCGGGGATGTCGCCACGCTGCTCGCCCCCGCCGGCGTCGAAGCTTTGCAGGTTTTGGTGGTGGGGATGGGAAAACCGTCGGAACTCACGCGCGGCGTCGCGTTTCGGCTCGGTGCGACGGCGGCAAAGACGCTCGCGACCAAGCCGCGCGAGAGCGTCGCGCTGGCTTTCACTTCCGATTGGAAAGACGAACTCGTCGAGAGCGCCGTCTGCGGCGCGCTTGTGGGTTGCGTTGGACAAGATCTGTACAAGTCGGAGCGACGGTTGCAACCGTTTCAAGCTCTGCACGTCTGGGGCGCGAGCGAAGGGGCCATGCGCACGGGGCGAATCCTCGGCGAGGCGGTGAATCTCACTCGCTCGCTCGTGAACGAGCCCCCCTGTGAGATTTATCCGGCCGCACTGGCCGACCGCATCCAGCAAGCCATGCAAGCGTGTGGCGTGGAGTGCGAAGTATGGGACAAAGCGCGACTGCAAGACGAACGCTGCGGTTCGCTCTTGGCTGTCGCGCGGGGATCGTCGCGCGAGCCGCGACTGGTCATCATGAAATACAATGGAGGATTGCCCGGCGAGGCGGTGCTCGGCCTCGTAGGCAAGGGGGTCACGTTTGATTCCGGTGGTCTGTCGATCAAGCCGACCGAGGGCATGCTTGCCATGAAGTGCGACATGGCCGGTGCGGCGACGGTTGTCGGCGCGATGGAAGCGATAGCGCGACTCAAGCTGCCGGTCAACGTGATCGGACTTTGCGGTCTGGTCGAAAACATGATCAGCGGCGACGCCTACAAACTGGGGGACGTGCTCAAAGCCCGCAACGGCAAGACGATTGAAGTCCACAATACGGACGCCGAAGGGCGTTTGGTCTTGGCGGATGTCTTGGATGTGGCGGTCGAACGGGGCGCGACCAGGCTTATCGACCTGGCGACCCTCACCGGCGCGTGCGTCGTGGCTTTGGGGAACGACGTCGCCGGACTGATGAGCAACGATCAAACCTGGTGTGACACCGTCAAAGCTTCGTCGGATGCCGTCGGCGAGCAAGCCTGGCAATTGCCAATGTTCGCGGAGTACGGCGAGCAGATTCGCGGCGATGTCGCGGATATCAAGAATGTCGGCAGCGGTCGTTGGGGGGGCGCCATTACGGCGGCGAAGTTCCTCGAGGAATTCGTCGCCGGTAAACCCTGGACCCATATCGATATCGCCGGTCCCGCGTTCCTGGAGCGCTCCAAACCCTATTTAGATGCCGGCGCTTCGGGCGCCTTTGTACGAACCTTGGTCGATGTCGCTCGCCATTGGAATTAACGACCCACAGAGCCCTGCCTCTGTTGACCTGAATGCCTGCCGCCTGTCCTCTCCACAGCCCTTCACGCCATTACGAGTTAGAGTTTCATGCCTTGGATTACCGAACGAGCCACGTCGCTCCCCCGCACCCGCATTCAACAGCTACTTGTTGAAACCATTTCCCAGGCTCGCCAGCGAATCTGCGCGAAGCCGAAGCGCGTGTTACTCTTGCCGCCGGACATCACCCGCATGCATTCCGGCGCTGGTTGGATCACCGAGATCATCTACCAGATGCTGCAAGACGAAGCGGACGTGCATGTGATTCCGACACTCGGTCAGCACGAGCCACACACCCGCGAACAAAACGCCCAGATGTTCGGCTCGATTCCTCATGAGAAGATTCACGCGCACGATTGGCGAAAC
Source organism: Planctomycetota bacterium (assembly GCA_963205385.1). Taxonomy (GTDB): domain Bacteria; phylum Planctomycetota; class Planctomycetia; order Pirellulales; family Pirellulaceae; genus JAEZGD01. The sequence goes on along the minus strand of CAUJKE010000328.1, from coordinate 4,452 downwards.
GGTTGTGTGCGGGTCGGCGAGGTGTCGGCCAGCTATGTCAAAGACGCGACCAAAGGGGTGGCCGATTGGTCGTTCCCCATCTGGCTCAACCGCAGCCTGATGGAAGACAAGTGGGATTTGATCATCAACATTGGCCATGTCGTGCCGCATGAAGTGCTCGGCTTCGCGAATCACAACAAGAATTACTTCATTGGTCTCGGCGGCAAGGAAACGATTTGCAAGACGCACCTGGCCGCGGCGATGTGCGGCATTGAGAACAATCTGGCCAACCTGATCACGCCGGTGCGGCAGTGCTTCAACAAGGCGGAAGAGGATTTGCTGGGACAACTGCCGGACGTGTACCTGCAACTGGTCATGGGGCGCGATCCCAAGGGAAATTTGGTTCAAACGGGCTTTCACGTCGGCGACGATCTCGAAACCTATCTCAACGCCGCGCGCCAGGCCCGCGAACAGAATATCACGGTGTTCGAGAAACCGTTGGAGAAAGTCGTTTGCGTCATGCAAGGGGACGAGTTCTTCAGCACCTGGGTGGCGAATAAGGCCATCTATCGCACCCGCATGGCGATCGCCGACGGCGGCGAGTTGATCATCATTGCTCCGGGACTCAAACGCTTCGGCGAGCAACCGGACGTCGATGCTTTCATCCGCAAGTACGGCTACGTCGGCACGCCCAAGGTCATGGAAATGTATCGCCAGAACGCCGACATGCAGGATCTGGCCCACGCCACCGCGCATCTCATTCACGGCTCATCCGAAGGACGCTTCAAAATCACCTACGCGCCGGGGCACGTCTCGCGCGAGGAAATCGAGCAGGTGAACTTCAACTACCTGGATTTCAACGAAGCGCTTCGCCGGTACCCCATCGACCGCTTGCACGAAGGCCACAACGAAGTAAGCGGCGAGAAGTTTTACTTCATTCCCACCCCGAGCGCCGGCTTGTGGGCGACGAAGGGCAAACTCTACAACCGCCCCGGCGGATTTGGAGAAGACTGATCGGCGAAGGATCGCGGTGTCCGCACTTAGCTCACCAACTTGCTCACCATCCGCACAAGCGGACGGGGCGGTGGTCTTGTACCGGGCGTGAAAATCGGAAACTTTTTGATCGATTGCCCTTAAGAGCCCCGAAAGCAGGCGAATTCAGCGCGCGCCACAGACTTCAAGCCCGCTATCTCTACAGACAATCGCGTTTCGACCGCGCAATGCTCGGTGTCTCCCCCTAAGTGGCGTGGTAGACTAAGGCATAATTACCGCAAGATTTTTCCCTTGTCAGCGAACTATCAGCGGGCGAAACGGGCTTGTCTTTAAGGGGAGGTCGCATCATGACCTGGCTATTTCTCTTCTGCGCGACGGTTGGCGGCACGATTCTGGTTTGCCAACTCGCGCTCACGTTGCTGGGATTCTTGGATCTCGGTGGTGATCTGCCTGACCATCCCACGGACGTCGACTTCGGCTCTGGGGACGTCAGCGGTCATGGCGATATGAGTGGTCATGCCGATTTAGACGGCGATGGCCTGACGGATGGCCACGGTCACGGCCATACGTCGAGCGACTGGCTCTTTGGCGTGATATCGTTTCGCACGCTCGTGGCGGCAATCACATTTTTCGGCCTGGCCGGCATGACGGCGCGCTCGGCGGAAATGAATCCGCCGGCGCAACTGCTGATCGCCATTGGGGCCGGCATCGCGGCGATGTACGGCGTCTATTTCCTGATGCGGCAGGTCTACAAATTGAGCCAGGACAGCACGATCCGCATCAAGCGCGCGATCGGCAAAACTGGCACCGTGTACTTGCCGATTCCTGCAGCCCATGGCGGCGCCGGCAAAGTCCAGCTTGTGCTCCAGCAGCGACTGATGGAATACGAAGCGGTCACTTCCCACGGTCAAAAACTTCCCGGGGGGGCGAAGATCGTCGTGGTCGGCGTCGTCGGGAGCGAAACCTTAGAAGTGGAACCCGTCGACATTCCGACCGAGCAGTCGGCACAAGTGGCGCAGTCCGCGTAATCGCGTCAGCATGGGAAAACGAACGAGATCAAAAAAGTGAACGTGCTTCCGCTAACGGTGAAGTACGGTTGAACGTCCTACAAATCTCCTTACAGGGCCTGCTCTTATGACCGCGAATCTACTCCTTGCTCAGTTCGGCGATTGGATGGGGTCGACGACCTTCTGGATCGGCGTCACCTTTTTGGCGGTCGCGATTGTGTTTTTCGGGTTCTTGATCTTCGTCAAAGCCTGCTACAAACGCTGTCCCAGTAACCGCGTCTTGGTAATCTACGGCAAGACTTTCGGCGCCGCCGGCGGCGCCGCCAGGACGATCCACGGCGGTGCGGCGTTTGTCATTCCTGTGATTCAGGACTACGCGTATCTGAGTCTGGAACCGATCCAGATCGAAATTCCGCTGCGGGGCGCGCTGTCGACGGAAAATATCCGCGTCAACGTGCCGAGCGTGTTTACGGTCGCCATCGACACCAAGCCCGAGGTGATGCAAAACGCCGCCGTCCGATTGCTCGGCCTCTCGGTGGGCGAAGTTCGCAAGCAGGCGGAAGAAATGATCTTTGGCCAGTTGCGCCAAGTCATCGCGTCGATGGGAATCGAAGAGATTAACCGCGACCGCGAAAAGTTCCTCGAACACATCCAGTTCTCGCTCGAGCCGGAGCTCAAGAAGATCGGTTTGCAACTGATCAACGTCAATATCACGGACATCACCGACGAATCCGGCTACATCGACGCGATCGGCCAGAAAGCCGCTTCGCTCGCCATCCAACTCGCGCGCGGCGATGTGGCGGACAACGAGAAGATGGGCGAAACGCGCGTCGCTTCAGCGGAACGCGACAAGTCCGTGCAGGTTGCCAGCGCTCGCAAGGAGCAAGCGATTGGCACGCGGGAAGCCGAACGCGATCAGGCGATGCGGCTCGCAACGCTGGAAAAGGAAACCATTGTCGCCGAGAAGCAAGCGTCGTATGAACGGGAGGCATCCGTCAAGGAAGCCGAGCGTCAAATGCGCGTGCAAATCGCCAACGCGGACGCCGGCGCTATCGAAGGCGAAAACCTCTCGCAAGCCAAGATTGCGCAGTCGCAAGCTGAACTCTCGGTCAAACGGGCGGAAGCCTATCAGTTGGGCGAAAGCCGCAAGAAGCAGGCGGAAGCGGCGGTGCTGGAGACGCAAAACATCGCCATGGCGAAAGCGGCCATTGCGGAAGCTGAGCGCGTGGAAGCCGAACAACGGGCCAAGCTCGAAGCTCCCGCCAAGGCTCAAAAAGCCCGCACCGTGGTCGAAGCGGAAGCGATCGCCGAGAAACGCCGCATCGAAGCCCAAGCCGAAGCCGACGCGATCTACGTCAAGCTGGAAGCCGAAGCCCGCGGCCAGTATGAGATTCTCGCCAAGAAGGGGGAAGGTTTGCAGAGCATCGTCAAGGCGTGCGGCAGCGCCGACGACGCCTTCAAGTTGCTGATGCTCGAACACCTCGACAACCTGGCCGAAGCTTCCGCCAAGGCGATCTCGAACATCAAGTTCGACAAGATCGTGGTCTGGGAGAACGGCGGCACGAACGGTCGCCACAGCACGGCCGACTTCATCAGCGGCATGGCCAAGACCTTGCCGCCGATGATGCAGGTAATGAAAGACATCGGCGGCGTCGAACTGCCGGAGTCGTTCATCAAGTTTGCGGAAGAAGGCTCCGACGCCGCCAAACAGAACGGCGCTCACAAGCCGGAGACCAGCGGTACGACGTGAGCAGCGTTGCTTGCTAGTGCGGCCCTCGACAAATGGAAGCCCTTCGCGCAACGCGAGGGGCTTTTCTTTTACACATACGCCTGCGCTGTTGGTTTAATTACCACTTCCGGCACGTGCGCGCGCGGCGGAAGTTGCGCGATGGCGGCGACCATGGCCCCGATGTCTTCCGGGCGGAGCATCGTGGCGCGGCGCTCGTCGCTGACCGGTTGCGGGCGATGGTCGAGGATCGGCGTGTCGACTTCACCGGGATAGATGTTTGTGATGCGGATGCCATGGGGAGATTCTTCGCTCCAAGCGCTAATGCCCAGCCCGGTCGCGGCGAACTTTGAAGCGTTGTACGCCACCCCGCCCAGCGGCGCGGCGCGCTTGCCGGCAACCGAGGAGATGATGAACACGAGGCCGTCGTTTCGCTCGCGCATCTGCGGCAGGGCGTAGTACAGGCAGTTGTAGACGCCGGTCGCGTTCACCGCCATGACTTCGTCCCATTGCTCAGGGCGCATCTCGCAGAGCATGCGGTTCTTGATATTCATGCCGGCGGAGCAGACGAGAATGTCGATCGGCCCGAAACTCTCGTCGGCCCAGGCGAAAAGTGCCGCAACGCTCTTGCGATCCGCGACATCCACAACATGCGTAAGCCAGGGAGCCCCCGCCGCGGCTTCGCGCAATTTGTCCTCGCGCCGCCCGGTGATTGCGACCTCAGCGCCGGCCGCCGTTAATGCCTGC
>CAUJKE010000327.1 GCA_963205385.1 Planctomycetota bacterium | reverse complement strand
CCGATCCCGAGATGCTGCGGCTGAAGAACTGGCTGACGATCGATCCGCGCAAACGGCGCATGCCGCGTTTTGACTATCACTGGGAACAACCGCCGGCCAAGCAGCCCGTTTCGGTTTGAAGCTCGCACCACTCACGATCCGCACACGCCCCATGTCCACCGCCACGCAAGTTCGCTCGACACCTCGCGGAGATTCACTGCTGGGCGGCGTTGCCGTGATGCTGGTGCTGAACGTGGTGCAGCGCGGCGTGGGTTTCGCGCGGGGACTGTTATTCTGCCGCATCCTGGCGGAAGACGCGCTGGGCCTGTTCTCCCTCTCGAACGGCTTTCTGCTCCTCGCGGCGCCGCTGGTGGTGCTCGGGCTGCCCGGTTCGTTTGGACGCTACGTCGAATATTATCGCGAGCGGAGTCAACTCCGCTCGTACCTTGTGCAAATGACGGTCTTCACGATCGTCTTGACCGGCTTCGGCACGCTGGTGATGAGCCTGTTTGGCTCGCAACTGGCCGAGCTCGTGCTGGGTGACGCGAGCGCCGCGCGGCTCATGAAGTACTCGCTCGCCTCGCTCGCGGCGGTCGTCGCGTTCAACTTTTTGAATGAACTGCTCACCGCGCTACGGCAAGTGCGGGCGGTCTCCTGGATGCAGTTCGTCAACAGCCTCGCGTTCACCATTTTTGGCCTGGGACTGGTGCTGTTGTGGGAATCGTCGGCGGAAGCCGTGGTGCTCGCGTTTGGCATCAGTTGCGTCGTCGCCATGCTCGCCGTGCTCCCCTGGTGGTCTGAGATTCACGCCGAGTTTTCGGCCGATCGGATGCCGCTCGAGGCGCGCGAGTTCTGGCAACGCCTGCTGCCGTTTGCAGGTTGGGTCTGGCTCACGAACCTGATGGCCAACGCGGCCGACATGGTCGATCGGCTGATGCTCATTCACTACAGCCACTTGGATCATCAGGCGGCGCAAGCGCTGGTCGGCCAATATCACAGCAGTCGCGTCGTGCCGCTGCTGCTCGCATCGCTCGCGGTCACAATCGCGGCCATCGTGCTACCGCATCTCAGCCATGCCTGGGAAGCAGGGCGCAAGCGGGAAGTCTCCGCGCAAGTCAACCTTTCGCTCAAACTCATCGCGGTCGTCTTCACCGTGGGCGGGCTGTTGGTGCTATGGGGTTCGCCGCTGTTGTTCGATTGGCTCTTGGCCGGGAAGTATAGCGACGGCCTGGCGGCGCTGCCGTGGGCGCTGGTCGGCTGCATCTGGTTTGGGCTGTTCGCCATTGCCCAGAATTACCTGTGGTGCGCCGAACACGCGCGGCTCGGCACGCTCGCGCTGGCCGTGGGATTGGTACTGAATGTGTTGCTTAATCTGATCGCAATTCCCTTTGGCCTGTCCGCAATCATGGCGGCGCGAGCGACAGCGACGCTCGCCTCGGTGATCTTGGTGCTAGGCTTCAATTGGAAGTTCGGCCAACGGCTGGGGCGCGGCTTGTGGGTGGCGATGCTCGCGCCGCTGGTGATCGTCACCGGACCGGCCTTGGGCTCGGTGCTGTTGATTGCGTTGATGGTGCTCGACTGGCGCGTGAAGTGGCTGTTCGACGCCGAGGAAGAGCAGCAAATTCAAACCGTCATCGGCCGTGGAATCGCGAAGCTCCGCGACCGATTTCCCGTGTAATCCTTAATGGAGCACGCGAACTGTAGGCTAGCTCGCCAAGAATTCGGCGGCGCCGGATCACGATGGTTTCGTTCCCAGTGAACGAAACCTCACACTTCGGATGATAGTTACTTAGCCGAAACTTAGACGACACCTTACGTATTTGAGACATAAGCATGCCGCTACAATCCACTCGTTGTTTGATGCCGCTAGCTGACCGCGGTCCGCTGCGGGCAATGTTTTTGGTCACGAGTCTGCCGGTGGGGGGCGCGGAGACGTTGCTGGTGAACTTGATTCGCCGCCTCGACCGCCAGCGCGTGGCGCCGCACCTGGGTTGCCTCAAACAACTCGGTCCGCTCGGCGAAGATCTCGCGCGCGAGATCCCCACCCAGGCGCAACTGCTCAAGTCGAAGTACGATGTTGGAATCGTCTGGCGACTCGCGCAACTGCTGCGTCGCGAGCGGATCGACGCGGTCGTCACCGTGGGGGCTGGCGACAAGATGTTCTGGGGCCGACTCGCCGCGCGCTACGCGCGCGTGCCGGTGATTCTATCCGCGTTGCATTCCACTGGCTGGCCGGACGGCGTCGGCCGTTTGAACCGGTTGCTCACCCCGCTGACCGACGGCTTCATCGGCGTCGCGGCCCCGCATGGCGAGCACCTGGTGAAGCAGGAACGGTTTCCCGCCGAAAAGGTGTTCGTCATTCCCAACGGCGTCGATGTCGCCCGCTTCCGCCCGCGCCCGGAATGCCGCGCAGCGCTGCGATATGAACTAGGCGTTCCCGCCGATGCGCCGCTCGTAGGCATCGTCGCCGCGCTCCGCCCTGAAAAGAATCACGCGCTCTTCCTCAAGGCGGCGCAGCTCGTAAAAGAAAAATTCCCCGCAGCCCATTTCGTCATCGTCGGCGACGGCCCGGAGCGAGCAGGCATCGAGGCGCTGCGCTCCGAGCTGGGACTGAACCACTGCGTTCATCTGCTCGGCACGCGGAGCGATACGCCGGAACTCTTGGCAGCCTGGGACGCCTTCGCGCTCACTTCGCACAACGAAGCCAACCCGGTCTCGATTCTGGAAGCGCTCGCGTGCGGCGTGCCGGTCGTGGCGACGCGGGTCGGCTCGATTCCCGAAACGGTCGTTCCCGGCGAAACCGGCTTTTTGGCCACGCCGGGGAGCGCTGTCGAAGTTGCGGCCCACCTTACAACGCTGCTCGCGGATCGAGCGCTGGCGATGAAGCTCGGCCGGGCCGGGCGGGAGCGCGTCGTCGCCCGCTGGTCGCTCGATGCGATGGTGCAAGGCTATACAGAACTGATCGAAGAGCTGTATGAAGGCAAAGCGCGCCGTGGTCGCTCGGGAGAATCAGCCAAGCAGGCCGCGGCGCCCCCAGATGCCGAGCCTGCAGAGCGAGCCGCGCAGCGGGCGTCGACGAGCGAATGACGTGTGGGTCGTGCCGATAATGCCGGGCGTGCTCCGCAAGCGCCCCTGGGCAGCGCCCCTTTGTTGCTGTTACGATACACGCTTCCGCGCCGCCCCACCCTGGCGCACTCGGCCGCCATGAAGTTGACCATTTCCCTCCTCGCGTTCACCGCTAAGCTACTCAGCGGTGCGTCGCTGCGCTTAACGGAGGGTTTTGCGCCTGATCCCGCCCAACGGGTCTACTTCGCCAACCACACCAGCCACCTCGACGCGCTCGTACTGTGGGCGTCGCTGCCGCGCGAAGTGCGCGAAGTCACTCGCCCGGTCGCCGCGAAGGACTACTGGGATCAAGGGCCGGTGCGCCGTTACATTGGTAAGACCTTTAATGCGATCCTGATCGACCGGACGGAGATCAAGGTCCACCAAAGCCCGATCGACCTGATGATTCAGGAGATGGGGGAGAAATATTCGATCATTTTGTTTCCCGAGGGAAGCCGCAACACGGAGGAAGAAATGGGAGACTTCAAGAGCGGCCTCTATTATCTCGCGAAGAAGCGGCCCGACCTGGAACTGGTGCCGGTCTATATTGAGAATCTCAACCGCGTGTTGCCGCGGGGAGAATTCCTGCCGGTGCCGCTGCTGAGTTGCATCACCATTGGCCTCCCCATTTATTTGGAGAAAGGGGAGAACAGCAAAGCCTTTTTGCGCCGCGCGCGCGAAGCCGTGCGTAGCTTGAAAGAACCGGATTAAGCGGCGTTACAAACCATCACCACTCACAACCACGCGTTACCTATTCAATGCCTCCCGACCTGTCCAACTCGAACCACCTTGCCATACTCTGGGCGTACTTTGCGCCTGGCGAGCCGGCGTGGTTCACGCTGGCGACGTACTGGCTAATGGGGGTGGTGATGGGGCTGTTGGCGGCGGCGTGGATCATTGGCCGCACGCTGCGACATCAGCCGGAAAGCTCGATTAACCCAGCGCTGGTCAAGAGCTTCAACAACCGCATCGCCGCCTGGTGGGCGATGTGCGCGGTGTTGATCGTCGGCTTCATGCTGGGCCGCGTGGCGACGACCGTGTTATTCTTCTTGGTCTCGTTCTGGGCGCTCCGCGAATTCATCACCATGACGCCCACCCGCCGGGGCGACCATCGCGCGCTCGCGCTGAGCTTTTTTCTATTCACGCCGTTGCAATACGTGCTGATCGGGTTCTCGGCCGCGTATCCCAAGCTGTATGGCGTTTATACGGTCATGATCCCCGTCTACGCCTCGCTGTTTATTCCCGCTCGGATCGCATTTAGCGGCGACGCGAAACGGTTCCTCGAACGATCCGCGAAAATTCAAGCCGGGCTGCTCATTTGCGTCTACTCGCTCAGCCACGCGCCGGCCCTGTTGCACCTGGACCTGATGACGAGAAACGCCGCCGGGGAAGCCGTTCCCTGGACCGGCAGCTTGCCGGGGCTGCTGTTCTACTTCGTATTGATCACGCAGGTGGGGGACATGTTCCAGTTCCTTTGGAGCCGGATGTTGGGGACGCGCGGGCATGTCATCGCCCCGGCGATCAACGCGAGTCGCACCTGGGAAGGGTTTCTCTGCGGCACGCTCAGCACGGCGATTATCGGCGCGCTACTCTGGTGGGTCACGCCGTTTGAATTCTGGGTCTCCGCCATCATGTCCACGGTCATCGCCATCATGGGTTTTGCAGGCGGAATGACGATGTCTGCGATCAAGCGCGATCGGGGAGTACGCGACTACGGCACGCTCGTGCAAGGCCACGCCGGGATCCTCGACCGCATCGACTCGATCTGCTTCGCCGCCCCGGTGTTCTTCCACCTGGTGCGGTACTTTTACGGATAGCGTTTGCTAACGCAGCACCGTCCCCGGCAGCGTTGACGGTTGCGGCGGGCGGCTCCATTCGAGAATCGTCTGCTGCGGTTGAGACAGCGGTTGCGGGCGGCTGAGCATGACGGCTTCTGGCAGTTTCTCGTGCGAAGTGTCCAGCGGCTGCGTCCCCAGCGGTGTGCTAACGCTCTGATTCGTTGCGACGGATGTGCGCGCTTCGTCACGACGACGAGCATACCAGCCGCCGTGCGGGCGAGGATCTTCTGACGCCTGAGAAGACGTGAATTGTGCCGGAACCTCGCGGCTCGCCAACTTGCCGAGCGGCTCACGGACTGGCGCATTGGCTGGGGCGCTGGTCTTGGCATAGCCGGCCGGAATTGCCTGCACTCGATCGCTGTCAACCGGCGTGGTTGCGGTTGTCGGCTTCTCTCCACCCCGCATGGCGACGAGCATCTGGGCCGCGGTGTCTTCGCGACTTCCGCCCCGGACCCACTCGACCCACGTGACTTGCAGTTCCGACAGGCTTTCGAAGCCGTAGTGTTTCTTGGTCGCGGCCGTCCAGTTCCGCGAGTTCATCCCGTCGCCGACATACTCGACAAACTTCGGCTTGCCCCCTTGAGCAATCAGAAACCGAGCCAGCGAATAGCCTTGCGAATAGAGCGGAAGCACGTCCGGCGGGTATTCGGTCATGGCGAACATTTGATTGAACGCGATGCCGCGGTTGGTGGTGAGGAAGACCTTGAGGTTGTCCTCTTGTTTCTTGCGCTCGCTATGATGCTCGACCGTGGTGCATGCCCCTTCATCGGCCCACCGCGGCAACGGGCGGCCGAAATGCGTGGCAAAGATGGCGTGCGTGACTTCGTGCGGCAGCACCGAATCGAGCACGCGCTCGCGGGTGCCTTGCACGCTCATCGTCCAGCCAAAGGGACGGCCGCGCTCGAACATGAAGCTCGTCGCGCCACCGGCGCCCATATTGCCAACCGTGACGCGAATCGGGCATGGGTCCGGCCAATTGTCGAGCGGTTTGCCGAGCCACTCGATTGCCAGGTCGTGGCGAAACTTTTCAGCCATGTCGCCGACTTCGCGGGCCACGGCGGGGGAGTCGGCGTCGACAATAAAATTCTGCGTGCGATAACCGGCCCCCATCGACAACAGGGCCGCGGCGCATAACACAGCGCGCGTGAGGTGAGCTTCCATGCTCCGGGTCACTCCGTGAGTTAGGGTGGAGTCCTCCGCTGCTCACTCCTTGAACAGCGGCGCCACGACCGGCGGGTATCCAGTCGTCGCCTGACGCGTCGTCGCAATTACGGGTTGCAAACGCCGCGCCACACGCCGGGATTCGGGCAACCGTTCTTGTTTCGCCTGGGATTTCGGCATCGCCGCCGCCCAATGTCGGCAGCGGCGCGGGGGAAACATGAACTTTTGTCGCATCCGGCGTGTAACGTTTGCAAAGCGTAACTTGTCGGCCGTCAAAAGACCAAGAGCGATTCAGGCCGCCGCTGACGAGATTGCGGTGAAGCGTATGCTTTGCTAGCGATGCAGCTACTGACCCAACTGCCAGACCTGCACGTGCCCCGAGATGTCGGCAGCGGCGAGCCATCGTTCGTCAGGCGAGAGGCTGATGGCGCTGAGCCAATCGGTAAACTGGCCGCCGCGCGGTTGGCCGATCTTGGCGACTTCTTTGCCGTCTTCGACTTGGATGATGCGGAACGTGGTGTCGCGACCGGCGGTGAACAGGAACTTGCCGTCTTGCGTGAAGCAGAGATCCGTAACGCCGTAGCGATGCTCCGAAACCTGCCGCAACACCTTGCCGGTCTCCGCTGCGAGAATATGCACCTTCCCTTCGCCTCCCTCGCCCCCTTGGCCGATCGCCAGGAGTTTGCCGTCCCGCGACCACGCGGCGGCGACGAGCCCTTCGGCGACGAACTTGTAATACTGGTACTGATATTGATACGGCGGATTCTTTTCCTTGGGGTAGTTGGTCGCCAGGATGTCGAGCTTCACCGCGCCATCGGCGACGTTATAGATTCGCAGGCCCGCGGGATAGTTGTTGAAGTCGCCTCCCTTGCGGCGATATTGCGATACGAGGGCTTGCTCGCCATCGCTGGAGAGCGCCGCGGCGAGAATCCACGCAACGCCTTCGCACTGCCACTGGCTGATTTTCGCCTTCTTCGCCACGTCCCACACAATGGCGTGTCCCGCATCGTCGCCGGTGATGACGCGCCGCCCGTCGCGCGACATGCCGAGGGCTTGAATCCAATCGCGATGCTCGGACAGCGTCGCCGTCGGGGCGAGCGTCGCCAGTTTCACACCGGGGGCGGAGAGCATCCCCTCGCGCTCCTTTTCTGGCGCGCGCCTCGCCAGCCGCTCGCGCGTTTCGCGGTCGATGACGACCTCCGCTTCGCCACTAGCAGCAGCTTCCAAATCCCAAAAGCGCACCGTGTGATCGAGGCTCGTGGAGATGAGCGTCTTCCCGTCTGGCGCGCAGGCCAAGTGCGTCACGGCGTTCTCATGCCCGACGAGCTGCTTCACCGGCGGCGGGGCGGCGATCCCGTCCACTTCCTTGCCGCTGGCATCGAGCACTTTGCCGGCGACGGGCGATTCCGGCAGTTCCCACATGAGGATCGTGCCGTCGTGATTCGCGCAGACCACCCGGCGGTGCGAACCGGCGAACGTGAGCGCGCTCGGCCAGGCGACCGTCGTGCGGGCGCCTTCAAACGTCAGTTTCCAGGCAGGCTTGATTTTATCGGCGGCGTACATCTGGACCTCGGGAGCTACGAGTAATCATCACACCAGCAAGTCTTGCACGACATTCGAGCCAAACGGCGCGATCGGGATGGGCCGCGACCCGGCGTAGTGTTCCGTCAGCGGATCGATGCCGAGGGCCTGATAAATAGTGGCGAAGAAGTCCCCCTCGGTGACTTTCCCGTCGGTCACATCGCGCCCTTCTTCGTCCGTCTGGCCGTACACGAGTCCCCCCTTCACACCGCAGCCAGCTAGCGCGGTGCTCCACGCGCGGACATAATGATCCCGCCCCGCGCGGTTATTGATGTTGGGCGTGCGGCCGATCTCGCCCATCCAGACAACGAGCGTATCTTGGAGCAAGCCGCGCTCCTGCAAGTCCGTCAACAGCGCCGCCCAACCTTGCTCCATGGGGGCCAAAAGTCCTTTGTGGCCGGTGAAGTTATCCGCGTGCGTGTCGTAGCCGCTATGGCCGATCTCGACAAACGGCACGCCGGCCTCGACCAGTTGCCGCGCCAGCAAGCAGTTGCGGCCAAACAAGCTATCCCCATACAACGGCTCATACTTCTGCCACTGCTCGTCGATCTTGAACGTCGCCAACGCGCTTTGCAGGCGGCGGGCGCTGTCGTAGGCGGCGCGGTGCATCTTGGCCGTTTCCACCGCATGTTTCGCGGCATAGGTGTCTTCCACGAATTGGCGCAGGCCGTTGCGGCGAGCTTCAACCTCTGGATTCAGCGGCGACTGGGCGAACGTCGGCAGGCGGCCATCGTGCCCCATGTTGAACGGTTGAAACCGAGGCCCCAGGAAGCCGCTTCCGGAATCGCCGTTGGAGCCGATCTTGATGAAGTTGGGGAGCGCCGCTCCATCGCGGCCGAGATACTTGGCGATCACCGCGCCGAATTCGGGAAAGCGCACATTGGCGGTTTCCGAATAAGCAGTGTGCATCAGGTGGATGCCTTGCGGATGGTCGATCTGCGACGTGCGCATCGAGCGGATCACGCAGAGCTTGTCCATTTGCTGGGCCATGCGCGGTAGCAGTTCGCAAACTTGCGTGCCGGGGACGTTGGTCGAGATCGGTCGAAACGGCCCACCGGTCGCCGTGCCGACCTTCATATCGAACGTTTCAAACTGGCTCGCCCCGCCGTTCATCCACAGCAGGATGCACCGCTTTTGATTCTTGGCGACTTCGTCCGCCCGCGCTGGCGAAGCGAAGAGGCTTCCCCAGTTCATGAGCGCGCCGCCGGCCGTGGTGGCAAAGAGCCCTTTGAGGAGACTTCGCCGTGAGAAATGTTCGTGCGTGGGACAGAACATGGTTTCGTTCCTTAGCAAGCGTACCGTCGATCGCGTGTTGGAGGGAAGGTTGTGAGCGGATGGCGCGTGGGAGAAGTTCCGCACGCAGCCACGAAGCAGACCAAAGAGAGTCAAGCCTCCGGCGTATCAATCAATCCACCCACTCTCTTGCTCGTACCCTTTGGATTGTTATTGATATCTCTTCTTTGTGCTCTTCGTGTCTTCGTGGTTCCCTTGGAATTTTTTCTTTCCGCAAAAAACGGACTAATGATTAAACCGAAACTCGCTGCAGGTCATCAGCACCCACATGGCTTCGCGTAAACGTTCCGTCTGGTTGCGGCTTTCCTTTTCACTGGTGATGTATTCGACAAACCTGGCCTGTTCTTCCGCGCTGGGGCGGCGGCTGAGGATCGAAAGATAGAGCCGCTCGACTTTGGCCGGCCACTCGTCCGCGGATGTCATCAGTTCGTCGCACAGCCCACCTTTTTCTGGGGTAGTCAGGCGGCCGAGTTCGCCGTTGTTCAGATAGAGATGCTCGTGCAGCCCCCCTTGAAAATCGCCGACGCCGTTATTGGGTTCGCCAAAAAAGCGGCGGACGTAATCGAACGATACACCGGAGAAGCGCCCCTGGGCTTCCTTCTTATTCTGCTGCTCAGCCAACCGGTCATAGCGGGTCGCGACGCGCCAGGATTCAAGCAGTTCCTCGGCCGAGAGCGGGCGAGTGCGGGCGCGCTCGAACGAAAGCGGCATCGCGTCGCTCACGTCGCCGGTCGCGGCGAGCTGATAAGCGTGGCTGTTGACGATCTCGCGAATGAGCCACTGCACATCGAATTTGTGGGCGACGAAGTCGCTGGCGAGCGCATCGAGTAGCGCCGGGTGGCTCGCGGAGTTCGACTCGCTCATGTTGTCCACCGGATGCACCAGCCCGCGCCCCATGAACTGCGCCCAGATGCGATTGACCGCCGCGCGGGCGAAGTAGGGATTCTCCGCCGACGTGACCCAATCGGCCAGCTTGTCCTTACGGGAGAACTTCGGCGCCAAAGGCGGCTCGTTTTCTTTGGGGCGTTTCTCGTTCTTGAACTCGTCGCCAAAGTCAGGTTCGTCGAGCACCGCGGCCAGGAGGAACTTCGGCGGGACAGGCGTCCCTTGCTTGCCGGGCTGGGCATCCTTGGCGGGGCCGGTGAACTTGATGTCGCCGCTGTTCATCTCGGCCACGTAGATCTTTTCGAGTTCCTGATTATCAACCTTGGCCTTGCCGGCTTTTACCATCTCCAGTCGTGCGAAGAACGCGGCCATGCTGTAGAAGTCAAGCTGCGTCCAGCTTTCATACGGATGATCGTGGCAGCGGGCGCATTGCAACTGCACGCCGAGAAATGTCTGGCTGACCGCCATCGCCGCATCCTCGGGACGACGAATGTACTGCACGAGATACATCGGCGCTCCCTGCTCGGCCGTGTTCCCTTCCGCCTTAAGCATCCGGCGGGCCAGTTCGTCATACGGCATGTTCTGGGCGAACGCTTCCCGCAGCCAATGCTGAAAACCTTCGCGCTTGGCGGCGTCATAGCCTGGCGGATTGCGACCGAAGAAGACCATGTCCCAGACGTCGGCCTGATGCTGGGCGTAGCGCGGGCTGGCAAGAAGCTGCTCGATGAGCTGGGCGCGTTTATCAGGCGACGCATTGTCCAGGAAAGCCGCGGCTTCGTCGGCCGTCGGAATGATGCCGGCCAGGTCGAGATAAATGCGCCGGAGGAAGACGGCGTCCTCTGCCGGGGGAGCCGGAGCGATTTGCTGTTGCTGCCACCTGGCCGCCAGTTCGCGGTCGATGACGTCGCGCAGCGGCTCGGCGGCCGGAGCCGCCTGGACGGCCGCGATCAATAAAATGCAGGCCCAAGTCGCGTGTTTCCCCATCGAACTCACCCTCCGCCGATTTGGATTTCGCCCGGTCCACTAGCCTGGAAGCCTGTCCTCCCGGTTCCGCGAATTGTAACAACCGCGAACGCATTTGTACAATTTTATCGGTCGCACCCCGTAGCACGGAACTTGTTCCGTTCTACCTGTGGCGACGTCATGCCGCGATATGGGCCGAACGGAACAAGTTCCGTGCTACCGGCGAGGAAAAGGGCATAATTCATTTCCGCGTGCGGCAAAGGACCGCTTCGCCTCAAGTTCCAGCTGGCGATCAGGGTTACAAATCCCTCCACGGGGTACAATTAGGCCTGTTTCGTTTTTCTCAGCCCCATAGCGTTGGAGTTGTTCCCGAAGGTACTGCAAGATGAGAAGTGGATTTCGATATTCACTACGCGTGCTCTTGGCTGGCGTTGGAGTTATCGCTCTGATAATTGCAGTGTCGCAGGCCTATGTTGGCAACTTGCAACGTAAAGCATCCGCGGTGCGCGCGTTGCAGAGAAGCAACGTTTCCTTGATCGATCACAACTGGGTACTCGACGAAAACGGCTGGCTTGATAGTGATGCGAACGATATTGAACGTCATAGTGAGAGTGATTTGGCACTAGCGCGATTCGCCACGGACGTCATCGAGATTGACATGTCCACGTTCTTATGTGTTGACTCCAACGCGAATCTAGCATCGCATCTAAACCTTTTGTCCGAGTTTCCCAAGCTCAAACGTTTGAATTGCGATTCCAATGACATGGTTGACATGAACGACTCGATGATCCACTCGATGATCGAGGCACTGGGATCCCAATGCAGTGTCATTGAAGAGCTTTCATTGAATTACAATTCGATGACCGATGACTCGCTCAATGCCATCTCAAGATGGCCAGCGCTGCGAAAATTGTCTCTCGCCTACAGCAAGTCCATCGGTGATGCAGGCATCGCGCACTTGGCAAAGTGCAATCGCCTTACGGAACTGGATGTTTCGGGAACTCAAATTTCGGGGCGATGTTTTCGGCATTTCGAGACTTCGACGTCGTTGAGGTGGGTAGATGTTTCTGATACCCACGTTTCGGACGCGTCCTTAATGAATCTGATGAAGATTCGTTCGCTACGTGAGGTGTGGATATTCAACACGCAGGTTACTGATGATGCGATTCAGGAGTTCCAATCCCTTCGTCCAGATGTAGACATTAGAAGATAGTCACGTAGCCGTCCCTGATTGTTCCCTTCCACTGAGTGTTTCGCGGTTCTTATTGCGGCACAATCATGCCCGTCCTGTTTGGTTTTCCGTGCTACCAGGCGTCGATCCAAGCGGCCTGGTACAACGCCGCATCTGGCAGACGCAAGCTGGCTTTTGCCGGATTTCCCGCAATGTACTCGCGGTAGGCCAACAACTGGTTCCTATCGCGGACGATGTGGTCATAGCTTTCCGGTTGCCAAAACGCACCCGAGCGTCCCACGAGTTGGTTGCAACCAATGGCCGCCAGTGCGGCAAGTTCCTTTGATAGATTCTCACCGCGTTGTGTTCAGCAAACGGCACGAATGTCGGCGGCCGTCGTCGTAGCTCGGAACTTGTTCCGAGCGAGCCTGGCGAAGAACTGTCGCTGGGGTGCTGTCCCATGATGGCGATTCCTGGAACCTGGAACCTGGCACGGAACAAGTTCCGCTCACTGGGTAATTCTATGAACTCGTTCCGCTCGCTGCACGGAACCAGTTCCGTGCTACGGTAGTGGCGGCGACACGGGCTGGCTTTCCAGCTCGCGCACGCGGGCTTCGAGTTGGTCGAGCCGCTCTTGCATGGCTGCCATCTGGGCGCGCAAGGCTTGCACTTCGCCATCGCCCCGAACTGGCGGCGGGGCGACGTTGTCGAGGGCCCGTTCCAGCGTGCGGAGCAGCGGGCGATCGGCAGGAACGCGATCGTTGGGAAGCGGTGCGTCCACGGCCGCGGGGACGAGGCGGACTTGCTTGCGATAGGCCTGATCGCGGACGTAGTACGAGAGTTCGATCACATCGCCGGGTGCGTGACCGGCGACGAGCGCGGCCAGGTCGTCGGACGTATCCACGCGCGCTCCATCCACGGCGACAATCGCCGCTCCGAGCGGGAGGCCATACCGGGCGGCGGGCGAACCGTCTTGCACGCCTTCAATCACCGCCCCTTGGCGAACCGTAAGGCCGTAGCGGCGTTGCAAATCAGCGGTCACAGTCGCCGCGCGCACGCCCAGCACCGCACGCCCGGCCATCTCCGGCTCCAGCGGTTCGGTGAGCAGGCCATCTTGATTCCGAGGCGCCGGCAGGTCTTCCATTGGTCCGTCAGCGGCCTGGGGATCGCGTTGTCCCAAGGTCACGACCACCTTTCGATTCTCGCCTGCGCGTTCGATGATGAAATCCACCTTCGCGCCGGCCGGAAGTTGGTGGAGCACGCGAGCCAGGTCGTCGAGATTGGTGAGCAACACCTCACCGGCGGAAATCAACCGATCGCCCCGCCGCACGCCCGCCAAATCCGCAGGCCCGCCAACACGGATGGTATGGACGATGACCGCGTTGTCTTGTGCATCCGCGACCAGACCCAAATAGCCTGGCTGCGCCGGAGGCGCCGGCGTGGCCGGTGCTGGTTCAGGCGCAGGGCGCTCCGCCGGCGTTGGCGCGGGCGCCTGATTCAAACGTTGTTCGAGTCGCTCCAGCAGCGTTTGCGCCGCAAGAGGCTGCGCGAGTAGCGCCGCGAGTGAGGTGCTAAAGAGCCAAACTTGCCATTTCATTGCGTACACTCCTTGTTTGTTCCCCGCCAGGGTTGAAGGGACGACCGCATTATATCAGCTTGCGCAAGGCCAGGCGGGAGCTATCGGCCCTCCCCGCGGGACGGCGTCTGGACGGACCGGACGGACCGTCCTACAACAGCA
Source organism: Planctomycetota bacterium (assembly GCA_963205385.1). Lineage (GTDB taxonomy): Bacteria > Planctomycetota > Planctomycetia > Pirellulales > Pirellulaceae > JAEZGD01. The sequence continues at coordinate 201 of CAUJKE010000327.1, read as the reverse complement.
TCAGGCCCCGGCATCTGCTTTCTCTCGCACGTCAGGCAATCGCGTTGGCACCACACATTCCTAATTTGCTGGTCGTCACCATCGACGGGCTAAGTTCCGGGTTCCTCGGCCCGTACGGAATTTCGTGGGTTCGCACGCCTGCGCTGAATGCGTGGAGGGCCGTGTCGCTGGTGGGGGAGTACTGGTTGGGGGGGGGCGTGG
>CAUJKE010000326.1 GCA_963205385.1 Planctomycetota bacterium | reverse complement strand
CGTGCGCGGATCGCCAGAAGTTGCACGTCGCCGCGCATTTGCCGCTGCTTCCACGCCGCGCCAAACTCGGCGATCCGCTGGGAACACGCAGCCACCGGCGTGGTGAGTTCGATGTTCTTGTGCCACGGCTGGGCGGCGAGTTGCGCCAACTGCGCTTCCGCCAGGCTTTGCCACAGCGTGGACCAGGAGTGACAAGGCCGCGCGCACACGTGCAGGGCCGCGAGTAGGCCAAGTTCCAACTGTTCCCACGATCCGCCTGCGCTGTAGAGGGCTTTGGAATCGGCAATCGGGGCGCGCGTCTCGGCGGTGGTAACGCGCTGGGGGCTGAGGCAATCGCCGAGCAGTTCGTACCAATCGGCGTCCACCAGCGCGTCATCCACGCGCCACACGGTCGCGCTGATCACTAGCGGGCCGAGATTGGGTCCATAGCCGGCTTCGTCCGTGCCGATAACGAACATCGCTGCCTGCAAGCTTTCGGAAGTGAAGGTGGGGCACTACAATCGCGTCTTGATCGCCAGTCCAGAAATGACAGGCCGGATGCCTGTCCTACCTTCTTCCTTCAGGATCTGCAACGGGCATGAGCACAACTGCACACGTAACGCCCCTCAAACGCAAGTACGACGCGATTGTGATTGGAGGGGGGCACAACGGATTGGTCACGGCGGCCTATCTTGCCAAGGCAGGCAAAGCGATCTGCGTCCTCGAACGCCGGCACGTCCTCGGCGGCTGCGCCGCTACCGAGGAACTGTGGCCTGGCTACCAGGTCTCGACCGCCGCTTACGTCATCAGCCTGTTTCTGCCGGAAATCATCCGCGACCTCCGTTTGAAATCGTACGGCCTGGAAATCTTGCCGCGCAATCCGTCGTCGTTCACGCCGCTACTCGACGGCCGCTACCTCTTGATGGGGCCCGACGAGCGCGAAACGTGCCGCGACATCGCCAGGTTCAGCACGCGCGACGCGGAAGCCTATCCAAAATATCAGCAGTTGCTGGAACGCGTGGCGGAAACGCTCGAACCGGTCTTGGCGAAAGCCGCGCCTGATCCCCTCCCGCTTTCCCCCGAGCGCCGCAAGATTGGGATGGGAAAAAAACTCCGCGATGCGGCCAAGGTGTTTGAGATGTATCGCGCGCTCGCGTCGCTCAGCGACGACCTGCCGGCGGCGATCGAACTGTTGACCGGCGCCGCTCGCCCGATCTTGGAACGGTGGTTCGAGACCGAAGTCCTCCGCGCGACGCTAGCGACCGATGCCATCATTGGCGCCTTCGCCGCGCCTTCCTTGCCGGGGACGGCGTATGTGCTCTTGCATCATGTGATGGGCGAAGCCGGAGGCGCACGGGGCGTGTGGGGCTATGTTCGCGGCGGGATGGGGGGCCTGGCGAAATCGCTCGCGGCGGCGTGTCACGACTTGCGCGTGGAGATCGCCCTAGAGTCGCCGGTCAAGCGGATCCTCGTCGATCAAGGCCAGACGCATGGCGTGCAGTTGGAAGACGGCAGTGTGTTGGAAGCGCCCATTGTCGCCTCGAGCGTAGACGCCCATCTTACGTTTGAGGTGTTTCTGGCGGCGCACGAATTACCGGCGGATTTTCGCGGCAGCATCGCGAACATCGACTACGCGTCGTCCTCCGCCAAAATCAACCTCGCGCTCAGCGAGCCACCACAATTCACCGCCCTCCCCGCCAGCGCCGCGAACGGCGGCTTGGGACCGCATCATCGCGGCACGATGCACATCTCGCCAACGATGGACTACCTGGAGCGGGCCTACGACGATGCCAAGTATAGCGAGCCGAGCCGGGAGCCGATCTTGGAATTAACGATGGCGTCGGCCGTCGATGACACGCTCGCGCCGCCGGGCAAGCATCTGGTGTCGATCTTCGTGCAGCACGCGCCGTACAAGTTGGCGAGCGGTACTTGGGACGAGCGCAAGGAGAGCTTCGCCGATCGGTGTATCGAAGTCCTCGCCCAATATGCGCCGAATGTCCCCGCTGCGATTGAACATCGCCAGGTGCTTAGCCCGCTCGACTTGGAACGCACCTTCGGTTTGACCGGCGGGAACATCATGCAAGGTTCGATGGGCTTGAATCAGCTCTACTGCTTTCGCCCCGTCGCCGGCTGGGCCGATCATCGCACGCCGATCCGCGGGCTCTATCTATGCGGCGCCGCCAGCCATCCCGGCGGCGGCGTGATGGGCGCCTGCGGCAAGAACGCGGCGGAAGAGATCGTGCGGGATGGGAGATAATGCCGGCGGCGCTTCATTGCGAGCAAAAGATTACACATGGCTTCCTTACGAACTCTCGCGCTGTGCGAGAAATCCACGCAAAGCGTCGGCCAGCCGCTCGGTTTCGGACTCCAGTACAGCGATTAGCGGCGTCATGTCATCGGTCACATGATCGCGGGCCGCGAACTCCACCTCTTGCGCCGCAGCCTGCGCATCCTTGGCTTCAAAATTCGCCGCCAGGCCCTTGAGGCTGTGGGCGGCGCGTTCAAGCTCTTGCAGGTCGTTATCGCGGGCGGCTTGACGCACCCGTTGTAGCAGAGGCCCGAAGTCTTCGAGATATAACTGCATCATCTCGGTCAGCAGCTCTTCGTCATCGTTCATGCGATGGCGCGCCACATCCAAGTTAAAGCACGGTGTTGAAGTGGGTTTCATCGTGACTCCGGGGGTGTGGTTGGTGGGTGTTGTCTTCGGCGAGTCCGGCGCGGCGCCGCACACCGACTCAATCGTTTCCACGACGTGCTGCGCGACAATCGGTTTGGAAATATAGCCATTCATGCCCGCAGCCAGGCAGCGCTCGCGGTCTCCCTTCATGGCATGCGCGGTCATGGCGATGATGGGCACATTCGGAGAAGTGGCAAGTGATTCGTCGGCGTCGCAATTACGGAGCGCGGCCGTCGCCTGAAACCCGTCCATGATCGGCATCTGCACATCCATCAAGACAATATCGTAGGCACGTTCCCGGCAAGCGGCGAGCGCTTCCTCGCCGTGATTGGCGATGGCGACTTGATGGCCGCGGCGAGCGAGAATCTTCTGCATCAGCTTTTGGTTGGCAGGCGTGTCTTCCACCACCAGGATGTTCAGCGGTTGCGCGGCCGGTTCGGCGAGCGCAACAGCCGGCGACTCCTCGCCGCCAGCCTGCGGCGCATTATCGCCACAGACCTGCACAATCGCTCGCGACAAGTCGCGCTGGGAAATCGGCTTCTCCAAATACGCGGCAATGCCCAACTGAGCGCTGCGCTTCGAGAACTCCTGCCGATGGCTCGACGACAGCATCAAAATCGTCAAGTTGCGCAGGCGATGATCGTTGAGAATTCGCTCCGCAACCTCAAAACCGTCCATCTCCGGCATCAGCGCATCGACGATGACCAACGAGAATCCGCCGCGGTCGGCGTGCTCATCCAGAATCTTGAGAGCCTCCTGACCACTGGCCGCCATCACCGGCCGCATGTTCCAGTGCTGCAATGTCTCTTCGAGGATGCGTCGATTCGTGGAATTGTCGTCGACCACTAAGACCGACAGCGACTCCAACCGAGCGAGGTCAAGTTCCTCTTCGCCGTCATTAAATCCGCCGGCATCCGCGAGCGGGAAGCGCGCCGTGAAACAAAACCGGCTGCCGCGGCCGACTTCGCTTTCCACCCAAATCCGTCCTTGCATGCCGTGCACCAGGGTGGTGGTAATCGCTAAACCCAAGCCGCTGCCGTGGTACTTCCGTGTGGTTGAATTGTCCGCCTGGGTGAACGGGGCAAAAATTTTCTCCTGGAGTTCCGGCGCGATGCCGATGCCGGTGTCTTCCACAATGAAACGCAACTGCACGATATTGTTCTGCACACTTTCGGAACTGACGCGCACAAAGACTTCGCCTTGCTCGGTGAATTTCACCGCGTTGCCCACCAGGTTGCCAATCGCCTGGCGCAGGCGCATTTCGTCTCCCAGCAGCAAGTCCGGCACGCTGCCGTGCACGTAGCAACCAACTTCCAGCCCTTTCTCGTGCGCTCGCAGCGCTTGCGAACGCATGGCTTCATCCAACGTTTCCCGCAGCCGAAACGGTTCATGCACGAGCTTGAACTTGCCTGCCTCCATTTTGGAAAAGTCGAGCAAATCGTTAAGCAACTCCATCAGCGTGTCCGCCGACTCGCGCACAATGTGCAGGTTCTCGCGAACTTCTGGGGAGATATCGTCTTGCAGGACGAGCTCGGTCAGGCCGATGATCGCATTCATCGGCGTGCGCAATTCGTGGCTGATGTTGGCGAGAAAATCGGTCTTGGTCCGGTTCGCAGACTCGGCCTCCCGCAACGCGCGGCGCAGGTTTGCTTGTGTTTGTTTCAACTCCGTTAATTCCACCATGAAGTAAATCGCTTCCTCGCCGTCATCTTTGGTGCTAGTGGCGCCTAGCAAAATAGGCAACTGCCTGCCGTCCGAACAAGTGAATTCCATTTCAAACGGGGCGACGGTGCAATCTTCGCTGAGCGCCGAGTTGGCCCGCGCTTTCAAATCGGCGAACTGGTTCGCGCACAGCTTGTCCAAACCGATGCGGCCTGCGGCGAGATCATCCTGACGATAGCCCAACAGCGAAAGAAACGCCTGATTGCCGCTCGTCACCAGGCCGTCTCGTTGCACGACAAATACCCCCAGCAGATTGGATTCAAACAACTGCCGAAACTTGGCCTGCGTCGCGATGAGTTCACCTTGTGTTTGCGCTAACTCCTCGGCATGCCAGAGCGAACGCTCTTGCGCTAGCTCTGCCGCTTGCTGCTGCGACTCTGCACGGCGGCGGGCAGTGTGCAGAGCGCCTGCGACCAGACAGAGCACGAGCCCTTCGATCGAGAACATCACCAGGCCAATGATCTCGGACGAATCTCCTTGAAGCACGCTATAGCGCGGCTCCACGAAGAAGTACTCCGCCAACAGCGCCCCCGTGGTCAGCGCAAACAAGCCGGGTCGCGTTCCACCCACCCAGGCACTCAGCGCGACCGGAAAAAAGAAAAACAAGTACGGCGCCACATCCCGATGCAGGAACGGATCGATCAACAGCTTGGCGAGGAACGCTCCCCCCACGGCGAGCGCTGCCAAGAGATACGGCTTTTCACGGAACAGGTTTTCCTTGAGCGACACTTTCGATGGTTCCTCCAGTCGAATTGGCTCCCTATCAGGTAGCAACTCGCGTTCCCAGAAGTCGCAAGGTCAGCGAGAATTGAAAAATCGACTCCATTTGCCCAAATCGCGGGAGATGCAACCGCCAAAGGTTACCAAATTCTAGGACACTGGTGGGGTTTGATGAGGAACCAGTGGTAGCTCGACTGAGCTTTTCATAGAATTGCCGAGCGACCGCCCGGCAAAGTGAGCGCAGTCGGCCGCTAGCAGCCGCGATTCGCACGGCGCACCTCCGCGCGCGATTGACTCGGCAGCATCCACCGTGGTCGATTCGCAACCAGCTTATGCGTCAACTTTCCGCCACGGTGTTCGCTGCGTCAAGATTCTTCCCATTGGTGGGCCGCCGTTTGACCATCGTGATCTCGCGCCCCTGGGCGCCGTGCGTGACCTCATCCATGAACGTGCGAATGAGTAGCAGTCCGCGCCCGCTGATCCGTTCGAGGTTCGCGGGATCGGTCGGGTCAGGCAGGGTCGAGGGATCGAAGCCTGGCCCCTCATCGCGGATCTTATAGATCGCCTCGCTGCGCGTTTCACAGACGCTCACGTGGACGCGGCGATCCGCGAACGGAGGTTCCGTGCGCCGCGTGCGGACCAGGTTATCGTACGCGGCCCCGGCCTGGTCGCGGAGCGACGAATCGACCTCTAAGTTTCCATGCTCGATCGCGTTCATCAGCGCTTCTTGCAGCGCGACCGCCACGTGAATCTGCGCCGACTCATCGCAGAATTTCATCCGCGTCAGGCCGCGCTGAACGTAACTAATAAAGGGCGCGATCAAACTGGGGTCGTTGTCGAGTTGAAAGTGTGATTCGTTGTGCGTCAGATAATCGAGCATGACGAGCTGTTCGTGATCCAACTTCGAAATCGTCAGCACGTTTCGCACGGTGGTCGCCAAATCATCCGCCAAATTGCGCTTCGGCACATAGCTCGCGGCGCCGCGGCGCAAGGCTTGAATGGAAATCTCCTCGCTGCCGTGCGCGGTCATCAAAATGACCGGCAGGGAAGGGAATTTTTCCCGGATCTTTTCGACCAACTCCAGGCCATTCACTTCCGGCATTTGCAGATCGGTGATCACAATGTCGGGAACTTCTTCCTCCAACATTCGCAGCGCCGCAGCGCCGTCCTCGGCCCCGCGAACTTGCGCTTGTAAGTGCCGTTCGAGCAAGCCGCTCGCGAGTTTGCGGTCGAAGGCAGAGTCGTCGACGACTAAGACCTTAAGCATGTTCCGTACTCCTCCCGCCGATGAGATATGGTCAATGTGGATGGTCGTCCAACTGTTGCAATTCGGGGCGTAAGCGTTCGATTTCCGCCGTCAACCGCGTGCATTGGTCCGCCAGCAATTCCAGATTTCCTTGCGCGGCCGCGGTCTCGATCGCCTCGGCCGCGGCCGTCAGCGCCGCGGCATGCAAACTCGCAGCCGCGCCTTTAATGGTATGCGCCGCGCGCCGCAGCGAAGCAACATCGCCCGCCTCGGCCGACTGCTCTACATTGGACACCCACCGCGGGCATTCCTCAAGAAAGACTTCGACCAATTCGCGGAGAAATTCCGCATCGCCGCCGGCGCGGCGCAGTGCGGCCTGATAGTGGAACACCTCGTCGCCGTCATGATTCGAGCGAGATTGTGGAGTGGAGGGCTGTTTTTCCGCCGCGGAATCAATGCTGAATCGCTCCATCACACGATACAACTCCTTCGCTTGCAACGGCTTGGAGACGTAGTCATCCATGCCGGCGGCCAGGCAACGTTCGCGATCTCCCTTCATGGCATGCGCGGTCATGGCGACGATCGGGAGATGGCCCCCTGTCACCTTCTCCTGCGCGCGAATTCGCGCAGTGGCTTCGATCCCGTCCATTTCCGGCATCTGGACGTCCATGAGTAGCACATCGAACTTTTCCGTGGCAAGGGCCTCGAGCACTTCACGCCCCGTGCAAACGAGCTTCACGCGATGCCCCCGTTTCTCAACGTACCGAACGGCCAGGCGTTGATTCACGACGTTATCTTCCGCCAGTAACACCGACAACGCCTGTGGCGGCTTTTCCTGTGGGGTTTCTTCGACGGCTGAAACCTGCTGCGCCTTGCCATCGAGGCAATTCATGATGGCATTCAACAACACCGATTGGCGAACCGGCTTCGTCAAGTAGGCGGCCAAACCCAGTTCGCGGCAACGCGCGGCATCGGCCTGGCGGTCGGCAGAGGAGAGCATCATGATGGTGTGGCCGCGAAACTGCTCCGAAGATTGCATGCGCTCCGCAAACGCGAAGCCATCGGTTTCCGGCATCTGCGCATCGAGCAGCACCAGGGCATAGGGGGTTTCGCACGTCGCGGACAGTTGCCGCCAGGCTTCTGCGGCGCTTTCGACCACGGTGGGCCGCATGTGCCAGGCTTTGAGAATCCCGTCGAGAATCCGGCGATTTGTGGCGTTGTCATCCACGATCAACACCGGCAAATCCTTCAGTTCGACGAGGCGTTCCGCCGCACTGGCTGGTCGTGCTGCCGGCTCGCAGGCTGATTTGCCAAACTCGGCCGTAAAATGAAACGTGCTGCCGCGACCGACTTCGCTTTCCAGCCAGATTTTGCCCCCCATCATGTTCACGAGGCGGAGCGAAATCGCGAGTCCAAGTCCCGTCCCGCCAAAACGGCGCGACATCGACGCATCGACTTGCGAAAACGCCTTGAACAAGAGCGCCTGCTTATCCTCGGGGATCCCGATGCCGGTGTCCGTCACGGTGAAGTGCAGCACGATGTGCGTCGCGGTCTCCGCTTCCACTTCCACACGCAACACCACTTCCCCTTGGTCGGTAAACTTGATCGCGTTCCCCACCAGGTTCACGATCACCTGCCGCAGGCGATGCGGATCGCCGACGAGACATTTGGGCGCGTTGGTTTCGATATGATCGGCGAGCTCCAACTTCTTGCGGTGGGCCCGCATCGCCAACGCGGCGAGCGTATCATCGAGCGTCTCTCGCAAGGGGAAGTCGATCGCCTCGAGATCAAGTTTACCGGCTTCGATCTTTGAGAAATCGAGAATATCGTTGATGATGGTCAGCAAGTGATCGGCCGACGAACGGACCATTTGCAAGTAGTCGCGCTGCTCCGGCTGTAGGTCGGTATCGAGCGCGAGTTCGGTCATGCCGATGACGCCGTTCATCGGCGTGCGAATTTCGTGGCTCATATTCGCCAAGAACTCGCTCTTGGCGCGATTCGCGGCTTCGGCGGCCTCCTTGGCGTATTCCAGTTCGTGCATCGCCTCCTCACGTTCGACGAACAGGCCGATTTGGCTACCGATCGAATCGAACATTCGGAGCAAACTCGCATCCGCCTCGCGTACTTCATGGCTGAAGAACTCCATCACGCCGACAATCTCACCGCGCAGGCGAATGGGAAAAGCAAACGCGCCCCGCAAGTTCTCGCGCTCCGCGACTTCCGCGCGGGGAAAATTGGGGTCTAGGATGACATTGGAAATCCACTGGGCTGTCCGGACCTTCCACACGCGGCCGGGTAAACCGCTGCCGAGGGAAAACACCATTTCTTGAGTCGCCGCGGCGAACTCCGATAGCGGCTTGTGGGCGACTTTCCAGACTTCCGCGCAGCGCAACACATTCTGCTCGTGGTCCACTTTCCAGAGCGCGCCAAACTCCCAATCGAGTTCCTCGCTAATGGCTGCGAGAATCCGCGGCGCTGCCTCGGCGAGCGTCGCGGTTTCCGCGAGAACGCGCGTCGTGGCGTGCTGGGCGGCCAGGCGGCGTTCGGCCAGTTTGCGCTCTGTCACATCCCAAAAGAGAATTTGCGTCCCGACGATCTTTCGCTCTGCATTGAAAATCGGAGACTTGGTCACCTGCACGTAAAGTTCATCGCCGCGCGGAGTGATATGCCGCTCGACAAAGTCCAACAACTCGCCCGTTTCCAGCACATGCCGGTCATCGTCGGTATACTTTTTTGCCAATTCCTCGGGGAACAGATCAAAATCGGTCTTCCCCACGATCTCGGCGAGCGACTTGCCGAGCGTGTTGCAGGCTCGCTGGTTCGCGAACGTGAAGCGGCCGGCGCGATCCTTGCGGAGGATGTTCTGCGGGATACATTCGACGAGCGAATGGAACAGCGCTTCGGATTCCGTCACCGACGCTTGCGCGCGTTCGCGCTCGCCGACCTCGCGTTCGAGCTTCGAACGCGCGCTTTCGAGCGCTTTGGTTCGCTGCTGCACGCGCAGCTCGAGCTGCCCATAAGACGTGGCGAGCTCTTCCGTCATCCGATTGAAAGCAAGGGCGAGTTGTCCCATTTCATCGTTCGATTGGACGTCGGCGCGGACATTCAAGTTCCCCGCGGCAACAGCCGCCGCTGTTTCGCTCAATTGACGGATCGGGCCCGTGAACCGCCGCGCGAACAAATAAGACACGATGAGACCCGCCAGCAGAAAGCCTCCCTGCGTCAACCACAGCAATTGCCTGAGTTGCGTCAGCGGCGCATAGGCGTCGGCGGCGTTCACTTTCGTCACCAGGCCCCAATTCACGTAACCGACAGGCCGATAGGCCGCGAGCACATCGTTGCCTTCATAGTCCGTTGTCAGCATGAATCCGGTTTCGCCTGCAACCGCCTTGGCCATGGCCGGCGAGGGAGTTTGCGGCAACGATAGTTCGCGTTCCGCCTTCGGCGTGATCAAACGGACGCCCTCGCCGTCAGGAATGCCGACCAAGACCTGGCCACTGTCGCCGAATCCTTTCAAATCCCGCAAGAAACGAAGTTGCGCCGCGGCGTCTAGCTCGGCGATGACCACGCCCACCAACTGATCCTGCTGACCATGCACCGGCGCCGCGAGCCGCAGGCCTAATTTCGCATCGCCGTTGATCCCCACAAACCGTTGTTTGCGGCCCTCCAAGAAAGCGGGTAAACGACTGACATCTTCCCCCAAGCGCGAATCATCCGCCGCCGCAATGACGCGCCCCGTCGGGCCCGCGATCATCAGGCTGACAAAATCCCGTGTGCTTTCCCGGGCGTCTTTCAAGATCAACTGCACTTGACGACGCGACTCGTCTTGGTCGAGCGCCTGTTGGTTTTGTTCATTAACATCAACGTTGTCGTTGTTCGCCGGAGCGTTGTCTGCGGTTTGATTCTCAGCGGTAGTTCCACCTGCGAGCTTTTCGACCTGCCGCCGCAGTTGCGTCCGACTCGCGATCAGGCCGATGCTCTCTTGCTGTCGCGCAATAAATGCCTGCAGGATTTTTTGATGATCGGAGGCGGCTAGTTCCAGCCGCTCATTGATTTGATGCTGCAACATGCCGTAGCCGACACGGTAGCCTGCCAGCACCACCACGCCGCCGGCGACAATGAACAACGAAAGCACGACCGCGGCGTGCTTGGCGAAGATAGACCACCCGCGCCGCGGCAAAGTAGACGGCGGTAATTGGTCCGCGCCCATGTTGTGCACCTTAATGCGCGAACAGTCGAACCGAGATCGTGAAAAGACGAAGAGTTGACAATCTCATTGTCCATTCTGGCGAAAACCAACTGCCAGGGCAAGCGCTGCCGCTGTGGGAAATACCCTGTGGGAAACTACTTGTTCCCCTTCTCGCCATCGAGCTTGCGCAATCGAAGCAGACGGACATCCATCACCTGCTTTCCGGGAATCTCGACCGCTCGGAGCGTGAGCTGACCGCGCCCGCGGTCGAGCGTGAGCGTGCCGAGTTTCAGCGGCCGAAAATCTTTGACGTATGATTCGCCGCGCCGGGGGACACGATCCGACTCCGCGCCCCTCAGCGGTGGGTCGTAGGCGTCCGCTACGTTGCCGCGCACGCGCCGTTCTCCCAAGGTGAGCTCGATCGTGGCGCCGACATCCGCCGCCGCGCAAGTGTAATAAACGATCACTTCATACTCGCCCGCGGCGCCCACCTCAACATCCCACGTGATGGAATCCTCGAGACTCGACCAGTTGGTGAAGAAGGAACAGTTTGGCGCTCCCGCACTGCGTTTGACATTCCCGTGCGGCACGCCATCGCGCGCGGGAAGCGGCGTTTCCTCCGCGTAGCCGACCGTGAACGGGCGGCGATCGGGCGTTTGCTCGGCGGATACTTCGCGCTGCATCTTCGCCGCGGCGGCGGTGAGTTGCTGATGCGCCTCAGGGCGGGCTTTCGACACATCCGTGCGCTGGCCGGGATCTTGTTGCATGTCGAACAAATGTCCTTGCGGATCCAAGCGGTAGCGGTCGGTGCGCACGCTGACGCGCCCCCGATAGAAATTGAAGTACGTTCGCGCCGGCCAGGCCTTGGCGTTCCCCAACAGCAGCGGCTTGAGACTCACGCCGTCCAGTGGCGCCGGCGATTGAAGCTCAATGCCTGCCAGATCGGCCAGGGTGGGGAGGATATCGATCGCGCCCGCCAGTGGCGTGACCTTCGTTCCCGGTTTGATATGTCCCGGCCAGCGCACGAAGAACGGCGCCCGCACCCCTCCTTCATCGAGCGAACCTTTTTGTCCTTTCATATCGCCATTCCAACGCGCTCCGTTGGGCCCGTTGTCGCTGAAGTAGATCACGATGGTGTTGTCGGCCAATTTCAACTCGTCGAGCCGCTTCAGCACGCGTCCCACATTCCAGTCAATGTTCTCGCACATCGCCAGCGCCGCCCGCGTCTTGGGGACATCTTCCTTGTCAGCAGGCCGCGCGAGCAAGTCAAGCTGTTGTTCGGCATGGCGGTTCCAATACTCGTCGGGGACTTGCATCGGCGAGTGCGGCGTGTTGTAGGGGAGGTAGCAGAAGAACGGCCCGGCGCGATGTTGCTCGATGAACGCCAAGGCGTGTTTGGTCAAATCGT
>CAUJKE010000325.1 GCA_963205385.1 Planctomycetota bacterium | reverse complement strand
CTCGTTGTTGTTGTAGGACTCCCAGTCGTGCATGAACTGGCGGAACGGAGGATTAACACGCGGGACATCCTCACGCCTGGCGCGTTGCGTAACGCGATGGCCGTCTATGCTGCGTGCGGCGGTTCGACGAACCTGCTGCTGCACATTCCCGCAATTGCGTTCGCCGCCGGCCTGCAGCGGCCGACCATCGAGGACTGGAACGAAATCAACCGCCGCGTGCCGCGCTTCGTCGATGTCCTTCCCAACGGCCCTGTCAATCACCCCACCGTGCGCGTCTTCCTAGCTGGCGGCGTGCCGGAAGTGATGCTGCACCTCCGCGAGATGGGACTTCTTGATTTGAACGCCCTCACCGTCAGCGGTCTGAACCTCGGCGACGTGCTTACCTGGTGGGAAACGAGCGAGCGGCGTGCGAAGCTACGAGCCTTGCTTGTCCAACGCGACGATGTGCAGCCGGACGATGTCATCATTCCGCCTGTAGAAGCAAGGCGGCGAGGGATGACGAGCACGGTCTGCTTTCCCACCGGCAACATCGCGCCGGAGGGCTCGGTCATCAAGAGCACGGCCATTGATCCCACGGTGGTTGATGCAGATGGCGTCTATCGCAAGCAAGGGCCAGCGCGGGTCTTCGTCACCGAGCATGATGCGATTCTGGCCATCAAGGGCCAATCGGAGCCGCCGATTCGCCCCGGTGATGTGCTGGTGCTCGCCGGGCGCGGGCCAATGGGCTCGGGCATGGAAGAGACGTATCAACTCACCTCCGCGCTGAAGTTTATCAAGTGGGGGAAGGAAGTCGCCGTGATTACCGACGCCCGCTTCTCCGGCGTCAGCACCGGGGCATGCATTGGCCATGTCGGACCGGAAGCGCTCGCCGGCGGACCGATCGGCAAGCTCCGCGATGGCGATTTGATCCGTATCGAGATCGACCGCGTGAACTTGCACGGCTCGCTGAACATGATCGGCGAGAACGGCCGCGAGGTCACGCCAGAGGAAGGGACAAAGCTCCTCGCCGCTCGCCCGCTCCGCGACGACCTTCAACCGGACAAGGACTTGCCGGCGGATACGCGCCTCTGGGCCGCTCTGCAACGTGTCGGCGGCGGCACCTGGGGCGGCTGTGTATACGATGTCGAGAAGATCGTGGCGAAACTGGCGGAGTAGGTGACTACCGCTCGCTCACGAGCACATTCCCGACGAGTTTCGTATCAGGAAAGTTCGCCAGGAGGTAAGTGTTGCCGCCATCGCGAATGGTGAATTTCTGGTTCACGACGCCGCCGCTGAGCCGATCATGTCGGGCGATCGGCTGCAGATCGATTTCGTGCTCGCCCGCTGGTAGTTCCACGCGCAGTACCTGAATTTTGTCTGGCAAGAGTCCCCAGCAGCGTGTGTCGCCGTTCTCGGTTGCTTCCCACACGACCCCGGCCGCATCGAGCGCGAAGCTGGTGAGCGAACCCTTCTGGACCCCCATCACTTCCTTTGCGCCGTAGACGACTCCCTTCTTCACAATCCGTCGCACGACCGCCTTGGCGACGATTTGCGGATAGACAGCCTCATATTGCTCGACCGCCATCCGCCCCACGTCGGTGATTGTTTCCGTTTGTCCCCGCTGCTCGCCGTCGATGGACACATTCACGCTCCGAATGAGATTGATCTGCGGCATCACCTTGGGAACTTTGATTGGAGCGATCGTTGGCGGCAGCGTGTGTTTGCCGGTGGCGCTAATGATGCGATCCGCAATCAGCAGCGCCGCCTGGCTCGGAATCTCGGCGACCTCTTCCTTGTAAGGTCCGCGGCCCACGAGCGTCATCACATAGAGCACGCCATGCCCCGGTTCGCTGTGTCGGCCATATACGGCTCGTTCCAAATCGACGCGACCGGCAGCAAAGTCCGGCTGCCAGTTCACCACCATCTCGCGACTCCGTTTCAAGTCGTCGAAGTCGCGATGCTGTTCCTCCGTGAGGGCGGCCCGCAAGTACGGTCCCAGTGCGACCTGCTGGTAATTGGCTTTGGGGTTCTTGCCGTCTTCTTCCACGGCCGCCTGAATGATTTGCTGTTGTTTATCGGCGACTTGCAGCGAATACGCTCCCGCGTCGCCGCCGTCGTGCATTAAGTTCGAGATCGCCAAGAACGCGCGGATGAGCACTTTTTCATAGTCCTCGCCGGCATAGCTCTTGGCGTTATCGTCCGACAGAAAGCTCAGCACCCCTTCGGCGGCGCTCTTCTGCTCCAGGTAGTCGAAGCGGTCCCGCACCTCGCGCAGGATCGTCTCCGATTCTTTCGCCCGCCCATCCGCCAAGGCGACCATCGCTTTTTCCAGCTTCAGGACGTCACTCTCGCCGCTTTTCTTTTCGAGCGACTTTTCAATTTCCAGCTCGGCGCTCACCAGATTGTTCGCGTAGAACGACGAACGCACGGTCCGCACACGATCGGCGTACGAAGTGCATCCGCTCAAGAGCAGCAGCGCGAGCAGTAAGAGTCGAGACATGCGGAGACCGGGAAGTGACGAGAATGCCCAACAGCCAACCTGGCGACTCTAGCTGCCCCACGAGAATGGATTCGTGGCCGAGAAACGGCTCACGCGCGACTGGTGGTAGCCTTTGCTGAGCTCGGCGGATTGCTTGAACTGTTGGCCGGTGCGAATGTCAACGAGTTCAAGCGTCAGTAGATAGTCGCGTTGATACTCTTTGTTCTCGCGCGTGGTGCCAGACGTGAGCACCGCCCACAGCATGTAATCAAACGGTTGACCTTCCTGTTCGAGATAGCCGCAGAAGTTCCGCATGTTTTCGGGCACCATGAGTTGTTCCGGGCGCAACCGTAGTTCCTTCAGCCCGGCGTCCACATAGCGACTATTGACGACTTGAAAGCGATCCCCTTCGATGATTCGCGTATCGATCAACTGGCGAATCTGTTGTTTAAAGTCGCCAATCTCCTCGGAGCTTTGGTTCTCGACGCTGACGAAGCAGATCCGCTGTGCGCCGGGGGCGGCATATTCGCCATCGTACGACACGGTCTGCGCATGCGGCTCGCAGTTGGCCAACAGCTTGGCGACGGCTTCGTCGATCAGCGGCTTGAAGGTTTCCGTGCCGGCGGCGTGGCTGCCGACCATCTCATCCTCGCCGTGCTTCACGACGCGGGCATATTGTTTATTGCGACAACCGGCAGCGAGCGACGCGCCCGCGATGCTGGCCAGGCCATACGAGAGGAAGTGGCGACGAAGCATGGGCATCCTTTCCCACGAAGTTGGTTCACCGACGAGGTAGCGCCTGTCTGGCGCGAAGTTTCCATTGCATCGGCTGAAGTGGGGCAAGCACTAAAGCGCACCGCCAACGACCCGCCAGATTGGGCGGGATTCTTTCGACGCATCGCAAGCAACGCGAGAGCAACCCAACCGCTAGCGCCGCATCGCTGGCGCTGCTACGACTGCGGGTCTTGCCGGCAGAATTCGTAGAGAGCCATCGCGGTCGCGGTGGCGACGTTGTAGCTGTAGGGAAGCCCATAGACGGGGATCTCCACGACAGCGTCCAAAATCGCGAGCGCATCGTCCCCAAGACCGTGGCGTTCGTTGCCGATCACGAGCGCCGTCTTGCGCACGAAGCGGAACTCAGGCAACAGTGTCGAGTTCGTCGTCTGTTCTAAACCGACCAGTTGATAACCAGCGATCTTGAGTTCCTTCAGCACCGGCGGCAGCGTGCGATGGACCACCAACTCAATCTCCTCCGCGCCGTCCCGCGCGATCGACTTATCGACCTTGGCTTGCCCCGTAGCGATGACCTTTTGCACGCCGCAGCAACTGGCCGTGCGGAGGATGTTGGAGAGGTTGACGTTGCTCTTCAGCGGCGCGCAGACGACGATGAGTTCGCGTGGGCGAGATAGGAGCGACGGCGGCTTATGGCGCAGATGTTCAAAGCGAAGCATGATCGCATTTTATCAGCCCGCAGTGCGAACTGCGCGTTGCGCTCGAAATTGCGCAACGCGCTCCGCCCCGCTGAATCAGCCTTCTTTTTCAGGATCGCGGGTATAGCTCAACACGCAATCTTCGAACCGAATTTTTCGCCCTTTATCCGGCGAAGCGGTGAAAACCAGTTCCAGGAAGCTCTGGAATTTCTCCGGCAACAGGCGATAAAAGTTGTGCTTGCCGTCGCGCCGCGATTCGATCAGCCCCGAGACGCGCAACAGCGCCAAGTGGTGGCTGACCGCGGGTTGGCTTTGGCCGAGCAAGTCGCACAGTGCCCGGACATGCAATTCGTCGGTCTGCATGAGGTAGGACAAGATTCGCAGCCGCGTCTCGTCCGAGAGAAGTTTAAAAAGCTGGACCAGGTCTTTGGCGATGGGGTCGGAGAGCCGTGCAAGCTCTGGCGATGCTCCCTCCTTGTTCGCCACGTTCGTTTCGGTGGACGCTTGGTCGTTTAATACGACGCTAGCCATGGGCGTTCCTCTGTTCTTGGCGGAATGTGATGACATCACCCACGCTCCCTGACGCCAGGAAGGCGGCTGGCGATGTCCGCGCAAATCGTCGTCTTGCCAGATACCATCCGTGACAACGGCCTTGCACTAGCCAGTACTGCACCGCGCAGCAGCTAACAAGCCATACCGTTGCGCAACATACAACCTAGACGCGTTGACGATCCACTCTAAGATGAGATAAGCCTTGACGCCGCACTAGCACAGCCGCAGAACGCAACTGGATCGAATTGCCGCACGACGCCTCTTCGGTTCACTCGCATATTCTAGTCTCTCACTCTACATTTTGAAAATAGGCAGAAAGGGAAAATATCCGCCATTTTTCTGCATTCGGCTAAAGTCGGCCGAACGCAGAATCGTTGGCTTTCGTAGCTCTTAGTGGTACGGCTTCTCTTTGCAAACGGTTCTCAAAATCTAC
The DNA here is from genome assembly GCA_963205385.1 of Planctomycetota bacterium. Lineage (GTDB taxonomy): Bacteria > Planctomycetota > Planctomycetia > Pirellulales > Pirellulaceae > JAEZGD01. Next base: position 10,557 of record CAUJKE010000325.1, on the reverse strand, counting down.
GCGGCAAGCCGCTGCTAGCAGTCGCGGCTTGCGACCTGCCCCACGGCTCCGTACGATTGGAACTTCTTATCTGCCTGAAATTTACGGAGCGGCGCCCATGCCCCCTGCCATTCGCCAAATCTTCCCTTACCTGGCCCTGGTCCTGTTGGGCGTCGGCGTGGCGTGGGCGATGTCGTTTGGCACGCTCCCCCCGGCCGATTTCACCTTCGCCAACGGCGACGAGGTCAAAACGCTCGACCCCGGCATCGCCACCGGTTCGCCGGAGCATCGCATTTTGGATGCCCTGTTCGAAGGATTGTTGCGGCTCCACCCGGTGGAAGTCCCAGGCGGAGCGGAAAAGAATCTTTATGAAAACGTCCCCCTCAAGCTGCTGCCCGGCGTCGCCGACTTGCCGGAAGTGACCAACGACGGCCAGACGTACACCTTTCACTTTCTGCCGGATCGCAAATGGTCCAACGGCCGCGCCGTAACCGCGCCAGACTTCGTCTTCTCCTGGCAGCGGTTGTTGCATCCGGAGAACGCCGGCGAGTACGCCTACCAACTGCACTATGTCGTGGGGGGCAAGAAGTACAACCTCGAGCAATTGGAAATCGGCGATCCGGTTGAGGTTGAACTTTATGATCGCCCGGTTCCCTCGCAGATGTATCCGCGGGGGACGATGATCCGCGGAAAACTGGCCGGCATCTGGAAACCCGAGAAGCCGACGTTTGCAAAGGATACTCCGGCGGCCGAACAAGAATCCCAATTGGCCCAGTGGAAGAAATCCTTCGTCTACACGGTCCAGGCCGAAACGAAAGACGTCGGCGAGCGCAAGTACGCGCCGCTGACCGGCACGTTTCGGTACAGCAAGGATCCCTCCGCCGCAGTCGCGGGGGGCTTTGACGACGGTCAGATCGTGCAATGTCATCATGTCCTGGCCGACTTCGACAAAGTCGTCGGCATTCGCGCCCTCGATGACAACACGCTGCAAGTCGAACTCAACAGCGCAACGCCTTACTTCGATCAGCTCACCGCCTTCTTCTCGCTCTACCCCGTCTGCCGCGAGTGCGTCGAGAAGTACGGCACTCCTGAATGGACGCGCACGGGACATCTCATCGGCAACGGCGCGTACACGCTCAAGAAGCACCGCGTCCGCGACCGCATTCGTTTGGAGAAGAGCGCGACCTATTGGAACCGCGAGCACGTCCCGCTCGAGGTCGTCGACGCACTCGCGCTCAAGTCCGATACGACCGCGCTCAACATGTACCTCACCGGCCAGGTGGATTGGATCATCACCGTGCCCAATACCGTCGTGCAACAACTGCGCGAGGATCGCACCGATTTCTACACTACGCCGATGCTGACGACCTACTTTTACCGCGTGAACGTCAACAAGCCGCCGCTCAACGACGTCCGCATTCGCCGCGCCCTCAACGCTGCTATCAACAAGGCTTTGATCTGCGACGAAGTCCTCAAGGCGGGGCAAATACCTGCCCGCAGTTACGTTCCGCCCGGTATCGCCGGCTATCACAGCGAACTCACCGGCGATCAGGATCTGGAGGAAGCCCGCAAGCTATTAGCGGAGGCCGGCTATCCCAATGGCAAGGGGATGCCGAAGGTCGAAATCCTCTTTAACACCAATGAAGATCATCGCGTGATCGCGGAAGTCATTCAGCAGCAGTGGCGCAAACTCGGCATCAATTGTGAGCTGCGCAATTTGGAATGGGGCTCGTTTTTGGATGCCCTTTCCAACCAGAAGTACATGGTCTCCCGCAGCGCGTGGACCGGCGACTATGCCGACCCCAACACGTTTCTGGATATGTTTGTCACGGATGGACCCAATAACCAAACAGGCTGGTCCAACGCCGAGTATGACCGGCTAATTGAAGCCGCGAAGCACGTTTCCGCCGAGGAACGTCTGAAATTGCTCTCCCAGGCGGAGCGGATTCTGATGGACGAGTTGCCGATCTTGCCGATCTATTTCTACGTCACCAAGAATATGGTCAATCCGCGCGTGAAGGGGTTCAGGTCCAACATTCAGGATCTTCATCCGTTAGACTTATTGAGCGTCGAACCACCGAACGCCCCCACCGAATCGACGACCGCCAGGTAAACTATCTCATCCCATCAAGACTCGCCCCTGTCCACGAGGCCCCTGCGTGCTCCCGCTGCTGAAGTTTCTATTTCGCCGCTTCATGTGGATGATCCTGACCGTCTGGATCGTGTACACGATCGCGTTCTTTCTCAGCCGCGCGGTCGAAGGTGATCCGTTCGCTGGCGAGCGGGCGATGTCGGCGGAGGTGAAGCGTTACAAGATGGAGCGTTATGGGTACGACAAGCCGCTGGTCAGTCAATACGCCCGCAGCTTGTGGCTGATGACGACGCAATTGGACTTGCACGAAAGCCGCAAGTTGAATGAGATTCCGGTGACGCAGCTCATCGCAGAAGGGTTTCCCGTTTCCGCGTCGCTCGGCATTTTCGCGCTAGTGTTCGCGTTGGCGCTCGGTACGGTCGCGGGAGTGATCTCGGCCGTCTATCGCTACTCGTTTCTTGACTTCTCGTTCATGACCGCCGCGACGCTCGGCATCGCCGTGCCCAACTTTGTGCTGGCGAGCATCGCGATCATGTTGTTTGTATTCTGGATTCCGATTTTTCCCGCCGGCGGGTGGGGGACGCTGCGGCAACTCGTTTTACCGGCGCTCTGTTTGGGCGCGCCGTTCGCCGCTTATATCGCGCGCTTGACGCGGACCGGCATGATGGAGGTGTTGAATCAGGATTACATTCGCACCGCGTACGCCAAGGGACTCGGCGATCGGCGCGTCGTTTTGCGGCATGCGCTCCGCGGCGCGATTTTGCCTGTCGTGTCCTATTTGGGACCAGCCACCGCAGGCATCCTCACCGGTTCACTGGTGCTCGAACGGATTTTCTTCATTCCCGGCATGGGGAGCCATTTTATTGAAGCGGCCCTGCAACGAGATTTTCCCGTGGCGCTGGGGATGGTGATGGTCTATACCATGCTCTTGTTTGTCGCCAACGCGATTGTTGACCTGTCCTATGTTGTGATTGATCCGCGCGTGCGGTTGGAATAAGCCCTGATGGAACAGCCGAGTTTTCCCGAGACACCGGCCGCAGTCGCCGGAGCCAGTGCCAAGCAGCACTACGATCGCTTGCTGACGGAAGCCGCGTCGATCCGCGGCGTTTCGCTGTGGCAAGACGCGTGGAAGCGGTTGCGCCGCAACTGGTCGGCCATGCTCTCGCTGTATTTCCTCATCGCGCTCGGTATGTTGGCGTTCTTCACGCCGCTGCTCCCGCTGCAATCGCCGATCAAACAAAACCTCCGCGACGCCTCGGCCGAAAATCCATCGCAATCCCAAGATCGCCAGTTCGCGCCACCGAGTTGGCAACCCGTTTCGCTCGGGCTGACGCAGTATCGGGAAAAGCTCGCCCAGCTCAACGCGGATCTTGCACAAGCCTCAACCGCTGAGCGCAAGGCTCTCGAAGATCAACTCGAGCGGTACGAAAACGACAACCCCATTCGCGAAATGGCGTCCAATCCGGGGGTGCTCACCAGTGCGATGATCTCCGCCCGCATCGCGATCTTTGGCGACTTCTGCCTCCCGTCGCTGATGGGAACGGACAATCTGGGGCGCGACGTAATGGCTCGCATTTTCTGGGGTTCGCGGGTCTCGATCATCGTCGCATTAGTAGCCGCGTTCGTCTCGCTCGTGATCGGCGTCACCTACGGCGCTATTTCCGGCTATCTCGGCGGGTGGATCGATAACCTGATGATGCGGTTCGTCGATATCCTGTACTCGATCCCGTTCATCTTCGTCGTGATCTTCATCATTACGATCCTCTCGGACGAAAAGGTGAAGCCTGCACTGGACAGGTACGGCATCAATCAGATTATCATTTTGTACGTGTTGATCGGCGCGATCTACTGGCTCACGATGGCCCGCGTCGTGCGCGGTCAGGTGATTTCGCTGAAGACCGAGCAATATATTGAAGCCGCCCGCACCATTGGCGCCAGCAGCGGACGCATTGTGTTTCGGCATTTAATTCCCAACGTGCTCGGTGTCGTGATCGTGTATCTCACGTTGACGATTCCCGCGGTGATGCTGTTCGAGGCGTTCCTCTCGTTTCTAGGGCTAGGCGTGACGCCGCCGGATGTGTCGTGGGGGATTCTCGTCAACGAAGGGGTGCAGGCGATCACGCCGATCAAGGTTTATTGGTGGCTGGTCCTCTTCCCCGGCCTCGTGTTCTCGCTGACGTTGTTCGCCTTGAATTTCCTCGGCGATGGCCTCCGCGACGCGCTCGATCCTCGACTCAAGAACAAGTAACCGTGAAGTTGAAAGCTCCATGAGCGAATATGTATTAGAAGTAGACGATTTGCACGTCGAGTTTCATACCGACGATGGCATCGTGCGCGCCGTCAGCGGCGTCTCGTTCGGTGTGCGCCGTGGGGAAACGGTGGGCATTGTCGGCGAATCGGGGTCGGGCAAGTCCGTGACGAATCTGGCCATCATGGGGCTGATTCCCCAGCCGCCGGGGCGCATTCCCCAAGGAAGGGCGATCTACGGTGGGCAAGACTTGCTCAAACTTTCCACCAATCAGCTCCGGCGCATTCGCGGCCACAAGATCGCCATGATCTTTCAAGACCCGATGACGTCGCTCAATCCGTTTCTCACCATCGCCGAACAGTTGATGGAGATTACGCGGCTGCATTTGGGACACACCCGCAAACAGGCCCTCAAACACGCGATTGCAATGCTGGAAAGCGTCGGCATTCCCGGTGCGGCGCAGCGCGTGTTTGAATATCCGCATCAATTCTCCGGCGGCATGCGGCAACGGGTGATGATCGCCATGGCGCTCAGTTGCCAGCCTGATGTGCTGATTGCCGACGAGCCAACCACGGCCCTCGATGTGACCATTCAAGCGCAGATTCTCGAACTGATGCAGGAACTGCAAAAGAAGCACGGGACGGCGATCATTCTCATCACGCACGACTTAGGCGTCGTCGCCACAGCGTGTCATCAAGTTTGCGTAATGTACGCTGGCAAGATTGTCGAACAAGCGGAGGTCCATTCGCTCTTCGCGCAGCCGCGACACCCTTACACGCTAGGGCTGATGCATTCCATGCCACGGTGGGATCAACCGGCCGATGAACGTTTGAACGTCATCGAAGGCCAACCGCCGGACATGGCCCGACTTCCCACGGGATGCGAGTTTCATCCGCGGTGCCCTTATATGCTTGAGCGTTGTCCGCGCGAGGTTCCACCGCTGACGCCTCGTCCCGACGGAGGCCGCTTCGCCTGCTTCGCCGACGTGACCACCGCGAAACCACACGAACCGGAGGTGGCCCATGGCTGAAGTCATGACTGCACCGCTGACGAAGTCGAAAGCGGCGAAGTCGCCGCCGCTGCTTGACGTGCGCGATCTCAAAGTGCATTTTCCCTTCCATCGCGGCGGCCTGTTCACGGGCAAAAGCGGCGTCGTGCGGGCGGTCGATGGCGTCAGCTTCACGCTCGAACAAGGAAAAACACTCTGCCTCGTGGGAGAATCAGGCTGCGGCAAGTCGACCACGGCGCGCGGCATCCTCAACCTGGTCAAGCCTACCTCCGGTGAAGTCTATCTGCACGGCCAGAGGATCGACAGGCTCTCCGAACCTGAGATGCGCCCCTACCGGCGCGAGATGCAGATGATCTTTCAAGACCCGTTCGCTTCGCTCAATCCGCGGATGCCGGTCGGCAAGATTATTCGCGAACCGATGGACATTTTCGGGCTTTACGACGCGCGTGATCGCCGCTTGGAAGTGATGCGGCTGATGGATATGGTCGGCCTGAATCCACGGTTCGTGAACCGCTATCCTCATGAATTCTCCGGCGGGCAGCGGCAGCGGATCGGCATCGCGCGGGCGCTCGCGGTGCAACCCAGTTTGATCGTCTGCGACGAGCCGGTCTCGGCGCTCGATGTTTCCATTCAAGCGCAAGTGGTAAACCTGCTCAAGGAATTACAACAAAAACTGGGGGTCGCGTATGTGTTCATTGCCCATGACTTGTCTGTCGTGCGGCACATGGCGGATCGCGTGGGCGTGATGTATCTCGGCCGCATCGTCGAACTCGCGCCGGCGGAGGAGTTATATCACGCCCCAAAACATCCCTACACCAAAGCGCTCCTCTCGGCCGTGCCGCTGCCGGACCCCAACGCCGAAGTCAAACGCGAGCGCATCAAACTTGAAGGCGAAGTCCCCACCCCGGACAAGGAGTATCCCGGCTGTCCCTTCGCCGATCGTTGCCCGATTGTCGAGGAAAGTTGTCGCCAGTCGCCGCCGCGACTCGAAGGGGGCGCGCACCAGGTCGCCTGCTTCAAGGCCGATTAGCAGCGTGGCTTGTGCTGTCGTACGTGGCGCGACCACTGAGATAAAAGTCGAGCAGGCTAAGAATGTCCGTCTCTTGCTTGCCGAAGGGGAGGTAGAGCGCTTGCAAGGCTTCCAGCGCGACCGGTTCGACGCTGGGAAAGACGAGCACGCCGTGCGAGCGGCGTTCAATGCGGCCGACGACCGACCACGGAATGCGTCGCGTGCTCCAGAGCGTCGCGCGGGTGATGCCCATGGCGGTGAGTTCGAATTCGAGCGGCGCTAAGAACTTCCAGCCAGCGAGCAGGCCAACCGCGCCGAAGACGAGCGCCGTTGCCACGCTGCCGCACCACACGCCGCTGGCCACCGAACCGGTGCCGACCGCTAACATGACTCCCCACGCCGCGCGGCTCCGCTCGGCAAGTGGCCAGGAGCGCACGGTAATATCGCGCGGAGCCTGCCGCTGGGGGACGATTTGGGTGGTTTGTGACGAGATCGGCATAAGTAGAGTGTAGTTGCCGCCAGACGACGCGCCGCGATGTTTTCGAGTTCGCCACTGCCGGGGGAGATGACTCCGTGACCGGGGAGCCTGAGTTTACCACGAGCGACTGATCGCAAATGTCGATTCGCCAACCACTTGCGACGCAGCGCGAAACGGATGCCGTGAATTGAACGTGGCGGCTTGCCGTTTTTCAAGCGGCGAGGGATTTCCGTCGCGGGGGATGTTCGTGGTATGATGCTGGGCTGCAAGCTTCCTACTTCTCCGCACCACACTCACCTATGACCACGCTGCTGATTGCACTCGGCTCCGCACTGGGGTTTATCGTCGCTTACCATACCTACGGCCGCTGGCTGGCCAGGAAGATTTTCGCGATCGATGCCGCGGCGACAGTGCCGAGCGTCGCGCTCAATGACGATCAGGACTTCGTTCCCACGTCGCGCTCGATCGTGTTCGGGCACCACTTCACGAGCATTGCCGGCACGGGGCCGATTGTCGGTCCCGCCCTGGCGATCATCTGGGGCTGGGTGCCGGCGCTGTTGTGGGTGCTGTTTGGTTCCATCTTCATCGGTGCGGTGCACGACTTCGGCTCGCTCATCGTGAGCATGCGGAATCGCGGGCAAACCGTGGGGGAGATTGCGGGGCGAGTGCTGAATCCGCGCGTGAGATTCTTATTTCTCGCGATTCTACTGTTTGGCCTGTGGGTTGTCTTGGCCATTTTTGGTTGGGTCATTGCCCGCGTCTTCGTACAGTTTCCGGAATCGATCTTGCCGGTATTCTTGCAAATTCCGATCGCGGTTTGGATCGGCGTCTATGTCCATCGCAAAGGCAAGAGTCTGTTTTTTGCTTCCGCCATCGCACTGGCGCTCATGTATCTCACCGTCTGGTTTGGCGCTGGCTGCCCGGGGATGACATGGACCGGCGGTTGGCTGGGAGGCGGGATTCAAACGTTAAATAAGCACCTTGCGGCGTGGCCAATTGCCGCGTGGGTTGCAGTTTTGTTGGCGTATTGCTACGCGGCGAGCGTGATGCCGGTGTGGGTGCTGTTGCAGCCGCGCGATTACATCAACAGCTTGCAACTCATCAGCAGTTTGGCGCTCGTGGTTGTGGGACTTGCCGTAGCGGCGACGTTGGGCTCCGGCGGCGCGCCGCTGGAGTTCGTTGCGCCCGCCTGGCGAACTGCCATTCCAGATGACCCGCGGCCGATCGTCCCGCTAATGTTCGTCACCATCGCGTGCGGCGCGATCAGTGGTTTTCATTGCCTGGTGTCCAGCGGCACTTCGAGCAAGCAGTTGAAGTCCGAGACCGACGCGCAGTTCGTGGGCTACGGTTCGATGCTGATGGAAGGCTTTCTGGCGACACTCGTGATTATCGCGGTGGGGGCGGGGATCGGTTTCGGCTGGGGACAACAGTATCCTGGGCTGACCGGCGCGGAACTGTGGAACACGATGTTCGCCACTTGGGACGGCGCGGCAAAAAACGCGATCGGGGCGTTCGTCGTCGGCGCTGCTAATTTGCTCGAATCGATGGGGATCGACCGCACCATGGCCAAGGCGATCATGGGCGTGCTGGTCGCCAGTTTTGCGGGCACGACGCTCGACACGGCGACGCGCTTGCAACGTTATGTCGTACAAGAAATCGCCGGAAACCTGCTACCCAAGTCCGCGCCTGTCAACACGCTCACCGCCAATCCCATCAGTTGGCTGGCCAACAAACATGGCGCTACGTTGTTCGCGGTCACTTCCGCATTCATCTTGGCGATTCTGCCAGGTCCAGGCCGCGCTTGGTCCTGGGAGAATCTGGGCACCGGCGGGCTCTTACTCTGGCCGCTCTTCGGGGCGACCAATCAACTCCTCGCCGGCTTCGCGTTCCTGGTCATCACGTTTTGGCTGTGGCGGCGACAGAAACCGGTCTGGTTCATTGTCTTGCCCACGATTTTCATGCTCATCATGCCTGCCTGGGCGATGCTGGTGGAACTGCAAACCTGGTGGGCCAAGGGAAGCTACGCGCTGATCGGCATCGCCGTGGTCACGCTGCTGCTGGAAGCGTGGATGATTGTGGAAGCGTTGCTGATGTGGCCCCAGGCCCGCGGCGTTTTGGAAGAAACCTTGCCGCCGCTACCCCAGGCAACTGCTGCATCCATACAAGTCGCGACCGAGTAGCGCCGCTAACTCACCTTTTTCGGCTGAACCGGCGTCGCCGCGACGATCTCTTCGATCTGGATCGCCTTGCGGCCCTTCAACGCGCCCGGCGAAGCGTGATATTTCACGAGGCCTTGCACGTTGACTTCGAGCGGGCTGCGGCGATCTTTATCCGTCGTGATGATGTCGCCGACGCGGAGGTCCAACAGATCGCGGGTGGTGATCGTCGTTTCCGCCAAGGTAACGATCAGCTCGATCAACGAACCATCGAGATGCTTCGCGAGCAAGTCCTTCGTTTGCTGGGAGACGCCGGTGCGGCTATAGCTCATCCAGTTGTTGGTGGCCAGTTTGTTCCCGATCCGCTCGATGGAGTTGAACGGGATGCACAAGTTCATCATCCCCCGCACTTCGCCCAGCGTCAGCTCAAAGCTGATCAGCACCACCACTTCATTAGGCGGCACAATTTGCACGAGTTGCGGATTGCTCTCGACGCGCGCCACCGACAATTCCAGCGGCAACACCGCCTCCCACGCTTGTCTTAGTTCCTCGAGAAACAGGTTTGTGATCCGCGAGACCAGTCGCTTCTCAATCTCCGTTAACGGCCGCCGCGACACGCTGCCTGCTTCCTTACCGCCTCCCAAGAGCCGATCGATGATCGGGTACAGAATAGACGGGTTGATGTCGAGAATCAAATTCCCTTCGAGCGGTTCGGCTCGCAGCAGATTGAAACAGGTGGGATTTTCGAGGCTGAAGACGAACTCGCTATACGTGAGTTGATCGACGCTAGTGAGCTTGACTTCGACAATGTTGCGCAACAGCGCGGACAGCGCCGCGCCAAAATTGCGGCCAAAACCTTCGTGTAACGACTGCAGCGCGCGCATCTGCTCCTTGCCCACGCGCTCGGGACGTTTGAAGTCGTACGGCGTGATCTTCTCGCGCATCCGGGTTGCGGTCGGCGTTTTAGGCGCGGCGGCAGGTTTCGAAGCGCCCGCCTCCATGGCATTCAGGAGGCTTTCGACTTCGGCCTGGCTGAGTACTTCTTCCGCCATCGGTCACTCCCTTGACCACGGTCCTTGTTGCGCCGGGCCTGAACATTAACTACGGACTTGCCCCGCGCCCCATACAATCCACTTGTAACTCGTCAATTCCTTCAAACCGCATGGCCCGCGCGCGTGGAACTTATCGGTGCTAATACCGATTTCCGCTCCCAGGCCAAACTCGCCGCCATCGTTGAACCGCGTGCTGGCGTTAATCATCACCGCCGCGCTATCCACCCGCTGGGCGAACTCACGGGCATTGGCCAGGCTGTCGGTGACGATGGCATCAGTATGGTGCGAACCGTACTTGTTGATGTGCCGGATCGCTTCATCCAGCCCAGCGACCACTTTGATCGAGAGGATCGGACCCAGATACTCGGTGTAGTAATCTTCGTCTGTCGCCGGCGTGATGCCCTGGATGATCGTCCGCGCGGCTTCGTCTCCGCGCAGTTCAATACCTTGAGCTTGCAAAGCGGCGCCTACTTCCGGCAAGAACGCGGTCGCTACTTTCGCATGGACCAGCAACGACTCCGCGGCGTTACAGAC
>CAUJKE010000324.1 GCA_963205385.1 Planctomycetota bacterium | reverse complement strand
GAACTAGTTCCGTTTTACTTGTGTCGTGGTTTGGGTAAGTGCAAACGGGGGCGACGCGGGTTGCGATACAACATCTCGGCCAAGAGTTTCGGCGAGCCGGGCGTTCCGGTCGAGCGTTCGTGATGCCACTTGCGATGCGTGGGCACGAACTCTTCCGCGAGCGGCCAGGGATCGAACGGATCGTAACCCAACGCCCTGCTGAGTTTGCTGGAATTCATGGTGACGTCGCCTGCGCGCGGCGGGATCGGGCCGGCCTCGTGACGCAGGCAGCCCATTAAATGCACCGGATCGTAACCGCCGACGCGATTCACAATTTGGGCGATCTGATACAAGCTCAGTCGCCGCGACGCGCCTGCGTGATATAAACCGCGGAAGTCGCTCGCGAGCACGGCGGCGAAGAGCGGGTTCAGGCAATCGGTATAAGTAGGCGTGCGCAGTTCGTCGTAGTACAACGTCGCTGGCTTGTCCTTTTTGAACCGTGATTGAATCCAGTCGATCGCCCCTGCATGGCCGTTGAAGCTAATGCCCATCGGCAGCGAGATTCGCAAGATGCACGTGCTGGGCGCCTCGCGCAGAATGACTTGCTCCGCCTGCGCCATCGTCTTGCCGTAGATCGTGACCGGATCGACCGGGTCTTCCTCCACATGGCCGCCGGACTTGTCGCCGGAGTAAACCAGGTCGATGGAGAGGTGGACGATTCTGGCGGCGGTGGTCCGCGCCGCGTCGAGCAGGTTCCGCACTCCCAGCACGTTGATGCGCTCAGCCATCGCGGGATCGAGTTCGCACGACTTGAGCTTACAGGTGCCTTCGCAGTTCAGCACGGACCGAAAGCCGTACTTGTCGAACAGCCGCAACATGCCGACGTGATCGTCAACATCGCACGGCACGACGCCGTCGCCGGCGATCGGCCAATTGTTGCTGCGCCGCGTGCCAATGACCTGCGCGCCATGCAGCCGACGAAAATAATGAAACGCGTTGTAACCGGCCACGCCTGCAATGCCGGTGACCAAGAGGGGGAGCGGCGGCGCGGGGGAGGAACGGTCGGAAGCGTAGGGGCCGACCAGGTCGTCCGAGGGCTGGCGAATCATCGTAAGTCTTATTCGTGCAGAAGTTTACAGGCCGCAACGGACCCCAGCGACCGGTCGAACCAGGGCCGCACGCTGGCGGCGGGACGTTCGTACTTTACCACCGCTGGGAATTGTGCGCGTACCGGATCGCCGATTTCGTTCGCAGGTTTCCTAACTTGCCTGTCAGGAATCCCCGGCTTTCGATATACTCGCTTGACTCCGGCGTCCGAATGGTAACAATATTAGTAAACATAGTGAACTACCGCTGCCGCCACCAGCGGTGGTGATTAACGTAACTTCTTTCCAGCTAGAGCATTACGATCATGTCTGACGATCACAAACCGAGTCCTACTGAGATCATTAAGGAAGAAAGCGGTTTTCTCAGAGGAGAAATTGGCACGGAGCTGACCGATGGCCTGACCCACTTTGGCACGACGAGCCAGTCGTTGTTGAAGTTTCACGGCACCTATCAACAGTTTGATCGGGACGATCGGGCGGCCGCGGTCGAGGCCGGCGAAAGCAAGCGGGAGAAGACCTTCATCTTCATGGTCCGCACGAAAATCCCCGGCGGCAAGCTCACGAGCGACCAGTTGCTCGCGGAACTCGACCTGTGCGACGAGATCGGCAACACCACGCTCCGGATCACTTCGCGGCAAGGCCTGCAACTGCATGGCGTGGTGAAGCGGAATCTCAAGCAAGCGATTAAGCGCATCAACGAGATCCAGCTTTCGACGCTCGGCGCTTGCGGCGACGTCAACCGTAACGTGATGTGCTGCCCTGGGCCGTTCAAACGCCCGATCTACGCGCAAACGCAAGCCTTGGCCGACCGTTTCGCCGCCCACTTCGCGCCCCGCTCCCGAGCCTATCACGACCTCTGGCTGACCGACGTCATCACCGGCGAGAAGCAACTCGCGAGCGATCCGTTTGAGGTGGAGCCGATCTACGGCGCACACTACCTGCCCCGCAAGTTCAAAATCGGAATCGCATTTCCGTTCGATAATTGCATCGACGTCTACACCCACGATCTGGGCCTGCTCGCCATTGTCCAGGATGAACAGGTGGTCGGCTACAACGTCTCTGTCGGCGGTGGACAGGGACGCACACCCAGCGTGGCGAAGACCTTTCCAGCGCTCGGGAAAAGGCTGTGCTACGCCCCGGCGGAGGAAGTCTTTAAGGTGGTCGAATCGATCGTCAAAGTGCAGCGCGATTTTGGCAACCGGAGCGATCGCAAGGTCGCGCGTCTGAAATATCTCGTTCACGATTGGGGCGTCGAGGCGATCAAAGCGAAGGTTGAAGAATACTATGGCGGGCCGCTCGCCGAACCGGATCCGACCGACGTGCACGGCTTCGACGATCACATGGGATGGAGCGAGCAAGGGGACGGCCGCTGGTTCTACGGGCTCAACATCGAAAACGGCCGCATCAAAGACACCGATGTGATGCAACTCAAGACGGCGCTCCGCGTGATTTGCCGAGAGCTAAAGCCAGGCATTCGCACGACGTCCCACCAGAGCATGTTGTTCACGGACGTCGCCTCGGAAAATAAGAACCGACTCGAACAAATCCTGCGCGACCACGGCGTCGTGCTGACCAGCGAGATTTCGGAAGTGCGGCGGTGGTCGATGGCGTGCGTCGCCTGGCCGACGTGCGGGCTTTCGATTACCGAAAGCGAGCGTTCGCTGCCGGGAATGCTCGACCAGTTGGAAGTCGAACTCGCCCGCCTGGGGCTCTCCCGCGAGCAGTTTACTTTGCGGATGACAGGCTGCCCCAACGGTTGCGCTCGCCCTTACAACTGCGATGTCGGACTGGTCGGCAAGGCCCGCGGCAAGTACACGGTGCTACTGGGTGGCCGCTTGCTCGGCGACCGCATGAACTATATCTATAAGGATATGGTTCTGGAGGAAGAGATTGTGCCGCTGCTGACGCGCGTGTTTACTTACTTCAAGCTGGAACGATTGCCAGGCGAAACGCTGGGAGACTTCTGCCACCGCAAGGGGAAGGACGACATCCTCGCGTACGAAGAAAAATTGATCAGCCAAGATACTGCGCCTTCGACCATCACGCGCGCCGCCTCCTAGTGGCCGGCGTGGTGCATGGCGTTGATTGTTGACACCTGCTTAAAATGCCGACCATTCTCGATCAGATTGTTGCGACCAAGCGACAGGAAATTGCCGCCGCGAAAGCTTCGCTCGCAGAACGGGAGCTGCGCGCGCGGCTGAAGGATGCTCCGCCGGTTCGTGATTTCTTCGCGGCCTTGTCCGCGCCTGGCCCGATCAAGCTGATTGCGGAAGTTAAAAAGGCGAGCCCCAGCAAGGGGATCATTCGCGCCGACTTCAATCCCGTCGAAATTGCCCAAGCGTATGCCGCCCACGGCGCGACGTGCATCAGCGTGCTGACCGATGAGCAGTTTTTTCTCGGGCATCTGGACTATCTGGCCGCGATTCGCGATACGGTCGCGCTGCCGCTGTTGCGCAAGGACTTCATTCTCGAGGCGTATCAACTCCTGGAAGCGCGGGTCGCGGGGGCGGATGCGGTGCTGCTCATCGCCGAATGCCTCGACGACTGCAATCTTCGCAATTTGCACAACACCGCGCTCGAGCTCGGCTTGACGCCGCTCGTGGAACTGTACGATCCCGAGAATCTGCCCCGTGTGCTTCAAGCCGGCGCGACGCTAATCGGCGTGAACAATCGCGATCTGCGGACATTTGAAGTCGATCTGCGACACACCATTCGCCTCCGCGCGCAAATTCCCGAGGACTGCCTCTTGGTAGGCGAGAGTGGGATTAGCTCGCACGAAGATGTGCAACTCTTGGCCGATGCCGGCGTCGACGCCATCCTCGTCGGCGAAAGCCTGATGCGGCAGCCGGACATTGGCGCCGCGGTGAGGATGCTGCTCGCCTCCGTCACCGCGCAGTGACGGGCTATTGCAGGCAGCCAATACCCTCCATTTAGGCGGATTGGCGAGACTTGCGGCATCCAGCCAACCGTTAAGGGCGGTCCGCGTCCTATTTGGGCGGCGGGAATCTCCAAACAGTTCACCGCGAATGATTGCGACACGCTTCGCCGGGGGTTAGCATAGAGGACTGCGGGTTGCCTAGACGGCATAGATTCCGCGCAGCGCCAAGGCTGGTGCAATGCCATTACACTTCCCTGGTTGCCTTGCGAACGACCGTTCGTGACGCGGCGACCACCTCTGTCACTTCACTTTGGAGTTCCTAACGATGCGAAGACAGTACGGACGCCTCGCCAAAGTATTTCTCGTGTGGACCATTGTCGGTCTGCTCTCGTTCGACACGGCGTCGGCCTGTCGGCTCTTCGGGCGTCGCGCATCGCGGTGTTGCGCCCCGGTGAGCTGCTACGTTCCGCCGCCTTGTTCCATGCCAACGGTTGACGGAGACACGGCGCCACCGCCACCGCCACCGCCACCGCCTCCGACGACCGAACCGATGCCGGCGCCGCCAACCACGGATCCCGCACCGCCAACAACGGAACCAGCGCCGGAGCCGGCCCCCGAGCCAGCGCCAGAGCCAGCGCCGCCTAAGACGGAACCGGCGCCAGAACCAGCGCCGCCGGCGGAACCGACTCCTAAGCCAGCCGAGCCAATGCCTGAGGTAACGCCACCTGCCGAGCCGGCGCCTAAGCCGATGCCCCCTGCGGAGCCCAAGCCGGAAGTCACACCGCCTGCTGAACCCGCTCCTGAGCCAGCGCCACCGGCTGAACCGAAAGCGCCGACAACTCCTCCCGCTGAGCCGGTTGACGATCCGTTCGCGCCCCCTGCCGAACCAGCGCCAGAACCCGCTCCCCCTGTGAAGCCTGCTCCGCCAGCGGAAACTCCGGCAGCGCCGATGGATGATCCGTTCGCGCCCCCTGCGGAGCCGGCCGCTAAGCCAGCGCCTGCGGAGCCAATGGACGACCCATTCGCGCCAGCCGCCGAACCTGCTCCCAAGCCGGCGCCAGCGGCGCCGATGGACGATCCTTTCGCGCCGGCGACTGAGCCTGCTGCTGAGCCGGAAGCTCCCGCGCCGAAAGCGCCCGCCACGGACGACCCGTTCGGCGTGACCACGCCTGCCGCAGAGCCAACACCGGCGGCGAGTGATAACCTGGACGACCTGTTCCAGAACCTGCCCAACGAAGAATCGCCTGCCCCGGCCGAGCCGATGGAGGAGCCTGCTGCTGCCGACGAGCCTGCCATGACCGAGGAAGCGGCGCCTGCCACGGAGCCGGCGACCGATGCGTTCGACGATCTATTCGGCCCCGCCAAGGATGCTCCCGCGGCGGACGAGCCCAAGCCGGCCGAAGAAGCGAAGCCGGCGGAAGAAGCCAAGCTGGCCGATCCGTCCGCGGATCCGTTTAGCTCGGTGCGCAGCGAAACGCCGCTCCGCACGTGGACCGACGACACCGGTACTTTCCAGGTCGAAGCGCGCCTCTTGGTGATCCTGGACGGCAAGGTGCGACTGCTCAAGCCCACCGGCCGCACGACCACCGTGTCGCTAGGACGACTCTCACAGGCGGACTTGCAATATGTCGAGCAAGCGCTGGCCGAGTTTGGCCACGGCCCGCTCGGCCGCGTCGCCAGCAAGTAGTCATTTCGGTAAAAAGTGTCGCAGGGTCGCGACGAACCGCCTCGGGGCCAGAATGCATCCCACTGTATTCTGGCCCCTTTTTGCTAGGAGGGATCTTCGATGTTGCGTTACGCGCTTGTGCTGCTCATCGGCAGCGCACTCATGGCTGCCTCGGCGACGTCTTCCGCGGCCGAGTTACCGGTCAAGAAGCGACTGCTACTCATCGCGCAAGGACCGGACGGCCATCCGCCCCAGACGCACGAATATGTTGCAGGCCTGCAAGTGCTCGAAAAACTGCTCGCGCCGGTCCACGATCAAGTGGAAATCACCCGGGTCCGCGCCGACGGCGACTGGCCGGAAGGGCCGGAACTGTTGCGCAAAGCGGATGGCGCGGTGCTGTATCTTTCGGAAGGGGCGAAGTGGATTCATGGCGATCCGCGGCGCTTGGAAGCGTTCGCGCAGCTTTCCACGCGGGGCGGC
This sequence comes from Planctomycetota bacterium, assembly GCA_963205385.1. Taxonomy (GTDB): domain Bacteria; phylum Planctomycetota; class Planctomycetia; order Pirellulales; family Pirellulaceae; genus JAEZGD01. The sequence goes on along the minus strand of CAUJKE010000324.1, from coordinate 24,868 downwards.
GGCCTGGTGGCTTTGCATTGGGCGCTGGGGACGAAAGAAGCACGCTATATCGACGGCTATCAGAAACTGTTCGGTGGCGTGCATGGGGGTCCAGATCGCAAGATCAAATTCCTGGAGACGGACGTGACCGTGCTGGACGCAGAGCACCCAGTGACGCGCGGCCTCGAGAAGCTCACGATCGAGGATGAATTCTACTATCAGATCAAGTTCGTGGCAGACGAACGCGGCCTCAAGCCGTTGATCGGGGCCAGGATTGATGATAAGGTCTCTCCAGTCGCGTGGGCTTGGGAACGACCTGATGGCGGGCGTTCGTTCGCTTTCACGGGGCTCCATTATCATCGGAATTGGGAACGCCCGGAGTACCAACGGTTGGTCGCACAGGGCGTGTTGTGGTCGCTTAAGGTCGAGCCCCCCCAGCGAAATTTCCCCGGCCCGGTCACGGCGGAAGATCTCGCACTTCCCGATTCATCATTGCCTGCGAGCCCTTAGCGGATCTCGCCTACGAAAGGATTCCTCATGGCCAAGCAGTCTCGCGACGTCGATCCCGCCGCGGACTTCCTGCCAAACGACCCAGTGCGCCACTGGGTGCGTCCGTTTGTGCGGTTTCTCGAAATCGAAGCGGCGAGCGGCGTCGTACTCATTGCCTGCGCCATCGTGGCGCTAGTTCTCGCCAACTCACCCGTGGCCGAGCAGATCGATAGCTTCTGGCATACGCACGTGGGGATTTATTTCGGCAATTGGGCGCTCGACTTGTCGCTTGCGCATGCGATCAACGACTCGCTGATGGTGATCTTCTTCTTTGTGGTGGGACTGGAGATCAAGCGCGAACTCATCGCCGGCGAACTGCGCGGGTGGCGCAAGGCGGCGCTGCCGGTTATGGCGGCGCTAGGCGGGATGGTTGTCCCCGCGAGCATCTATTTTGGTCTCCAGTACGGTCAGCCAGGCGAAGGGGGCTGGGGCATTCCCATGGCCACCGATATCGCGTTCGTCGTGGGATTTTTAGCCCTGCTAGGCAAGCGCGTCCCGCTGGGCTTGAAGATCCTGCTCCTCGCGCTGGCGATTGTGGACGACATCGGCGCGGTGCTGGTGATCGCGGTCTTCTACACGTCGGACATCGTCTGGCCGGCGCTCGGCTTTGCCGCTGGTGGTTTCCTGTTGACGACCTTCTTCAATCGGATCGGCGTCCGCGCGATCGGGATTTATGTCGTCATCGGCGCCGGCATCTGGCTGGCGTTTCTCATGTCCGGCGTGCATCCCACGGTCGCCGGCGTCTTGCTGGGCTTGCTCACGCCGGGGAGCGCTTGGGTCGGCGAAGCGCGGCTCAGCGATGTCGTGCGCTATGCCCGCGAGCGGATGCTCAATCCGCGAGAGTGGACCGACGCCCCCGATCGTCCCTACATTCTGGCGCAACTCGGCACGGCGGCGCGGGAATCGGCGTCGCCGCTCGAACGCTTGGAAACAATGCTCCACCCGTGGGTCGCGTTCGCGATCATGCCGCTCTTCGCGCTGGCCAATGCCGGCGTGGTGATCGATCCGGCCGCCGCTTCGCATTCCGTCGCCCTGGCCGTGGGGGCGGGGCTCGTGCTGGGCAAGCCGGTGGGGATTGTGCTGTTTAGCTGGCTCGCCGTGCGACTAGGCATCGCCGAACTTCCCTCCGGTGTGACCTGGAAGTCGATGGTCGGCGCGGGATGTCTGGCTGGCATTGGCTTTACGATGTCGCTATTCATCGCCGCCTTGGCCTTTGAAGGTGAACTGCTCGCCGCCGCGAAGATCGGCACACTGGCAGCTTCGCTCGTCAGCGCCATCGTCGGCTTTGTGCTCCTCACCCTGACGCTCCGGGCGGCACCACAGAGTGAAGCCGGATAGTGGGGCGCGACAGCGGCGCGGTGATGGGTCGGCCTCACGCGCTGCCGGTGCAGTGCATCGCTTCGCGAGAGGAACGAGCTGGCTACTCGTCAACACCGCTTGCCTTCATCCAGCGCTGCGCACGCGGCGAGCGCTGCGGCGGCGTCGCCGGATTCGCAAGCGTGACCAATTGCGACGAGCCGTTCCACGTGTTGCTCCAACAGCGGAACCGCCTCGCCGGGCTGGGGCGGATACGGGCACAAACGCGCGACGATGCGCCGTTGCAATTCGTCCAGCCCCGCCCCGGTGCGCGCACTGACAGCTAACGCCGCATCGGCATCCGCATCAGCATCGCACGGCGGCGGCGACGCGAGATCGCATTTGTTCCACACCCGAAGCCCTTTCGCCGCGCGTATTGAGCCGGCTCCCGCATCGTGCTCAGGCTGCGTCGCATCGCGCACCCAGACGACTAAATCCGCCTCGGCGACTTGCCGCAGCGCGCGCTGCGAGCCTTCCGCTTCGAGCGGGTCGGTGGTCTCGCGCAGGCCAGCGGTGTCGCGCAGTTCCACGAGCCAACCATCCAAGGCGGTCGTAGCGGCGATGACGTCGCGCGTGGTGCCGGGTTGATCGAACACAATCGACCGCTGATAGCCAACGAGCCTGTTAATGAGGCTACTTTTGCCTACATTCGGCGCGCCGGCCAGAACCACGCAAAACGGTCGCGTCAAATGGAAACGGAGCGGCGCGAGTTCCAACAGTCGCCGGACTTGCTGGCCGGCCGTGGATAGTTCGCCACGCGTCAGCGCGCCGAGGATTGCGCCCCACGCTTGCGAAAACGCGCCGCGCGTTTGATCGAGCAGGATCGCCGCGCTGCGCGTGGTGCGAGCTTCCGCCAACAATTCGAGCGCCTTCGCCCGGTGGGGATCACGCTCGTTTCTGGCGATCCACTGTTGAGTCGAAAGCTGTTCCGCTCCGGCGGCTTGCAGCGCCTGGCCAATCGCCCCGGTCGCGGCCGTTCCGCCATGACAATGAATCTCGAAACGCCGGTCCGACGTGCGACAGATGCATAGCTCCTCGCCGGGAGCGGTCGCCGCCGCACTTTCCCAGCGGCCAAAGACGATGCGATCGATCGGGAAAGAAGCCAGCGGAGCGCCGCTGGCAGGCTGAAAGAACTGCGCCACGAGTTCGAGAGCGTTTGGCCCCTCGAGCGCAATTGTCGCCACGGCGGCGCGGCCCGGTGGCGTCAATTCCGCAAATACAGAGCGCTCTGCCTTGCTCATGATGGGCTCGCCTGCGCCGCCAGCACGATCCCGGAGAGCACCAGTTCGCTAACGCGCTGGGCCTCGGGACAAGCAATCGCCGCCAGCCGCTGGGCATCACCCCCGGTGACGAAGACTTGGGCTGGCGACGGCAGCTCTGCCTGGATGCGCGCCACGAACTCGCGCACCGCCCCCACGTTGCCCCAAAAGAGCGCGCTGTGCATCGCTTTCTCAGTGGACTTGCCGATGATCGGCGGCGGGGCGTCGAAGACCGGCGCGGTGAGCAGCGGCAAGGCGTCGGTCTTTCCGGCGAGCGATTCAGCCATCATCTGCCAACCAGGCCAGATCACGCCCCCTTGAAAGACGCCGCTGGCCGAAACAAGGTCGAGCGTAATGGCCGTCCCCGCGTCAATCGCAATCGCCGGACGCTGCGAATCGCGCAAGTGATCGACAGCCACCGCGGCCAGCAGGCGATCGAGTCCAACGCGCTCGGGAAATTCCACGTCCATCACTAGCGGCAAGTCGGTGTATTGCAGACGCCGGTACGTATCCGCGGGGCGATGGTGGGCGACCCACTTGGCGAGTTGCCCTTGGGCGCCGCGATGCACGCTCCCCACGCACCAATCAGCGCGCTCGGCCGGCAACTGCTCCAAAGCCTGCCACGACTCGGGATCGCGCGTCGAGATTTTCAGGATCTGGAGTGGCGCGACATCGCCGGCGCTGGAGAGTTCTGCATAACAGCCCAGCTTGATCGAGGTGTTGCCGATATCAACCGCGATAAACGCCATCTCGCTCTCGAATTTGGATTGGTCCCGGGGGGAAGTGTCTGCGCTTGATGCTAAACGCCCGCCGCGCCAGTTGCGAGGGGGGCGGCCCAATTGCCGTCCGCCGGATTGCATCGCCCCCGGTCAGCGGGTACGACAGAAGCATCCCGCAACCGCTCCTCTGTTCCACCAGGCGCCGCGACCATGCCAGACCGCACCGATCGCGTCTATTACGTGCTCCCGCAAATCGGCTGCATTCTCGCCTTGTTCGCGATCGCTTCGTTGTGCTTGTTTTCTTTCTTCGTCGACGTGATGAACCTGGCGCTCAACAAGTTACATCTCAGCCCCACCGGAGCGACGCTCGCGCTCTTTGGCATGCTCGTGGGAGGACTGATCAACATTCCCATCTACCGCATCAACCACGACGAAGAGCAAACGGTATTGCGGGGCTCATTGTATGGCGCGCTGGGATGGATTCCGATCGTGGAGCGCGCGGCGACGCAAACGATTCTGGCGGTGAATGTCGGCGGGTGTATCGTGCCGGTGGCGATCGCGGTCTACGAAATTTCCGTGCTGCTGCACGAACCGTCGCGCGTGCAGTTCGCGCTTTTGGTCGCCTGCGCGGTGAATACGTTTGCCTGTTATCGCGTGGCGCGTCCAGTTCCCGGCCTGGGCATCGCGATGCCGGGATTCGTTTCGCCGCTCGTGGCGGTCGGCCTGGCGTGGATTCTGCTCGCTTCGCCGCAGTATGGCGACGTGCGTGCTCCGGTGGCGTTTGTCGCCGGCGTTTGTGGTCCGCTGATCGGGGCCGATCTGCTCCACTATCGCGAGTTCACGCGCATCTCGGCCGGCGTGGTTTCGATCGGCGGCGCGGGGACATTCGACGGCATCGTCCTCTCGGGGATCCTGGCGGCGCTGCTCGCGTGATCGAAGCAACCGATCTATTCCAGCGCTCGCCGTGGCATCTTGCGGGGAAATGGGGGATCTTCCTGCGGCGGCAGCGGTTGCTGGGTCTCTTCCGCCCAGGCCTGGCGCTCTTCGTTCGAGGCGTAGTATCGCAGCCAGAGTTCAGCGTCCGCCCCTTCATCCAGACAATGCCAGTGCAGATAGTTCTTGGGGAGCTCGATCTTCTTTTCCGGCGACGGCAGAATGTCGCGCACAATCGTGCAATACAACTGGCGGTCAGAAAGGTGGTCTGTAAACTCGAGCACAATCCGCTTCTCGTACAAGCGATGGATTGTGTTCCACAACAGGCTGCGCAGTTCGCCTTCGCTCAGACATTCACACGTGGGGAGTTTCAGTTCCGGGTCAAACCACTGACTAATCGGCACCGTAGGCGCCCGTTCCCAGGCGAGCAGCGACGCCAGGAACTCGTTTTCCTTAATGGTCGGCAATTTGCGGACATTGAGGATTTCGATCGACTCATCGTAGAACGGTTCTAGTTCGTCGCGGAGCCGCGCATTGAGGAGCAGTTGCTCCACTTCCTCCGCGTTGGGTCGCCGGGATAGATGCATAGCGGACTTCGTACAAGCGAGCGGTGGGAAATCACGCGGCGCGAGGTGCGCCGCACAGGGCCTAGATACGAATTTAACCGGGACAGAATAAGTCGCAACCTCCAAACTTGAGAGAAAGCGTCCGCGATGTTTCAATCGCTTAACACGTTCGCGATGCGACCGTTACGACCGAAAAAGCTTGTGGCGACAAGCTTTACCGAACCCGCGAAGCTTACGCACACCGTAAGGTTTTCCATAAGTCGAAATCGTGGTAGCCTGCGCCTTTCAAGCGCTGTTGGTCGCGCGGCGCGGCACGCCTTGCAGATCGGTTTTGGAGACGCCCGCCGCTGCTCGCGCGGTTTTGGTGTCATTACATAATTGCGATTTGCAGCCAGCGGCCGTGCGGAGAATGTGGAATAAATGGGAGTTCCGGCTTTCCTCACCGCCGTGCTGCGCCGTATCCTAGAGTTTGCACTTCCCGCCATTTCCAACTCCCTCCTGGACATCAAATCATGCGAACTTTCCTGCTCGTCGTCGTTTCCGCGTTTCTCACGTTGGCGCAAGCGCCGCTGGCCTTGGCCGCCGAGCCGGATGCGTTTGCCGCCGCTAAGCGACTGGGCCGCGGCATCAATTTGGGCAACGCACTCGAAGCGCCCAGCGAAGGGGAGTGGGGCGTGACGCTCAAACCGGAGTACTTCGCGGCAATCAAGGACGCCGGCTTCGACTCGATCCGCTTGCCGGTGCGGTGGTCGGCGCATGCGCAGAAGGATGCGCCCTACACGCTGGATCCCAAGTTCTGCGAGCGCGTCGATTGGGCGCTGGATCAAGCGACCCAGCAGGGGCTTGTGGTCATTCTCAACATGCACCACTACGACGAGATCTATCAAGACCTCAGCCACGCCCCGCGGTTTGCGGCAATGTGGAAGCAGATCGCCGCGCGGTATCGCGATCGTCCCGATACTGTCTATTTTGAGTTCCTGAACGAACCGCATACGAAGCTGACCGACGAAGCGTGGAGCAAGCTGTTCGCGGAGGTGTTGCGCGAAGTGCGCCGGACGAACCCCACGCGACCAGTTGTCGTCGGCCCCAGCCAATGGAACAGTATTCACAACCTCTCGAAGTTCACACTTCCGGAGGACGACCAGCATCTCATCGCGACGTTTCACTACTACTTGCCGTTTCAGTTCACGCACCAAGGGGCCAGTTGGGCGCAAGGGTCGGACGCCTGGAAGGGGCGGAAGTGGCCGCAGTCGCCCGAGGAGCAGGCTGCCTTGGCGAAGGATTTTGCAACCGCGGCCCAGTGGTCCAAGGAGCACCATCGCCCGCTGCTCTTAGGCGAGTTTGGCGCGTATAGCGCCGCGGACATGGACTCGCGCGTGCGGTGGACCAACGCGGTCGCGCGCGAAGCCGAGAAGCACGGTTTTCCTTGGGCCTATTGGGAGTTTTGTTCCGGCTTCGGCGCGTTCGATCCGCAATCGAACCAGTGGCGCGCGCCGCTGCTGAAAGCGCTGATTCCCTAACTGCCGTCCGGTAAAACTCTGTCTGTTGGTGTCAATACTATCGTCTCGGACCTCATCCAGCGCGGGGCGGATGGGGTCTAAGAAGAGAATGCGACCGTCGCGCTGATGGACTGGCAGATTCGCGTTCACAGCTTCACGCCGACGAGCGCCTATTGCCTGGTGCACACCTGTCCGGACTTTCGGGTCAACGTGTATCAGATGGTGCGGATTGGCAAACTCGCGTATCTCGCAGGCGCGGAGTCGCCGCCGCTCATTACTGCAGCTTTTGACGCATTCGCCGGCTGTAATCTTCCAGCGTGCGGCGTTCGCGCGGCGTCAGGCTTTGTTCTCCTTCGGAGTGCAGTTTAGCTAACACGCGGTCGGCTTCGGCGTCGCGACGGCTATCGGCATTGTCCGACGATTTGTGGACCTTCAAGCGCGGCCGCGCGAACCACGCTTTAAAATTGGTGAACCAGTCGAGACTGAGCACGCTGGTCAGATTCCAGTGGAAGTAGAAGTACGCGAGCGCGAACGCGGCGCCAACCAGATGCACGTCGTGCGCGGTACGCGGGCCGGCGGCAGGCGGGTTGAACGCCCCCAGCACGTCGATCCCTACAATCAAAATGGCGGCCAGCCAGGCGGGAATCGGGATGATCATGAACAACAGCAGGGTCTGTTTCGGATACAAGCAGGCAAACAGGATGACGACCGCCGTCACGGCCCCTGACGCACCCAAGGCGGAGGCGCCGGGATCAAACAACATCGCGCGGAGCGAGAAAATAATATTGCCCAGGATCAGCGGCACCATGTAGAAACGCAGAAACTCGCGCCGCCCGAGCGTTTGCTCCACGACAACGCCGAACGACCAGAGCACGAACATGTTGAACAAGATGTGCCAAATGCTGACCGGGCTATGCGCGAACCCGGCCGTCACAAACTGCCACCACATCCACGGTTGCAGGATGGTGTCCGAATCGACCGCGAGCGTTCGCATCAAACGGTGATGGGGACTGAAGAGGGCGTCCGCCAGATACACGGCGGCGTTGATGATAATTAGAATGACGGTGATCGAGGTCTTGGAACGCCCTCCACCGCCGATGTATTCGGACCGATAGCCCGAGCTACTGTCATCTTCGTCGCGGGTATAATCGCGGTCGTACAGCCCCATGGCCAGTTCCTAGAGCGAGACTCCTTCCAGCCGGGCAAACCAGAACGCACCGGCCAACGCACAACCATAGTGTACGGCGGCGGCGCGGCAAAGGGCAGTGGCGGGCGGCTCTGAAGGCGGGGCGAATTTGGCTCTATGGCTTACTGTACCAACGCCGTTTGCCCGCTGGATACCGGGTGGTTGATCTTCTCGGCCATTTCCGCCTGCAAGCGGGCGAGTTCGGCGGCGAGTTGCTGATTCAGCAGATAGGTTTCCTGCAACTGCTTACGCAACGCCTGACTCTTGGCCGTGAGCGCTGTTTCGAGTTGTTCGAGTTGCTTCTGCTCAGTCTGAAATTGCTCCAGGTCCGCTTCCAGCTTGGCCTGTTCGGCCTTGCGCACCTGGATTTGGGCCGCGCAGAGTTTGGCGGATTCCTGGAGCGACTGGGTGTCGCGCGTCACGATGTCAATATTTTGGCGTAAAGTCTCGCGATCTCGAAACAGGTTGTGATAGATCAAAGCGTAATCGTTCAACGGCCGCATGAAGATCGACTCCTGGACTTCGACATCGCCGGCGGCATTCCATTGTTCGGCGGTTTGTTTGTCGAGAATCGCCGTGTCGCCGATCTCAAACTCGACCGTCTCACCACGTCGCAAGCGGGGGGCGAGCGAGCGGCCATCCGCGTCGAAGAACTTCAATTCGGTGATGTTCGCATTGGGGCTATCCACCACGACCGACTTTTTCTTCACAAACTTCACCTTCACCCAAACATCCAGCGGCGGATCGTCCGGCAATGCCGGCGTGCCGTTGCGGACGTAGGCTTCGATCATCGCATCGTAGGTCGCTTGCGGAATGTTGCCTTGGGGCATGAGCGCCATCAATTGTTCGCGGCTCATTCCCTTGAAGAATTCGTGGCCGTCGATGGGGAGAATTTCGTAAATCATCCACGCGGGGGAGTCGTTGGTCTTGATCGCGGCGAGTTGTTGTTCGTCGAGCGGGATGGTGGGTTGCAGCGTGACGCTCGTCTCGGTCACGGCCGTGGCTGAGAACTCGCCGAGATATGCGCCGGGCACGCGGAAGCCGTCCGCGTTATTCACTTCCTTGAAGAGATGCAGCACCGCTTGCGGTTGGATATTGTTGGGCCGCACCGCCTGACCGTCGGCCGGATTCAGGGGAGCGGTCTGCACGGTGACGGACATGCCGTCAAAATTGCCCGGCACGCAATTGTTCCAGACGCGGCCGCGATCGATCAAAATGCGGCCGATCTCCGCCTTGACGCTCCGGAGGTTGACTTCCTGGTCGAGAACCTTCTTCACGTCCCCAAACTGAATGATCTCTTTGGCAGCCAATTGCTGCTCCAGATCGGCGTCGAGTTTGTTCACTTCCGTTCGCCAGGCCATGTGGGTCTTGAGCGTCATCGCAGCGAACACGGTAAACGTGAGCGCCCCCATAAAGCAGAGCACGAGGAAGAAGATATGTGCAAACCGCCACGTGCGCGTGCTAAACGCGATCATCACGAAGAAGAAGATTACGAGCAGACCAAGGCCAATCTGCACGATCAACGCGTTGTTTTCGCCCATGGGAGGTTTCGCCCGCGTGCTAAAGGCTGAGACAAGTCCGAGTCGAACTCGGCAAGTTCGCGGTCCGCGGAAGCAGCGCGCGGAACGCCCGACCGAGGATTCGCTCCCTTGATGATAAATTAGGCAACCTAGGGTGTCAACATTTAGGATTCCCCAGTTGCCGACGTAAGTTCTTGGCGGGGCTCACGTTTCGTCAAGATTTCCAGGAATCGCCCGCACAATGGTACGAATCGTTTAAGTCAGAATCGTTTATTCCCGAATTATTAGGGGTTGAAGGATCGGCGCCGGTTTAACGGTTGTAGGGAATAGACCGACAGGACTGAGGAAACCAATTCCATGGATGGATACACGCTGCCAGTCGAGGCTACGGCCTGGCTGGAACTGGTTCAAGCGGTCTCGCTGTGCGGGCGGCAGTTGCGCAAGGCGCTGGCCGAACTCGCCGCGCCGCATCAGCTTAGCGACACCGAAGTCCTGATCCTGTGGGCCTGTTGCGACGCATCGAGTGTCGGCTTGGGGCAGCACGAACTGGCCACTTTGGTGGGAATTTCGCCGGCGCAGTTGAGCGGCCTGGTCGACCGGCTAAGCGCCCAAGACCTGCTCATCGGCCGCCGCCCCGCGCACGATCGTCGCCGGCAATACTGGCGACTCACCGCCAACGGCCAGCGGCTGATGGTGCAACTCGCCCACGACCTCGCGCAACGTTCCACGGACTCCGCGGAGCATCCCGTCGCCGAAGGCTACGCCGTCTTGAACGGGCCGCTCTCGGCGCTTGCCGCGGTTCTCGCACAGCGCAGCCTGCCGCGCAGCCAGGAGGCCGCATGACTCGTCACCTTGTCATGGCGCTGGCGGTTCTCGCGCTGGGCGGTTGCACGCGGACATTCTACCGCACGCAAGCCGACCAGCAGGTCTATACGCTCGTGGAGCAAAAGGCGTGCAATCCCGATTGGCCGATGCCGGACTTTTCGGTGTACCCCAACCCACGCGCGCGGTTCTACGATCCGTACGATCCCGATCACGAACCGATGCCGCCGGACGATCCTAATTCACATGCCTACATGAAACGCGTGGACGGCAAGAACGGCTATCCCTGGTGGCATGCCAACGGCGATACGCCGTTTGTCGAAAATCCCGACTGGATGTCGTACTTGCCACTGAACCAAGACGGCGTGCTCGTGCTCGACGCCGACGGGGCCGTCGAAATGGCGCGGCTGCAATCGCGCAATTACCAAACACAACTCGAAGAGTTGTACCTGTCGGCGCTCGACGTGACGTTTGAGCGGTTCCGGTTCGATGCGCAATTCTTCGCCGGTTGGCAAGCATTTTATACGGCGGATGGCCCCGAACGAGGCGGAGCCGGCAATTCGCGCAGTGTGCTCTCGACCGGGACGTTTCCCGCAACGCAGGGCTTCCGTGTGAACCGGTTGACCTCGACCGGCGGCGAGTATGTCGTGGGGCTGGCAAATGCGATGGTCTGGCAATTTTCTGGCCCCGACACGCAGAGCGCGAACACGCTGCTCGACTTCGCGCTGGTGCAACCGTTGTTGCGCGGCGGAGGGCGGGATCGCGTGCTGGAACGCTTGACGCTCTCCGAGCGCACGCTGCTGGCCAACGTCCGCGCCATGCAACGCTATCGCCAGGAGTTTTATACGGACACGATGACCGGGCGAAATGCAGGCGCCGGACCGCAACGCCGCGGCGGTGTGTTTGGCGCCGGTTTGGAAGGCTTTTCCGGCGTCGGCGGCAGCGGCTTCGGCACCGTCGCCACCGGGAGTCAAATCACCGCAGGCATTGCCGGCGTCACCGGCGGGGCTGGCGCCGGGCAAGCCGGCGGCTACTTGGGCCTCTTGCAGCGCCAGCAAAACATCCGCAACCAGGAAGCGAATATCGCGGCGCTGCGCAGCAGTCTGGCGCAACTTGAAGCGTTTTACGACGCTGGCCGCATCGACTTCTTTCAGGTCGAACTCGCGCGGCAAGCGCTGTACAACGCCCAAAGCCAGCTCCTCAATAATCGCACCGGCTATTTGAGTTCGCTCGATCAATACAAGCAAGCCATTGGCCTGCCGCCGACGCTCGATGTCCGCATCGAGGACAACATTCTCGAACGTTTCAATATCATCGACGAGGCGGTCATCCCGTTGCAAAACGACGTGTCCCAATTGCAAATCGACCTGGGACGTCAACTGGCCGCGATCGAGACGCAAGTTCAAGGCGAAGGGGACATGGCGACGATCGCCTGGTCTCCTGAATTGGAGCGCCAGCTCAAGGCGATTCGCGCGTTCGTGGTGACGGCGGAGCGGATCCGCCGCCAACTGATGGTCGAAAACCTGGCTCGCGCTAAAGCGGACATCGCCGAACTCGAACGCGCCATGCCGGGACGCCTGGCCGACATCGAACGCCTTAGCGCGCGCATCAAGGAAGCCCAGGAAAGGGCCGCGCAGGGCAACGACTATGGCCCGGCCACAATCGACCCCGAGATTTTCAACGTGCCGCGACTCAAAGGGATGCCCCAGCAACTCCGCTCCGTCCTGGCGGAAGTCGTGACCCGCGCCAGCGGCTATGAGCAAATTCACCAGGGTTTTGTCGAAAACCTCGATGGTCTGCTGGCCAACGGCGCGCAGCTTGAACCGCGCAAGTTGCTGGAAGAGTTGAACCAGAAGCTGCTGCTCGAAATTCCCGGCCACTTGACGGACCTCTCGGCGACGGTGCTCGAACTGACGCTCGTGCAAGCCCGCGCGCGGACGGAAAGCGTCTCGCTGCCGGAGGTCGAGATCTCGTCCACGCGAGCGATCGAGGTGGCGCGCGAGAACCGCTTGGACTGGATGAACGCCAGGGCGTCGCTCGTCGATTCGTGGCGGTTGATTGAATTCACCGCCGATAATTTGGAGAGCGATCTGGACGTGATCTTCAGCGGCGACATCAGCAACACCGGCAATAATCCCTTGAATTTGAACGGGAATACGGGGCGGCTTCGCGCAGGTCTGCAATTCGATTCGCCTCTGACGCGGCTCTCGGAACGCAACACGTACCGCCAGTCGCTCATCGAATATCAACAGGCTCGCCGGAGCTATTACAATTTCGAGGATACGATCAAGCGCGTCCTCCGCGATGAAATCCGCGTCATCGAACTGAATCAGATCAACTTCGAACTCCGCCGCGCGGCTGTGCATGTGGCCGTGGGACAGGTGGAACTCACGCGATTGCGGTTGCAAGAACCGCCCAAGCCAGGCGTGGAGCAGGTCTTCAACAACACAACCGCCCGCGACCTGGTCTCGGCGCTATCGGACTTGCTCAACGTGCAAAACGACTTTCTCAGCGTGTGGGTGAATTACGAGGTGCAGCGCCGGAATCTCGACCTGGACTTGGGGACCATGCAGCTTGACCAGCGCGGCATCTGGATCGATCCCGGCAAGATCGACGAGAACTACGGCGTCGTCAAGCAAGCCGACGACGCGCAGCTCGAACCGGGACTCTTATACGAAGACCTTCCCCCAGGTGAAGACGTCGACCCGGCCCTCTCGCCGCCAGAACCGCTGCCCGAGCCGCTGCCTGAAAATTGAACTGCGAGTCACACGAATCATTTCGACGCTGTTTCGTTCGCGAGCGGAGAGACTGATTCACCATCGGGACGAGCCGGATGGGGTCTTATCGCGATCGCGATTGTCAAAACCTGCGTAATGACATTCATGCCACGACGGCGCCGTGATTTCCGCAATTTGCGGGTTTTATCGGAACCTGCTTCGCCGTGGTGGGTTTCTCCTTTTATGGGCTGCTCGCGCGGAATTTCTGCGGCTTGTAGAGCCGCTGCGCGCATGCCGAAGCGTTTTCGTTGTCGCTGGCCGTAATCTGTTACGAATGCATAGGTTGCGCGACGCGACCGAAGCGCGGATGACGCTTCACCGCGACGGAATTTGCGTGACACCGACGCCTGTTTTGGATAGAATGCTGCGGCTAGCCTTAGCGCGCTGGCATCGGAGGTGTTCGCTGTCTCCGGTCCTTCCCTTCGCCTTCCCCTGGCAGGACTCCCCACCATGCAATGTTTCTTCACGTCGCGCCGCCTGCGAGATTGCCGTCGGGGGCGCGTGCGCACCTACGTCATCGCGACTCTGGTGGTTGCGGCCTGTGTAGGCGCCGGCGTGTGGTACTTCTTAGGCAATCGGCGCGGCGACAACCTTTCCGATCCGCTGACCACCAAGGTCATTCAAGCGTCGTTCGAGCAATCGGTGATCGAGCAGGGGGAGGTCGAGAGTTCGGACAAGGTCGAGATCAAGAGTAGCGTGAAGTCGCGCAACACGAGCGGGATGCAACTTTTGTGGGTCATTCCCGAGGGAACGATCGTTAAAGAGGGGGACGTGTTAGTCAAGCTCGACTCGTCCGGCCTGGAGCAAGAACGCGATTCACAAAAAATTGCCTGCAACACCAGCCTGGCGATTAAGGTGCAGGCGGAAAACACGTATCAAGCGGCGGTGATTGCGCGCACCGAATATTTAGAGGGGACGTACCTGCAAGAGAAGCAGACGATTCAAAGCGAGATTTTCATTGCCGAGGAGACGCTCCGCCGCGCCGAGCAATACGCCAAGTTCAGCGAACGCCTCGCGACCAAAGGCTACGTGACGCCGCTGCAGTTGGAAGCGGATCGTTTCGCCGTTGATAAGGCGAAGAACGAGCTTGATCTGGCGCAGCGCAAACTGTTTGTGCTCGAAAATTACACCCGCGAAAAGACGCTCCGCACGCTCGAAGCCGATATCGCCTCGGCCAAGGCGAAGTGGGATGCTGAGGAGGAGAGCTACAAGCTGGAGCTCAAGAAACTGGACGAAGTCGAATTACAGGTGGAGCACTGCACCATTCAGGCTCCGCAGGATGGCCAGGTCGTGTATGCCAACGTCACGAGCAGTCGCGGCGAACGCGAGTTCCTGGTCGAGCCTGGTTCGATGGTCCGCGAGGGCCAGACCATCCTTCAAATGCCGGACTCCAAGAACATGCAGGTGCGGGCCAAGATTAACGAGTCGCGGATTACGAATGTGAAAGTCGGCCAGCCGGTCACCATTCGCATTGATGCCCTGGGCGATTTGAAGCTGGCCGGTCGCGTCACGCGGGTCAGTACGTTTGCCGAACCGTCCAGTTGGTTTGCTTCCAGCGTCAAGCAGTATGCCACTGAGATCGCGATTCTCAATCCGCCCCCGACAATTCGCACCGGTCTGACGGCCGAAGTCAACATTCATGTCGAGCAAGTCCCAGAAGCCTTGCAAGTCCCCGTGCAATCGGTCATCGAACATGCAGGCAAGACGTACTGCTTGTTGCAAGATGGCCTGAAGTGGGAGCCGCAAGAGATCAAGATCGCTTCGACGAACGACAAATTCATTCGCATCGCGTCCGGCTTGCAACTGGGTCAAACGGTCGCAGCCAACCCGCGCCAACACCTGGATCGCTTCTCGTTCATCAAGAATGGCATTTTGGAGCCGAACCCGATCACCGCGTTCCCCGCGCAGCAAGCCGCCAACAGCAGCGGCGGTCCCGCGGGTCCACCTGGGGCGCCTGCATCCGGCGGACCGGCTGAAAAGCCGCCTGAAACGGGCCCGCGGCGTGGCGGCGGTGCGCCGCAGGAGATGTTCTCGCGCTTGGATAGCGATGGGAATGGCAAGCTGTCGGCGGCTGAATGGGGGGCAATTCCGGCCGCGTTCCGCGATCGGCTCGGCACTGCGGATGCCAACGGCGATGGCGACATCGATCAAGGCGAACTCGCCGCGGCGTTCGGCAGATTGCGCGCCTCCGCCGGCGGACCGCCTGCCGGAGGCGGCGCGCCCAACTCCCCTCGCGGAGCAGGCGAATGAGCTCGACGGCGGTTCGCGTAGAAGATCTGCAAAAGATCTATCACCTCAAAGGCGAAACGGTCTACGCGCTGCGCGGGGTGTCGTTTGTCGTGCCGGAAGGGGATTACGTCGCCATCATGGGCCCGTCGGGCTCAGGTAAGAGCACGCTGCTCAACATGCTCGGCTGCCTGGATCGCCCTTCCGCGGGTTCGTTGTTCTTAGGCGATGATGATGTCGCCCGCATGACGGACGACCAACTCTCCTACATTCGCGCTTCGCGCATCGGCTTTGTCTTCCAAGCGTATAATTTGATCCAGCAGTTGACGGTGGTTGAGAACATCGAAGTACCGCTCTACTACCAAGGTCGGCTCACCGCCGCGGATCGCGCCCGCTGTCGCGAATTAGCGAGCCTCGTGGGACTCGCGGACCGTCTGGGACATCGCCCCACACAGCTTTCCGGCGGTCAACAACAACGGGTCGCCATTGCCCGTAGTCTGGTGAATAACCCCAACTACATCCTGGCCGACGAGCCCACCGGCAACCTGGACACGCGCACGGCCGAGGAGATTTTGACGTTGTTCGAGCGGCTCAATGCGGAAGAAGGCAAGACGATCATCATGGTGACGCACGAAGACGAAGTCTCGGTGCATGCCAAACGGATCATTCGCTTGCGCGACGGTTTGATTCAGACCGACGTCCTCAACACCGAGCGCGCCCTATTTGCCATGCCTGCCTCGTAGTGAGATTTTTTCACGCACATGTTGTGGTTACGCACTTGGATTCTCGGTATCAAGAGCTTGCTCTTGCATCCACTCCGCTCGGGGTTGACCGTGCTGGGGATCTTCATCGGTGTGTCCAGCGTGATTTGGTTATTGGCGATCGGCGAGGGGATCAGCCAGGAAGCGCAGAAGCAGATTGAGAGCCTGGGCGCGACCAACATCATTGTCCGCACGGTGAAACCGCCCAGTGATACGGTCCCGCAATCGACCCGCGCGCCGCTGAAATATGGGCTGACGCGGCAGGACTTTGGGCGGTTGAGCGAAACCATCGACACCATTTCCAACGCCGTGCGCATTCGCGAACTCCGGCGGCAGTTTCAATATCAAGACCGCTCGGTCGATGGGCGACTCGTCGGCTGCACGCCGGAATACGCGGAGTTGACTCGATTAAGCGTCTTTAGCGGCCATTTTCTGACCGATCCAGAAATGCGCCAGCACATGAACGTCTGCGTGTTGGCCTACGATCTCGCGGAACGCTTGTTTCGACACGAAGATCCGCTCGGCCGCACGATTTACCTGCCTGAGAGCATGGACTTTTATCGCGTCGTCGGGGTGATGCAGCCGCGCGGCGCCACGGCGGCGATTGGCGGGTCGCTCGATTCGCAATCGTTTGATAACGACGTCTACATCCCGATCACGACGATGGAAACGCGCTTCAGCGACCTGGTCGTGACCCGCCGCAGCGGTTCTTTTGAAGCCGAAGATGTCCAGTTGACACAAATCACACTGCAGGTGGACGATCCCAAGCACGTGCTCCGCACGGCGGACCTGATCAAGCAAACGCTTAGCAATCACGACCGCACGCGCGATATTGCGATTGTGGTGCCGCTGGAACTGCTCGAACAAGCGCGGACCACGCGGCTGATGTTCATGGTCTTCATGGGACTGATCGCCGCCATTTCACTCCTGGTTGGCGGCATCGGCATCATGAACATTATGCTGGCGACCGTGACCGAGCGGACGCGGGAAATCGGCATTCGCCGGGCGCTCGGCGCGCGGCGGGACGACATCATCAGCCAGTTTCTGGTGGAGACGGTCGTGCTCAGCATCGTCGGCGGCGCTTGTGGCGTCATCGGCGGGCTAATCTGCCCCGTCACGATCGAATGGGTGCGGTATTTAGGGCACTGGCTCGTTCCCGAATTCATGCAGAACCTGCCGGAAGTCGCCCGCAAGGTGCAACCGATCATCGTCCCCATCTCGATCCCGATCGCGTTCGGCATCTCCGTCGCCGTCGGCGTCATCTTCGGCATCTACCCGGCAATCCGCGCCGCCCGCATGGACCCCATCGAAGCCCTCCGTCACGAGTAGCGCCGCATAAGCCGACCCGAATTGTGTGAGCGGGGGAATGTGGCCCACCGTAAGTGCCATCGCTCACAGCCTTGCAAGCTTCGCGAGGCTACCGCGTGAGAAATCCTCTCTGGTGGACGAAATTATTAGCGGCCTTCTGCCGGCGGAGGAAGGACCGTGAACGGCCTTGAATACCTCCGTTTTCAACCATGCAACCGATCACCACTCCCCACCAATAACGTCGATTTCTAGCCCCTCTGCGCAATTATCGCGTCAGCGATTCGCCGGGGGCTTTTACGCTCACTCTCGCTGGTTCTTCTCCTACTTCTCCTTCGTGCCGGTAGCGTGGTAAAGCCGTCTTCGTCGGGTTGGTTCAGAATTTCACGTGCCGAAGCGTGGCTCAATCGTTCACGTACGTTTCCAAGAACCGCGCCAGCCGATGGAAATCGCTGCCGCGTTCGATAAACCGGACTTTGGTGACGAGTGTTTCGGGATCGATGAGCGTATCGAACGGTACGTATTGCAGGTCCAGTTGGCCGCTGACCGAGACCATCACGCCGTTGCGTCCATCCTCGACGAGCGCGCGATACGCGCCGACGCCTAACTGGCTGCCGAGCATCACATCGAAAGCGTGTGGCTTGGCACAGCGGGATTCGTAACCGAGCTGCAAGCCGGTGACTTTGCGTTTCTTGCCGGAGGCTTTGGCGTAGGCGTCTGCGACCAGCTTGGCGAACATGCGGCCGAGGTTGATGTGCGAGATGGAAATGTGGCCGTGATCGTCGCGCGGCACGCCTTCCAGATACTTCATAGGGAGATACTCGGCGAGCCCTTCCGCCATCACGATCACGCCAAACTCCTTCCCTTCCTTGTCACGAGCGAGCATGGTTTTGACGATCCGGTTGACAATCTTGTCGACGTTCATCACCGCGCGGGTCAACCTCTCTCCGGTCACGGGTTCCACCACCTCTTCTTCCAGACGGTAGTCGCCATGCACATCCTCGACGCTCACCGCCAGGCTCGCCTCGCCGGCGATTGCGGCCCCATAGGCGAGCCAACCAGCGCTGCGGCCCATCGTTTCGGTCAGGAAGTAGGCGTCGCTCGCTTCGGCGTCGTAGAGCAAGTTGCGAATCTCGCCTGCAAGCGTTTCCACGGCGGTGAAGTAGCCGAACGTGAAGTCGATGCCGCTATAGTCGTTGTCGATCGTCTTGGGCAAGTGCACGATTGGGATCTTCTTGGACCCGGCCGGCATCAGGTCTTGAAACATCTTGAACTTGTTTGCCGTTTTCAACGTGTCGTCGCCGCCGATCGAAATCAGTGCATCGACCCCCAGCGAACAAAGCGCGTCGTACACGCGGCGGAGCGGCGCGGAGAGTTTGGCGTCGCGGAGATGATCGGGATGCGACACATTCTTGCCGGGGTTGGTGCGCGCGGTGCCAATCAAAATGCCTTGGGCGCTGCGCGTGCGTTTGAGCGCCGCGTGGTCCAGAATCGCATAGGCTTTCCCTTGCTCCAGCGGATTTTCCGGCGAGTAGTCGGCCAGGTGCGAGTAGCCGTGCTGAATGCCGAGCACCTCGATCCCCTGCCGCAAGAACGACACGGCCGCCGTGGAAATCACTGCATTCGCCCCTGGCGCGGGTCCGCCTGCGAACAAGATGGCGACGCGTTTGAACGGGGTATGCTGTTGCGGCGGGCGGGAGAGGGTGTCGGACATGGGCGTACCTGCGAAGTCATTTCGAGAAAGAAAGGGGGCCGGCGCGCAGCATGTCAGTGGAGCGCGGCCAGCGAGTCCATTAGTCTAAAATCCCATGGCGAATTCGCCAAGAACCATACGAGGAGGGGAGCATCGTCGCGAACCGCCCGCCTTGTGTTTTGTCTGGCATTAGGTTGAAATCGTTCCCGTTGCGATTCCTCCAAGGGAAAGGAACACCTCCGAACTGGCTTCGAGCAGGTAACAACATCCGCTGAGAAGTTCTTGGACGGTGCGGGCCACAAGCTAAGATTTGGCTACGTCGAGCGAACACCTTTGAGCGTCCGCGACGAATCTACAAGACTCCCACCACCAGGCCTTCGCCATGAAGAACATCATTGTCACCACCGGAAACGACGTTTGCGGCTACACAATCGCGAGCTATCTCGGGGTCGTGCGCGGGATCGTGGTCCGCTCGACGGGCATTGCTCGTGGAATCGTCGGTGGCCTGCGTTCGATCGGCGGCGGAAACATTCCCGAATACGTTTCCGTCTGCGAAGAGGCGCGCGAACATGCGTATGGGATCATGCTTTTGCACGCCGAGCAGATCGGTGCGGATGCCATCATCGGCATGCGATATGACGCCACCGAGTTCATGCAAGGTTCGACGGAAGTGCTCGCATACGGCACCGCGGTGACGCTGGCCCGAAGTTGAACTCAGGTGACGGGAGCCCGCACAATCCAAGCTGGATTATCGACAGAGGCCGACAAATACTGGCCGTTCGTCTACTCAGGCGGCAGGAAGCCGGTGCCGAGGCTTTGCTCGGGGATCGTTGCGGGGATGCTCAAGATGAAGCGACTTCCTTCGCCGGGGGCGCTCTCAATCGTAATTTCGCCGCCATGCTCGCGCAGAATTTTTTGACTCACCGGCAAGCCCAGCCCGGTGCCGCGGGCGCCCTTGCGCGATTCAAACACGTTGAAGATCCGCTTGATGTCCTCAGGCGAGATTCCTTCGCCATTGTCGGCGACGATGATCTGCACGAGGCTCTCCTCCGGTTGGTAGACCGTGGAGACCGCGACCTGGCCAGAGGGCAGCTTTTCGCAGGCATCGATAGCGTTGGTGACGACGTTGAGGATCGCGCGGTGCAGCGCATCGGGATCGAGGAGCAGTTCGGGAAGATCGACTTGCGGTTCGTAGGTCAGGGTCACGCCGACGTCGCGCGCGCGGGTTTGCATGAGTTCGACGACATCCGCTACCGTGTCGTTGAGCAGTGCCGGTGTCATGTCTGGCTGGCGTTCCTTGCTGAACGTGAGCATGTCCATGACGAGGTTCGAGATCTTTTCCTGATTCTTATCGACGATGCCCCAGCCTTTGCGAACAACGTTGAAATCACTGATCTTGAGGCCTTCCTCGATCAGGTAACTGCCGCCGCGAATGCCTTGCAGGATGTTCTTTACATGATGCGAAAGCGTGGCGATCGTTTGGCCCATGGCCGCGAGCCGCTCGGCCTGCACCATCGCCGAATAGTACGACGTATCCTCCACCGCGAGCGCCGCCTGATGGCCAATGGCGATCATGAGTTTGAGATGCTCTTCGCTAAAGCGGTTGGTATGGTGCGCGAGCATGCGCCCCGGAGGCGTGAACGTATCGATGTAAATCACGCCGACGATACCGTATCGCCCTTGCATCGGCACGCAAATTGCTTCCCGCACCCCCATCTTCACGATGCTGCCGGAAGGGTCGAAGCGCTGGTCGTCGCGGGCGTCACTCGTGAGCACGCCTTCCTTGTTTTGCATGACATAGTCGAGAATCGTGCGACTGATGAGCATCCGCTCTTCGTCGTTGACGCCTTTGCGATTGCGGCGCACCAGCGGGGTGAGCTCGTCGGTTTCGCGATCGACGACCATGATGCAGCCGCGGTCCGCCTCGACCCACTCGAAGATCAGCTCCAGGATGCGGTCGAGGAGTTGTTCGATATCGAGCGTATGGCTCACAGCGAGCGCCGTGCGGTACATGACTTGCAAGTTACTGCGGGCGCGCGCGAGCCACGGACTCTCGCCGGACGTTTGCCCGCCGAAGATCTGGCTTCCCTCGAGCTGGCTGATCGATTTGACGATCCGCGAACCGCTCTCGCGGAGGTGTTGGCCGACGATGTCGACGGCATCCATGACGTTCGAACCGCCTTGGTCGTCGGTAAAGAGCATCAGCGTCCGGCCGAATTGCACGCGGTCTCCGCTCTTGAGAATGCGCCGCTGGACAGGTTCACTGTTGACGAAACTGCCGTTGGAACTCCCCAAGTCGGTGAGCAAGACCTGGCCGGTGTCGTTTTCGCGGCGCAGTTCCGCGTGGCGGCGCGAGACTTCGGTGTCGTGCAATTGAATCGCATTGGTGGCTTCACGCCCCACGCTCAGCAATGCGTCGCTCAAGTCGAAACGCTTGCCTTGATCGCGTCCTTGAATGACAAACAGAGAAGCCAAGTCGTCCCCCTCCAAGTGCGATTCGACGCCGAACCGCGCTGGCCTTGTGCGCGAGAGAAGATCCGAGCGCGCCGGACCCAGCGGTCAGTCCACTCTCGGCGGCGGCGCGAACACGAGGCACGTTGCCGCGCCACAGACTCGCACGGGGCGGAGTCCACGCACTACGACGCTTTCGCCAGCACGCGCGCCGACAATTCATCGATTGTACGAATCAGCGGTCCGTAATGGTAGGGCTTCGCAACGATGCGATGGTGGGAATCGACGCCGTTAAATCTTGCCTGACCGATCACCACCAGCGAGGCGTTATTTCTTCGCGAGGCATCGTCGAAGCTCGCTTGCACCGCGGCGTCGTCCGCCGCCTGGGTGTCGGTATCGAGCAGGATCACGTCGGGGTGGAGCGCGTCGGCCATTTCCAGACCGGCGACCGTGCCGTCGGCCTCGATAATGTTCCAGCCGCGCAATTCGAGCACGGCGCGCAGCACCTCACGCGAATCGGATGAGCCATCCACGATCAAAACACTGCGAGTTGGGGGCGAATAGGTTGGCACGACACACCTCCTTGTGTGAAGTTGGTTTTCGGTGGGCTGGGGATCGTAGCGGGCAGGCCGGATTATGTCAAAAGGAGTTCCGCAAATTAGATCAAGTCACCGCCCCTAACGGTAGGGCTCCAGGGCGTGCGGAGGGAACTTTCCCGCCGACTACTCCGTAGCTAAGTAGTAAATACGCAAGCTGGGAACCTTTGGTTTATGATTGACGCGGAGCCGCGCCTGCGAAACAATCGTAGAAGGCCCACCCTCCTGGTAGATGCATGCCCGCCAACGCTGGCAGAGGTTGCTAGCGAACTCTCCTTTCGTTCAGGTATTTTTCCATGGCTCACCGCTGGTATCGTTCGCTTGTCGGATTCGTTCTGTTGGTTTCGCTTGCCGCCGGCTTGCGCGCGGCTGATCACGCTGAATCGATGCATCGTCTGAGTGAGAGCGTGAAATATTTGGCGTCCGACGAGCTGGAAGGACGCGGCGTCGGCACGGAGGGGCTCAACAAGGCGGCCGACTATCTGGCCCAGCAGTTCGCCGCGCTGGGGCTCAAGGTGGATTCCTTCAACGGGACGCCGTTCCAGTCGTTTGAGATCAACACCAGTAGCGAACTGGGTCCGAAGGAGCAGAATCGATTGACGCTCGCCGGGCCCCCGGTCGCAGGCGGCAGCGAACCGCGCATCTGGGCGCTCGAACTTGGGAAGGATTTCAACCCGCTCGCCGCCGGCGGATCGCACGCGTTCGACGCCCCGCTCGTTTTTGCCGGATATGGCATCACCGCGCAAGACCTGGACTACGACGACTACGCCGCGATCGACGCGAAAGGCAAAGTTGCGATTATCATTCGGAAAGAACCAGAACAGACCAACGAAAATAGCAAGTTCAACGGCAAGCAGCCTTCTCCGCACGCGCTCTTTAATCGCAAGATTGCGAACGCCAACGAACATGGCGTCGCCGCGATTATTTTTGTCAACGACGGTTTGGAACTCAGTTCACGGGCCCAGGCCGATCAGAAAACGCTGCAGTCGCTCATCGAAAAGCTCGCTCAGACTCAAACCGAATATTCCCAGCAAGCCGAGCCTTCGCCTGAAGCGATCGCCAAGTACCGCCAGGAGGTCGTGCAGCTTTCGCAGCAAATTCAAGAGCTTGGGGAACGACTGGGGCTGGATACCGACAAGCTGCTCGAGTTTCAAGGCGCCGGCGCGGAAAGCAGCCACCGCAAACTGCCGGTGCTATTCTGCAGTCGCGAGAAAATCGACATCGTCTTGAAAGCCGCGCTCGGCAAAGACCTCGCCACGCTCGAAGCGGAAATCGATAGCGACCTGAAGCCCCGCAGCGCGGAACTTCCTGGCTGGACCGCCCGGGGCGAAACTTCCATTGTGCACAAGCGGGCGGAAGTGAAGAATGTCGTGGCTGTGCTGGAAGGCGCAGGGCCTCATGCGGATGAGACGGTCATTGTCGGCGCGCACTACGATCACTTAGGTTTTGGCGGCTATGGTTCGCTGGCGCCTTGGACCTCGGAGATCCACAACGGCGCGGACGACAACGCTTCCGGCACCGCCGCGCTGCTGGAGATCGCGCGCCGTCTGGCTACTGCGGACCACAAGCCGGCGCGGCGGATCGTCTTCATCGCGTTTACAGGTGAAGAGCGCGGCTTGCTCGGAAGCGCCCACTATGTGCGCGAGCCGAAATTTCCGCTGAGCAAGACCGTGGCGATGATCAACCTGGATATGGTTGGCCGCCTGCAAGACAACAAGCTGATCATTTACGGCACCGGCACCGCGAAAGAGTTCGATCCGTTGCTGGATGACTTGAACAAGCGTTACGAGTTCAAGATCACCCGCAAGCCGGGCGGGTTTGGTCCCAGCGACCACGCGTCGTTCTATGCGAAGCAGATTCCCGTGTTGCACCTGTTCACCGGGACGCATGCCGATTATCATCGCCCAAGCGACGACGCCGACAAGCTGAACATCGATGGCATGCGGCGGATTGTCGATCTGACGACGGACATCGTCGCGCACGTGGCTGACACGGACGCCAGGCCGACCTACGTGGAGAACAAGAAACAAGAGTCGATTACGGACACGAGCGACGGAGCGAGCGAGCGGCCATACTTTGGCAGCATTCCCGATTTCGCCAGTGAAGCGGAAGGGGTCGCCCTTTCCGGTGTTGCGCCTGAGGGGCCGGCGGCCAAGGCGGGGCTCAAGGGGGGCGATGTGATCATCGGTTTCGGCGAGAGCAAGATCAGCGGCATCGAGGACTTCCAAAGCGCTCTGATGAAGTACAAGCCCGGCGACAAGGTGAAGGTGAAGTTCACGCGCGGCCAGGAAACGCTGGAGTCGGAGGTCATTCTCCGCAAGCGGTAGTTGGCCGCCGGCGAACGTGTTCGCCCCGCGTGCGCTCCAGAATTTCCAGCCATCGTTAGGGAAGACGCCATGCCTCGTGTCTTAGTTACGCCGCACCTGTTACGCCGCCAGGCGGCGCCGTTTGCCGAGATTCTCACAGCCGGCGGGATGGACGTCGTGTATCCGCCGGGGGATGTCGATACGGTGCGTCCCGGCGAGCTCGAGCCGTTGCTAGACGGCGTCGACGCGATCTTGGCGAGCACCGAGACGATGTCGCGCGCGCTGTTATCGCGTCACCCCTTGCGCGTGATTGCCCGCATGGGCGTCGGCTACGATGCGATCGACATCCCGGCCGCGACGGAGCT
>CAUJKE010000323.1 GCA_963205385.1 Planctomycetota bacterium | reverse complement strand
CGGCGCCGGACAGCGTGGGGTCGAGCCGGAAAGCGCTCATCGAAACGATGAGAAAGGTCGCCGCCGCCATGAGGCCGATGGTGAGCGTGCTGCGCGCGGGGTTGCGCTGCGCCGTGCCCCATGCCAGGCGGTTCAGGTCGAGCCGCGCGGCGCTGGCGACGCTGGTCTCGCGCGGGGCGCGGAGCGCGTTCCAGACCACCAGCAGAATGCCGGTGAGGACCGCCGCGCCGCCGCCGACAAACGCGCCCGCCTGCGCTTCGCCCCCCAGCGTGGTCGCGAGCAGCGCCAGCGCGAGCGCCGTTACAAACAGCGCCAGGGCGAGCGCGATCACAAGCCACGACCGCCGGCCAGCGACCGCCTCAACGCCGACGCGCCCGCCGAGTAGTTGCCGCGTCGCGACGCCGCGAAGTTGCCGCAAACTCCAGGCAATCGTCAGCATCGAAACCAGCGCGCCGCTAAAAAACCCAATCGCCAGGCTCGGCCAGGTCACATGCAGCGACAAGAACGGCGTGGTGATTGCACCGACCCACCAGGTCTTCAGGCCGGTAATCATCAGCCACGCGTAGCCAACGCCAATCACGATGCCTAGCAGACTTCCCACCACGGAGACCAACACCCCTTCAGACAACAACGCCCACCCGGCGCGGCGGCGCTCCCAGCCGAGCGCGAGCAATGTGCCGAGTTCGCGCAGACGCTGATCGACACCGAGCTTGAACAGCACGGAAACAAGCATCAGTGCGGCGGCGATGATGAAGAAGCTGAGAAACAGAAACAGCACATCGAACGGCGTCGCGCCGCTCGAAGCTTCTAAGCCTTGCCGCTTCACCGGCAAGAAGCGAAAGCCGAGTTCTTCTTGATGGGCTTGCAAGGCGTGCAGGATCTGTTCGCGCAGCTTGTTCAGATCGGGGACGGAGTCCGCGGGAATGCGAAACGACGTGACATCGCCAAACCGACTCCCCCAAAGTTTTTCCCCGGCGGCCAGCGAGATGAATGCCTTGGGGGTGGTGCGATGGTTTTGCCAATAGGTGTCGTCCTCGGGGCGAATGCGGCTTTGATCAAACGGGAACGGCGGATCCCAATCGTTGATGGAATCTTGATCGGTAATCCCCTGCACGACCGGCGTGAGATCGGGATCGTTGAGCAGCGTCGGCGGCTGGTCATACTCCGGCGGTCCGCGACGACTGTAGCCAGAGACCGGTTCGGTGAGCGGCAGGATCGCCGCCAGCTTGAATGTGGCGCTGGTCTGAACCGCCGCGCCATGCGTGGTTTCGGGAGCAAAATAGTCCACGCGAAGCACGTCCCCAAGCTTGGCGCCGAGACTGTCCGCGGTCCAGGAATTGAGCGAGATTTCGTCGACCGCGAGCGCGATCGGCTGGCCTTGCTTGTCGAGCAGCGGGCCGATGCGGGGGAGGGAATCGACGGCCGTGATCGTGGAATACGGCACGCCGGATTGACCGTCGCCGGGTGGTTCCGCCAGCGCGATCGTATTGGCGAGATAGGTGAGCACCGGTTGCAGCGGCAGCTCGCCGGCCCCTTCACGGATGGCGCGGGCGGCCGCCGGTGAGAAGATCATGCGGTTGGTCGTGATGTGATAATAATCGTAAATCGTGCGCGGGGCGACTTGCTCCGCATCTTGCTCCGCGTTGTCGTTCTGCGGCTTGAAGGTGCGGGTGATGCGCTCGATGCGAACGCCAAAGTCTGCCAGCGTCGGCGCGAGCGCCGCGGCGAGCGCCGCCGAAGCTTCCTTGCCAGGCGGAACGCTGACCGACTTGCCCGCAATCAGCAGTGCATTGACCTGGCCTTCTTCCTTGAGCACGCGCTGCAACGTTTCGGTCGCGACGTAACAGTTCCGCGGCGCGGTTTGATTCGGCCGCAGCGCAAATTGCCCCAAGCCTTGCGCGGGGATGATCGCCGTGACGGTCAAGTTCGGCGCGCTGGCCACGCGCTCGCTCTTGCGGCCCAGCGGGCTATCCGCGGGAACTTCATTGGCCGCCGGGAGCCGCAACGTCACCTTGTCACCCACCGCCACGCCGAGCGCTTCCGCCAGCGGCGCGTTGAGCACGATCTCGTCCTTGCCGGGCAGGACTTCCGGACGAACATCGTTGCCAGCGCTGGGCGCCCCCAGTTCCCAAAACGAGGCATCGCAGCCAATGGCCAGTACATTTCCCACGTGCCGGCGGTCCGGCCCCTCGGCCTGGCCAATGGTCACGCTGGGAAAGAGGATGACCGGAGCAATGGCCGAGTAGTTAGCGGTGAACGCCTGCGTCTGCGCTAGTTCGTTGGCCAGTTGGGCGCGAAAGAAGCGGTCGGTGACGACGACTTCGTCGATCCGGCCGAGCCGCTCGAGCGTGAGCGCGCGCAAGCTGCCGCGCACCGAACTTCCCACCACCAGCGCGCCGGTCAGCACGGCCGTCGCCGCCGCGACCCCCAGCGCTACCGCGAAATGCGTGCGGCGATAGAACAACAAACTGCGATAGACCAACGTCCAGAAACTCATGCCGCTAGTTTACGAGGGCTCGCGCGCCGAGAACAGAGGAGCAGGCGTCCGGCGGAGCAGCGCATCGAAAGCCAACGCAAACTCAAATGTCGAAGGTTCCAAACGCGGAAAGCTGCCAGCCGCTGCATGCGCAATCAAAACGCCCCCAGTGGTTGAGCCACCGGGGGCGCTGGAGAACATCCGCTTGTCAGCACGTCGCGCTGTTACTTAGCGCAGCAAGCGCAACCACAAGCGCAATCGCCGGTGTCGCAGCAATCGGACGTGCAAACGCAAGCTGCGCAGGCGCAGCTCGCGCCGCAGCAACAATCGGCCGAAGACAGAGCGGGGCTCGGCGCGAAAACAGCCAACACCGAAGCCACGATCAAGCTAAAGAACATCGACATCATAAAACCCTTGGCGTGAAAATTGAAAACAGAGTGATTTGCGTAGTCGCGCAGCACACGCTGCCGACCACCGTTTCAGAAATTCAGGAATTCGCCTGAAAATCTCAAATCACCCACACGCAAAAGAGTTCGCGCACGGGGCGTGCAGGCGCCCTCGAATTGGCGTCCACGACAAGAGCGCACGACTGCACGTCGCTCCCGGTGTCGAAAGACGCTGGCAGCAGCGCCGGCGCGATGTCCCGGTGCGACACTTCAACAGTCAGGGGGACGAGAATGGCTGGCGCGTGAGTCGCCTCGCAGATGCAGCCTGCACAATCACAGGGCTGGGCGGCGAGAGAATCGTCTTGGCAGCAAGATTTGTGTGCCGAAGCGAATTCGCCTGAGGCAGGCGATTGATGCGTCGCACAGCAGCTAGACGCCGATCCCATCGCCGCGCAACAGGGGGCGGTCTTGTCGCTGGGTCCGCAAACACAGGCCAAAACGGGTGCAACGCCCCCGAGCGCCACGCTGACGAGCGTGAGCCAAACCAGCGTCGTGTTTCTCCACAGCGTCGACAAGCGCAGATTCCGAAAGCGAATCACGGATTTCAGCGGTCGCGGCGTCGTGCGCGCGAATCCCGCGGTCCAGATTGTACGAAACAAGGTCCGCGTTGGTTCGCTGGCCCGACTGAAATGGACGATCGCCGATCGCCAGAATTGACACAAACCGTTATCAGGCCACGTGTTGAGAATATTCAAGCCGCTCGTGTTGTCCCGTCATAATTGTGATGCAAACCGCGGACGGCCGGTTACAATACACCTTTCCCACCTCCGCCTGACTTGAGGCGGCGAAACCCACACCTGACCTCTCTCACGCAAAGGCAAACGCATGCAACGGAAGATTTGGCAACTCGGACTCGCAATCGCACTCGGACTGTTGGCCGCCGCCACCGGTTACGCCGACGACGGCTTCAAGTCGATCTTCGACGGCAAGACACTGGAAGGCTGGGACGGCAAGCCGGAATTTTGGAGCGTGAAGGACGGCGCGCTCACCGGCCAGACCACCGCCGAGAACCCCACCAAGGGGAACACGTTCATTATTTACAAGCCCAGTCAGGTCGGCGATTTCGAACTCCGCCTGAAGTACAAGATCATCGGCGGCAACAGCGGCATTCAATACCGCAGCGAAGATAAGGGGGACCATGTCGTCGGCGGCTATCAGGCCGACTTCGAAGCAGGCGACACCTTCAGCGGCATTTTGTACGAAGAGCGCGGCCGTGGCATTCTCTGCAAGCGCGGGCAAAAGGTCGTGATTGGCGAGGACGGCAAGATCACGGAGACCAGCGGCCCCAACACCAACGAAGAGATCGTCAAAGCGATCAAGAAGGAAGACTGGAACGACTACGTCATCATCGCCAAAGGCAACCACTTGATCCACAAGATCGATGGCCTGCAAACGGCCGAAGTGATCGACAACCAAAAAGACAAAGCCAAATCCAGCGGCATCCTCGCCCTGCAACTCCACGCCGGCCCGCCGATGAAGGTGCAGTTCAAGGATATTGAGATTAAAGAGTTGAAGTAGAGCGTTTTTCGCTGCTACGCCAGGCTGTTGCATTGACCGACGCATGAGGTGATTGTGCGTCGGTTTTTTGCTGGGCTGAGGGGCGGCGCGTGGGGTGGGCAGCCCGGAAGGACTTCTTCACCACCGGGGCGAGCCCGGTGGGGTCGGGGCGCTGGTGCGTCTTGCTTTTAGCTCACCGACTTACTCACCATCGGGGCGAGCCCGATGGGGTCGGGGTGTTGGTGCGACTTGCTTTTCGCTTACCAACTTACTCACCATCCGCACGAGGCGGATGGGGTCGTGGTTGGATCGGTTGGCCTTGACGGCGTGGTTTACTCGATTCCAAATTGCTTCAGCACGATGCCGCACACGTCCCAGTCTTCGAGCAGGTCGCCGCCTAGCACACCCGGTCGGGAGGCGATCAGGACGCCGCGCTGGGCGTCGGTTTTTACCGGGGCGCCGTGCGAGCCTTTGACGAGTGTGGCGTCCAGCGGGATGCTCTTGGTCGCCATGTCGAGGTGGAGTTCGACCGGGTCGTAGCCAGGCTTTTGGTGAATATCGACCGTGCGGGCGAACTTGGGCGCTTGGGCGTCGTCGAGCCAGTAGTAATAGGCTTGCCAACTGTTAGGCGTGCTGATGAGAATCGCCTCGCCGCTCCGCTCGTGCTGCACGCGGTACTTCGCCTGTTGATCGCCAACGAGGACTTCGTCGATCCCCGGTTGCCCGCGAAACAACGCCGCGACTTTGTCTGCGAGGTGGAAATCAAAATCCTTGACGAAGATGTGCGAGAGTTGATGATCGGCCAGCGCCCATGCCTGGCTCGCTTCGAAGTCGATCAGTTCCCCGCCGCCGCCGTCGTCTTTGACTTGCAATAACCCCGCTTCACGCAACACGCGGTTGGGATACGTCACGTGATCGACAGGCGTGATGACATATTCACTCGCGACGAGCCAGGTGATATGTGCCGCGGTTCCGTAAATTTGGGTGAAGTTGTCAACCAGTTTGC
The DNA here is from genome assembly GCA_963205385.1 of Planctomycetota bacterium. Lineage (GTDB taxonomy): Bacteria > Planctomycetota > Planctomycetia > Pirellulales > Pirellulaceae > JAEZGD01. Next base: position 5,849 of record CAUJKE010000323.1, on the reverse strand, counting down.
CGATGACGGCATCCAGATCGACGACGGCTTGTTGCGCCGCGGGACTATCGGGGCCGAGCTTTTGCGCGGCGTAGTCGAGGTGCGGCAAGTAGAGGTAGAAGAACCGCGGCTTGAACTGTTCCGCGGCGTACTGGGCGGAATCGCAAATCCACTGCGTGCTTTGAATGTTCGCCAGCGGTCCCCAAAAGTGCTTGAGCGGGAAGTGGCCGTACTTATCGCGCAGCGGGCCATAGAGGTCTTCTGGCCTGGTGTAGCACCAGAGCGACTCGGAGCCATCCGGATTATGCACCGGCTTGGGCATGCAGATGTAATCGGCCCCGCAGCCTTTGCTGAGCATCGGGAACCAGACAGCGCTAGTCAGCGCTGGGTCGTGTTGATGGAGCAGATCCCAGATTTGCGGGGCGAGGATTTTGTCGTTCCACGCGGTCCACATCTCGACTTCATGCTTGTCGCGCCAGTAAAAGCCGTTGGCGATGACGCCATGTTCGCTCGCGCACTTGCCGGTCAGCATGTTCGCCTGCACCGGCCAGGTGAGCGCGGGAAACGACGCCTTAAGCGCGGCGGTCTCACCGCCGGCGGCCAGTTGTGATAGCCGCGGCATGTGCGCCAGGTCTGCCTGGCGCAGGCCGGGGACGGAGAGCATGATGACGTGGTTCATGGGGGGTGTTTCTGGAGAGAGTGGTTGATTATGTGGATATTATAGGGAATGAGTGGGCGGGAGTGGTCCGCGCCGTTAAACGATTTCCCGCAAGAACGCCATCGCGCGGCGCGCCGCTTCCGGCCCCTCGTGACTATGCCGGCTCAGTTCCACGTATACGCCGCCTTGATAGTTGATTTCGCGCAAGGCGGCGAAGATTTCGGCGAAGTTCATCTCGCCTTCGCCGAACATGAGATGCTCGTGGACGCCGCGGCGCATGTCCTCGAGATGGATATTGGCGATTTGCGGGGCGAAGCGGCGAAGGTAGTCGGCGACGGGGGTTTCGCCTTGGCAGTGCAAGTGACCGAGGTCGAGTGTGAGTTGAAAGTGCGGCGCGTTCAACTGCGCGCGCAACTGCTCGTAGCGGGCCATGCTGTCGATGAACATGCCGGGCTCCGGTTCGAACGCGAGCGTGACGTTGCGCTCGGCTGCGTGGTGCAGGATCGGCTGGAGGCTTTCGACGAGGCGCGCGAACGCTTGCGGCTCGCTGGGCTGGTCGCGCGCGATGCCGGACCAGAACGACACGGCGTCGCTGCCGAGTTGCGCGGCGATGTCGATGCACCAGAGCAAGAACTCAATGCGAATCAACCGGCGCGCCGGGTCAGGCGACATTAGCGTGGGCTCGTGTTTGACGCGTGGATCCAGCAAGAACCGCGCGCCGGTCTCGATGACGGAGCGCATTTCGTAGCGCGTGAGGGCGGCGAGAATGTCGTCCGCGTCCTGCTGCCAGTCATCGGCGAACGGGCTACAGAGCAGATGGTCGATCGTCAGGCCGACACCGCGATAGCCGAGGTCGGCCAGGAGCGCGATGGCGTCCAGCGGATGATGATGCGCGAGCCCGTTGGTGTTGTAACCGAGGTACATGCGCCGCCTCACGTCGCCGAAATGAAACGGCCCAACAGCATCGTCGGCACGACCAACGCGAAGATGCCGAGAGCGTAAGCGGGTCCGGCTGCCCACATCGCCACGGCGGCGTCGAACGTGATGATCGAGAGGAGCGCGAACTTCACCGCCGTTTGCACGTGGATCGGCGTCGGATCGCTAATCGCATTGATGCAATGCCTCCCTACCGAGAGCCCCAGCACGAGCAGCAGGATTGGCCAGTACATCTCGTTGAAATTGAATTGCGGCGCATGCGGAATGGTGCTTGGCGCGTAGAGCAGGATCACAATCCCGAAGGCCATGACCGCGGTTGCTTGAATGAGGCGCGGCTGGCTGCTTTGCTTGGCTTCGGTTCTGGCGAAGAGCGTGATGCCGAGAACATACACGCCGATCGCCGCGGCGACCAACAATTGGCCACGTTCAAAAAACAAGGTTTGCGCCGTCTCCGCCACCTGCGTGCTCGCGAGCGCCGCGCCCAACAGGACATTGAAGAAGCGGCAGAGCCCCATGAACAGCGGCCCCACGAGCGTCCGCTTGAGGAGACCGTCATAAATCACCACGCAACTCGCGAGCGCCACGGCCACCGCGCCGCTCCGCCACGGGTAGGCCGCTGCGCGGGGCGGCACATAACCGGCCGCAAACGCCAGAACGACGCCGACGACTAAGAGCCCGACCCCCACCATCCGCGCCGTCGCCAGAGAGATTTGCCCGCTCGGAATCGGTCGTTGCGGCCGTTCGCGGGTGTCTTGCTCGACATCGAACACATCGTTGAGCACCATGCCGGCCGTGTAGAGCGCCGCCGACGCGAGCAGCAACAACACCAATGGCAACACCGGCGTTAGTGTCTGGGAGACGATGACGTACCCCATTAGCACATCCGCGAGCGCCGTGAAGATCATCGACATCCGAAACAAGCGGAGCCACGACAGCCATAGCGGCGTGGGAACGGAATCAGCCGTCGATGATGACACAGGCAGCCTCAAGGCGGGAGTCGAAGCGTAAGGAAAGTTAGAGTATAATCACTTTCGAGGACAAATCACTGCCCATCGCTGACACTCATGAACGCTGGACAATGCTATGCCGGAGATTTCACGGTTTCTCGGTATCGTTATTCGAATGTATTACCGTGACCATGCACCGCCGCATTTCCATGCTCACTACGGAAACCACGAAATTACCGTTGAAATCGAATCAGGAGTTGTCAATGGCCGATTTCCAAGACGGGCGTTGAGTGCTGTGCTGGACTGGTACACAATGCACCAAGACGAATTGCTGCATGATTGGGAACTCGCGCGCCAGGAGCTCCCTCTGAACGCGATCGACCCGTTGGAGTGAAAATGTTGCACGTAACCAATGCAGAATATCAGAGTGGCCACCGCATTCGCCTGGAGTTTAGCGATGGCTTCGCTGGCGTTGTTGACCTGGAAGGAAAATTGACAGGGCCAATTTTTCAACCGCTCAACGACGTAGGCAAATTTCGGCAATTTGAAATCGTGGGTCATACATTGTCATGGCCCAACGGAGCAGATTTCGCACCGGAATATCTGCGGGAGTTAGTCTCTCTGCAAACCGGCGAACACGCGAACCGCTCCTAAGCAGGCCGGTTTGCGAAGTTCAACCGGAATGAGTGGGTGCGCGCTCAACTACTCGCGCTCCGGTAACTCTTGAGCGCCAGCGCGAACACTTTGCGCGACAGGAACAAACTGATCGCCGCGGCCACCGGGGCTAACAGGCCGAGTCGCCAGGTCATGGCATCGTTGTAGCCCAGCGGTTGCGCCAGCACGCGGGCGGGGACGTTAATCACCAGCATTACCGGCAATATGTACGTGAAGGCGACTTGTAACGGCAGGCCAAAACTGCCGCTGTAGATCTCCATTGGGTAGCGCGAGAAGTTGGTGATGTAGAACCAAAAGTCGTAGAGCGATTGATTGCGCCCCAGCCAAATGCTCGTCGCCGCCAGGCTAATCATGAGGCTATACAGGATCGTCACGCCGCACATGATGTAGAGCGGATAGAGCAGAAACACAGCCGGCGTGAGCGCGATCGGATCGACCGCCCGCGTTGTCAACTGCCAGAGGCTAATGCTCAAGAGCGACAGGCCGGCGATGAGGTTCGGGATCGCCGACCATTCGATACGCTGCAGCGAGACCAAAAACTGCGTATCAATCGGCTTGAGCAGCGCGAAGTCCAAGCGGCCGGTGCGAATCAGTTCGCTAAACTCCTCGCAGTTGTTCATGAACAACATCTCGACCAGCGCATTCACGATCCACGTCGTCGCCAAGAACACGAAAAATTCCCACCGCCCCCAGCCAGTCTCGGGGCCGATCATCGAGACGTGGGCGAAGACCAACAGGTAAAAGCCCAAGTTCATCGCGATCCACGACAGCGACGAAATGCACTCGATGATGAAGTTGGTGCGGAACGTCATGTCCCGCACGAGGCTATTCTTGGCGAACGTGACAAACACACCGAGATAGGAAGCGCGCAGCATGCAGGCTCACAACGTCTTGAGATATTCGAGCACGGCGACCTTCTCCTCGTCCGTCAGCTCTTCCACAAACTCATGCCCCGCGGCGCTCTTGCCAAACGCCTTGGTTTGAAAATATTCGCGGCGAAGACGCTTGTCGCTTGCCGCATCCGGCGGAAGTTCCGTAAAAGTCTCGACGACGAGGCCTACTTTTTCGCGGTCATAATCGGCGACCGAAGTTCGTCGCCAGACGGCCGGGCGCTCGTCCACATGGAGCATATGCCAGAGCGTGGGTACGCTGCCGTTGTGCAAATACGGCGCGCTGGCCCAAATGCCATCCAGGGGCGGCGCGACGTAGCCAGCAGGCTGCGTCAGCGTGTTCTGCTGGCCGTAGTGTCCGAACCAGCTTTCGCCATAGCTCTGGCGATGCGCGGCCGATAGCGCGTCGAACCGCGCGCGGTCGGTTCCAATCGTGTCGATCGGCACCATTTTCTCGGGATACGTCTCTTCCTGGCCATACGTTCCGTGGCACGACGAGCAGACGCGATTGAACGCCGCTGCGCCCCGCTCGGCCAGTTTGGCATCCACCGCAAACGGATACTTCGGCGGTTCGAGCGACATCAGATACGCATACACATCCTCGAAGTCCGGCTCCCATTGACGGAACCGGGTGGCGTTATTTTCCGGCACCAGCATGAACTGCATGAGCCCGCGACTCCCCTTCTCCGCGAAGCCGTCGATGTAGAGGTGTGACTTCTTTTTGAAGTGCCACCAGGCAGGCGTGTCCATGTCGTGGTGGGTCATTTTAGCCGGGCCGCGATCTTTGACGAGGTTCAAGTCCGCGTCGCGGAAGTTCATCAGCGCGACGCCAAACATTACCGCGTTGGTCGTGCCATTGGTCGTCCCCAGCGGCATCACCAGGTAGCCGAGGTCCATCCGGCTCAGCGGCTTGCGCATCAGCAGCTTCGTCTCGCGCGTCTCTTCGGTCAGCGTCTCGAGCGCGTAGCGTGAGTTCGGCAACCCCGGCACGGTCTTCCCCAGGACTTCTCCCCCGTGACAGGCGAAGCAGTTCATAATCCACTCGCCGCGCTCGTTGACGACATATTGCAGCGGCCGGGTGGGGTCGTCCAGGCGGGGCGTCAGTCCATACCGCTCAAACGCCAGCGCGCGGCGCTCGTCCGCCGTCGCCGCTTCCGCCTTGGCGCGGAGCGGCTCCGGCCAGGTTTTCCAGACATTATCGAACGTGGCCTGATCGAAATCGAGCGGCAGATACGCTTTTTCCGTGAGGAACTTGTAGCCCCGCTCCGCAGGCGACTCGCCGCGCGCAGGCGCGGCGCAGAGCGTGATTCCCACGAGGAGTAGTAAGCAACGTGACATAACGGTGTCCTTGGTCTACGTTCATGGTAGCCGCAATGCGCCAGGCGGCAACACCGGTGGTCGCCAGCTTCCAATCGCCGCTGGCGCCGGCTGCGACGAAATCTCGATTTCCACGCATCCGCGAACGACTCTCCGAGGCTGGCTACCGCTTGGATCCGCACTCCCCAGCGTCTCCGCCACCGGGTATCCTGATGCGCATGAGCACTCCGGCGCAACCCACTTCCGAGCGGCAAATTGATGACGCCGTTTGCCTCGCGTGCGGTTGCATGTGCGACGATATTAGCGTGACTGTCGTCGATAACCGCGTCACATGTGTGAAAAATGCTTGCCCTATCGGCGAGGCCTGGTTTCGCCAGGCAGAGGATGACACGCGCCCGATCTGTCGTGTGGACGGTCGCGAGGCGTCGCTGGAGGAAGGCATCGCCG
>CAUJKE010000322.1 GCA_963205385.1 Planctomycetota bacterium | reverse complement strand
CCATCGGGACGAGCCCGATGGGGTCGTGGTGTCGGTGCGGCTTGCTTTTAGCTCGCCGGCTGGCTCAGTAATCGGCATAAGGCGGATGGGGGCGTGGGAAGCGCGGGAGCGTCCTCGACTTATTTACTTCGTTCCCAGGCGACTAATTTTTGAAACGCTGGCGGTTGGGGGCGGGTATAATGCGGCGAATCGCAACGCTGGCCCCGGGAAATTGTCCCCCTCGGCTACGCGCCGTCCTCACGTCGCTACAGGAATTGCGCTATGTCTCGTCGCGTTTGTATGTTGTTGGCCTTGGCCGGGTTAATGTTTCCCGCGTCCCTCTCCGCCGCGGACGTGGATGCCAAAACGGCGCTCGATTTGTTCCCGGCCTCGACCGTGGCTTATATCGAAGTCACCCAACCGCGGCATGTGCTCGACACCATCCTCGATCATCCGCTTACCAAGGAACTCGAGCAGCAGCCCGATTTTGCCCGCGCGCTCGAGTCGCCGGATATGCAGCAAGTCCGCGAGGTGGTCAAGATTTTTGAGGAGCGGATTGGCGAAAAGTGGCGGCCGGCCGTGACGAAGCTCAGTGGCGACGGCGTGTTTATCGGCGTTGATCTGGCGACGCAAGGGGTGTGCGTGCTCGTTCGTTCGCGCGATGAACCATTGCTCGCCAAGACGCGCGACACGTTCATCGAACTCGCCCGGCAGGACGCCGCGGACAAAGGGAACGACGACCCGATCAAAGAGCACGAATACCAAGGCGTCAAAGCGTATCAGATCGAAGACGTGTATTACGCCACGCTCGGCCGCTGGCTCATCATCACCAACAAGGCCCGGCTGGGGCAAATGGTGATCGACAACGCTCTCGATAACTCCACCGCGAATTTGGCCGGCGAGGGCCAGTTCCAGGAAGCCGTGAAGAATCGCCAAGGCGAGCCGACGGCCTGGGCGTATGTGGATCTCACGGTCCTCCGCGCAACCGGGCTCGCCAAGCGGGCGCTCAACCAAAAGAGCAACAACCCCGGCGTGGAACTGCTCGCAGGCGGCATTCTGGCCGCGGTCCCGGACGCTCCCTTTGTCACAGCGTCGGTCGAAGCAGACGCCAAGCACATCGCGGTCAGCACGGCCATCCCGTTCGACCCGACCAAAATCGCCGATTCACGCGAGTTCTACTTCGGTCCGCAAGGCGCCGGCGCCGCGCCGAAATTGCTTGCGCGCAAAGAATTCATTTTCACGCTCAGCACGTATCGCGACTTCGGCGCGATGTGGCGCCGCGCCCCGGACCTGTTCGACGACAACGTGAACGCGAAGTTCGCCGAAGCGGAGAGCGGGCTTACCACGCTCTTTTCCGGCCGCAGTTTCGGCGACGACATTCTCGGCAACTTGCAGCCGGGCCTGCGGGTGGTCGTCGCGCGGCAGACGTTTGGGAAAGACGATATCACCCCGGCCATCAAACTTCCCGCGGTCGCCGTGGTCTTGCAGTTGAAGAATCCCGAGGAGACGGCGCGGCAGTTCAAGATCACCTATCAAAGCCTCGTCGGTTTTCTAAACATCGCCGGTGGGCAAAACGGGCTCGAGCCGCTGGAACAAGATACGGAGCGGATCGGCAAGATTACGCTCGTTTCGGCGAAGTACCTACCGCCGCAGGACGCCGCCGCGCGACAGGACGCCGCCATTTACTTCAACGCTTCCCCCTCGGTCGCCTTTGTCGGGGATGCGTTTGTGATTGGCAGCACGCGCAGCCTGGCGCTCGAACTGGCGAAAATGCTGGAGCAAAGTGGCAGCGAGAGCGAACCCGGCGTTAATTTCGAGATGCGCATCAACGGCAGCACAGCGCTGCAAGCGCTGCGGGATAATCGCGGCCAACTCGTCGCCCAGAACATGCTGGAAAAAGGACATGGCGCCGAGGAGGCGGAAACGGAAATCAACCTGTTGCTCAAGATCGTCTCGGCGTTTCGTGAGATGTCCGCCAAGCTCACCACCGCTGACAATGTGTTGCGGTTCCGCTGGGAAATGCAACTGGTCCAACCCCAATTGTTCATATCCGACTCGAGGCTGAGATCATGAACTTGACTCCCCAGAACGCCTGGCAGCCGTTTGAGCCCAGTGACGCGCGCCCGTTCGACCGTCGCCTGGCGGCGCATCTCTATCGCCGGGCCGGCTGCGCGGCGAGTCGCGACGAGTTGGATGTGGTCGTGAAGCTGGGGCCGCGGGCTGCGGTCCAGCAACTGCTCTCCGCGCGCGAGGAGCACGCCGACTTCGCCCGCCAGATGGAGATGTTCGCCAAACGCGTCTTGGCGACCAACAATGCCGACGCGCTGAGCGCCTGGTGGCTCTATCGCATGTTGCACACGCCGTCGCCGCTGGTCGAGAAGCTGACCCTCTTCTGGCACGGGCATTTCGCCACCAGCGCCGCGAAGGTCAGCGACCCGCAGTTGATGTACGCCCAGAACCAGTTGCTTCGCACACATGCGCTCGGTTCGTTCGAGCGTCTCGTGCAAGGCATCGCGCGCGATCCCGCGATGTTGATTTATCTCGACTCCGTCACCAACCGCAAGACGCACCCCAACGAAAACTTCGCCCGCGAAGTGATGGAGTTGTTTTCGCTGGGAATTGGGAACTACACCGAGCAGGACATTCAAGAGCTGGCGCGCTGCTTCACCGGGTGGGAGATCCAGCGCGGCGAGTTCAAGTTTAATCGCTACCAGCACGACAGCGGCATGAAGCGCGTCCTCGGCGAGTCCGGCGATTTCAATGGGGACGACGGGATTCGTGTCCTGCTGGAGCAGCCGGCCGCGCCGCGGTTCATCTGCCAGAAGCTCGTCCGCTTCCTGGTGACCGACGAACCGGACCTGGCGGATGAACTTGTCGAGCCGCTCGCGGAAGCGTTTCGCCAGCATGACCTGAACATCGGGCCGCTCGTGGAAACGATCCTCACGAGCAACTATTTCTATAGCGACATGGCGGTAGGGCGGAAGATTCGCTCGCCGGTCGAGCTGAGCATTGGCTTTTTACGCGCGCTCGAGGCGACGGCCAGCACGCAGCGGCTGGTCAGCGAACTGGACGGACTCGGGCAAAAGCTCTTCTTCCCGCCCAACGTCAAAGGCTGGGATGGGGGCACCGCCTGGATCAACTCCGCAACCCTGTTGGGCCGCGCGAATTTGATTCGCGAACTCGTCTCCTCCGGCGAAACGCGCTTTGCAGGCGGTTCGCTCGCCGACTTCGTAGACCGCCAAGGCTGGAACACGCCGGACGCCATCGTCGACGGTTGGTGCGAGCTACTACTCGCCACGCCGCTGGCGGCGGACGTGCGCGGGCAACTCATCGTCACGCTGAAGCAAAACAAGAATCGCAGGCAGGCGCTCGCGCAAACGCTGCATACTTTGGGCGCACTGCCGGAATTTCAATTGGGATAGCCGCTCATGCTTACCACACGCCGCAAGTTTGTGTCCGCCATTAGCGCCGCGACCGCCGCGGTTAGTTCCGGCCTGGTGTCGCTCTCGCCGCTGGCCCCGCGTTTTTTGCTGGAGTCGTGCGCGCTGGGGGCGAATCGGCCCGGCGAGAACATTCTCATCGTCGTGCAACTCACCGGCGGCAACGATGGCCTGAACACGGTCATTCCTTACAGCGACGACCGCTACCGCGCCGCGCGTGCGAGCCTGGCGGTGGGCAAGAATGAAGTTCTCAAGCTGGAGCAAGGGCTCGGCTTGCATCCTAGCCTGGGCGGCTTCGCCAGAATGTGGGAGAACCGGCAGTTGGCGATCGTGCAAGGCGTTGGCTATCCCAATCCGAACCGCTCGCACTTCGAGTCGATGGATATTTGGCAATCCGCGAGTGCTAAACCAGACAAGCACCAGGCAGGCTGGCTCGGCCGCAGTTTCGACGCCCAACACGCCCAGGTCGCCCAGCGCGCCGACACGATCGCCTTGCATCTCGGGGACGAACCGCAACCGCTCGCGCTGGCTGCGCGCGGCGTCGCGACCCCTTCGGTCCGCTCGCTCGAGCGTTTCAAGCTGGAGACCGGCGGCGATCCCGCGCGGCGCTCGATGATCGAAACCGCGACGCAACTGCCGCGGCAATCTGCGAACGATCTGCTCAAGTTCGTGCAGACCACCACCGCCGCCGCGTTGGAAGCCAGCCAGCGGATTGAAGCGGCCGCGCGCGATTACAAAACGCCGGTGGCCTATCCGGCCACCGCGCTAGCTACCAAGCTCAAGAGCGTGGCGCAACTTATTGACGCCGGACTGACGACGCGCGTGTATTATGTCGCGCTCGACGGCTGGGACACGCATAGCACGCAAGCCGCCGCGCATGCCGGGCTGTTGAGCCACCTCGGCGACGCCTTGGCGGCGTTTGTTGAAGACTTGCAGCAGCATGGCCACGGCCAGCGCGTCGCGACGCTCGTGTTCAGCGAGTTCGGCCGCCGTGTGAAGGAGAACGCTAGTCGCGGCACGGATCACGGCGCCGCCGCCCCGGTCTTTCTCACAGGCGAGCGGGTCAAAGCCGGCCTGATCGGCCAACATCCCCGCCTCGACGACCTCGATGACGGGGATCTCAAGCACCACAGCGACTTCCGCCAAATCTACGCCGCGCTGTTGGATAAATGGCTCGGCTGGCCCAGCGCGCCGGTGCTGGGTGATGAATACCAGCCGCTCGAAGTATTGGCGTAGCCTGCGAGGCGATCGCGCTGAAGATTCACCAGGCTGCTAATTATGCCGGATGTTGATGATGTCTCCATCCTGAATCACGTAGTCCTTGGATTCCTGGCGCATCAGGTTCGCGGCTTTCACTTCGCGCTCGCTGCCGAGACGGAAGAGATCATCGCAACTCATCGTCGCCGCCCGGATGAAGCCGCGGGCAAGGTCGGTGTGAATGTTGCCGGCAGCTTCCACGGCGGTGCCCCCCTTATGAATCATCCAGGTGCGGACTTCCTTCTCGCCTGCGGTGAAGAAGAGCATCTGGTTGGAAGCGTCCATGATCTGCCGCAGCAGCGTGTTGCGGTCGGCGACGCTGACGCCCATCTCTTGGCAAAAGGCTTGCCGTTCGTCTGCGGACATCGCTTCCAGCTCCATTTGCAAGCGCAGCGGCACCGCGACGAGCGTGACGCCTGCGGGGGCCAGTTTTTGAAACCGCGCGGCGTCGGTGTCGTCGTCGGCCATGTTGATGACGACCAGCCGCGGCTTTTCCGTGAAGAGCTGAAACGACTTCGTCGCCCGGCGTTGGTCCGGCGTTAGCTCGATGTCGTGCAGCGTCTGCCCCGTTTCCAAACGGGCGAGTAGCGGCTCGAGCGCGGCGAGCTCCACGAGTTGTTCGTCCCGATCGGGGCGCGGCTTCTTGGTCGCTTCGCGCAATCGCTCCACGCGGCCGGAGACGATCTCCAGGTCGGCAATCAGCAGATCCTCTTCAAAGCTTTGCAAGTCGGCCGCCGCTGTCGTCCCTTCATAACCGGCGACGACGACGATCAAACAACCGGCCTCACGAATCATCGCCATCCGCTGCGCGGTTCCCTCGTGCGTGCGGCTGAGGCCCGGCGTGTCGATGAGTTGCAGCGCCGCGCGGGTGATCTTCTTGGGCTGATAAATTTCGCACAGTTGGGCGACGCGGTCGTCCGGCACTTCGGCCATCGCGCTTTGGGAAGCATGCGCGAGCGACGGGTCCGGGGCGATGCCGGTCAGCCAATGAAAAAGTGTGCTCTTGCCAGAACCTTGATAGCCAACGATGCCAATTTTCATGCTTCTTGCGAACCAG
>CAUJKE010000321.1 GCA_963205385.1 Planctomycetota bacterium | reverse complement strand
CTTCCCCTTTGCCCCCTTGATCGATCCAGAGCTTGATGAGCCCCAGTTCTTCAGGCGTGAGCGGCCGCGCGCCGACATCGTTCCCTGACGGCGGCATGGTCGGTTCTTCGATGTGCGCAGCGACCTTGAGTAGCAGGCTTTCCAGTCCCTTGCCAGGAACCATCGCCGCCCCTTCGCCGCCCCCTTTGAGAATAGTCTGCGGAGTTTCGAGGATCAGATCGCTCTCGGCTTTGGTCGAGTTATGACACGCCAGGCATTTGCGGCGCAGGATGGGAAGGACTTCATTTTCAAAATGCACCTCGCCATCGTGCTTCACTTCCGCAATCGCGATTTCCTCGGCGCGCGCCATGGAAACGTGGAAGCAGCCGAACATCGCAGCGGCGCAGATTAACGACCAGGTAAAGTTGCGAATCATATCGTTGCTCGTAAGGCGGGAGGGTGCTAACTGGTGGGCTAGGGAAGTGGTTGCCAAGGCGGATCAGGCGTCCGCTTTGGCAATCTTGATCTTGATGGTTTGCGTGGTGTCCGCCTGAACGTTGTTCCAGCGCGTGCGGACGCGCAAGGTGACTTCGTGTTCGCCGACCGTCGTGTTCTTATCGGTCTTCAGCATGAGCTTGCCTTGGGTTTGATCCTTGGCGATATCGACTTTCGGCGCGCTCAGTCCCTGCACGCCGGGGGCTTCCAGCGTGACTTCAGCATTCTCGTTGTAACCGTATAAGCGCTCGATGGTGACGGGAACTTCGAGCATTTGCTCTTGCTTGACCGTAAAAGCCGCTTGCGGCATGTTGATCTTCACCGGGCTATCCGCCACACGGACTTTTATCGGCGAGGAAACGAGCCCCAGCGGCACATCCTTGGGGCTGTTGAGTTGCTTGACCTGGGTGACGCGCTGATCGAGCTTTTGCTTCTCCTGGTTGGCCTTGTTGAGCATCTCCTGGGCTGCCTGCGCGGCCTTCTCCGCAGCGACTTTGGCCTCTTCGGCAGCTTTGACTTTCTCCTGCGCGGCGACTAGCGCCTGGTTCGCCTCGGTCAGCTTGGCGTTCGCGTCGGCTTGCAATTTGGCGGCGTCTTGGGCTTGTTTTTGGGCGTTGGCGGCGGCGTCTTTCAAGCCTTGGTTCTGATTGTCCGCGTCGGCGGCCGCTTTCGCCTTGGCGGCGTTTTCCGTAGCCGCTTTGACGTTGTTCGCGGCTTGCTGGGCCTGGTTGGCCAGGTTGTTCTTATTCTGCTCCGCCTGATTGCGCTCGTTGACAGCTTGCTGCGCCGCGGCAGTGGTGGTGTTCTTGTTGTTGTTAGCCGTCTTGAGAGCTTCGTCCAACTGCTTGAGCATCTCGACAAAGTCTTTTTGTTCCGTCTCGATGGCGGTGATGGCGTCCGGGTTGCGCGCGTATTTCCATTTCGTGTCTCCCCGCATGTAAAACGTGTAAGTGCCGGCGGGGAGGTTTTGATTGTTGAGCTGAATCTCCAGCTTGCCGTTGGTTTCAGCGCCGTTGAGGTTGACCTCCTTGACGTTGAACTCGTTGGGCACGATGACCTTGGTAAGCTTGATGTTTTCCTGGAAATTATCGCGGCGCTTGACGGTAACCGGAATTTCCAAGTTCCCGCCGCGCGCGGTCTCGTAGATTTTGTCTTCGCCAACGACGATTTGCGCCGGTTCCAGTTCTTTATCCATCACAGCGAGCATCAGATTGCCGCAGAGGCGAAATTCAGGCGGGGCTTGTTGGCGGTTGGTTGTGCCCCAGACACACGCGCCGTAACGAGCCTCGCGCACTACGTCTTGGCCATTGATGTTCGCCTTGGCGGTAATCTTCAGCGGGCTGCTGCTCGCAGCGGCATTTTCCGCCGCGGTGAAAACCAAGGGGGCGGTATCGACATTACCCCCTAACACCGCGCCGTTGCACGTCACGCCCGCGGGCAAGCCTTCGACGCCAACTGTCACTTCGCCGATGAAATTGTCGCGACGGTCGATCCGCACGCGGAGTTCCAACGAACCCCCTTTGCGCAGCACGGGGCCGCTGAGAAGTGCCTGATTGTTATTGTTTTGCGGGCTAGGGGGATCGAGATAAGCGACGACGCGAAAGTCCGGCTGGGCGCGACGAATGCAGAGCCGATAGACCATGCGCGGATCCGTGCGGGATTCACCAAAGTTGTCGCGCACCAGTACGCGATAAACGCCATCCTCTTTGACTTCCAAGCGATAGCTGGGATCGTCCGTCGAGGTGTCGAAGTCGCTGCCGATACGATTGTTGCGATCCTGAGGGTCGTCCACTTGGGCGACGTTGCTAACCACCTCCGCGCCTTGTTCGTTCTTGGTCACGCGCTCGATCGTCAACGTCGGATCGCTGCCGTAGCCTAAGCGATGCGCGAGGACTTCGATGTAAAACACGTCCCCCTGTTTCGCGTCGAATTGCACGTTATCGCGATCGGCGGCGGGATAAAACTGGCCGGCCACCTCGCAGGGAACCGTGATTTTCGTGGCGGTGGCAGGCGAGTCGTTGGGTTCTGTTTCCAGAATCAACTCGTCGGTGGTGATGCCGATCGCAACGGGATTGGATTTTCCCTGCGGCGAGTCGAGGCGATATTCAAAGCTATCGGTGAAGGAGGTTCGCGGCAGCAGCAACGAACCGACAGCCAATTGCTGACGCGCGACGGCGTCGGCGGGGATCGGAATGCTGACCGTGAGCTTTTCGAGCGGCGCGTGGGAAATCGACAAACCGGCCGGTTGGCCCCCCGGCAAATTGCGGCCATAAAGCGTGAACGAACCAGTCGCGCCGGCCTTGCCGACGGGAGGAAAGACAAAGTCGATATAGGGAGCTTTGTGGACCGCGAGCCGATAAACGTAATCGTTGCCGCCCCCGTAGAGAAAGTCATACACCACCGCGTAATATTCGCCTGCGGCCGGAGCGGTGAAGTCGACCACCGGATCGCGTCCGGTGGTGTCGCGCGTCCGCGCGAGTTCGCGGCCTTGGCTATCGAGCACCACGAGGGTCGCGTTCATCCGCGAGTCGATCCGGTCTGCGCGGCAGTCCAAGAGCACTCGCTCCCCCTGCCCGAGCGCGAGTTTGTAGTAGTCGCGGTTGTTGTTGTCGGCCCGGCCACTGACAACGCTGCCGACTTTGATTTCCTGGGCGGTGGCGGCGCTATTGTTGCCGCCGGTTTTGGTGATCTGCTCCAGGTTGCTCACCACAAACGTCCGCGGGTTCGAAATTCCAAACCGGCCGGTGACGCGCGCTTCGTACACGCCGGGGGGGACATCGGAGGCGACCTTGATGGTGAATTGATTCTCGACAGGCTTCGCCGCCTGGCCGGGCATCAGGGGTTCGCCTAGTTTCGGCGTCGAGGTGATGCCGGGATGCTGGAACAGGATCTTGTCGACTTCGTCCAAATCGTTGCCGGCGATTGTTACGTCGAGTTCACTGCCGGGCTTTGCCCCGCAAGGGAAGAGGCTTTCCAGTTGTGGCGTGGGGAGTTGCGCGTGAGAGAGGCTCGGCCACAATAGACCGATTACGCAAACAGCAGCACACGCGGCGCGAAGCAGACGAGACATGAGTTCATATTCCTTACGCGTGGGCGGGGTCCAAGGACACGCGCGCGGGGCAGTGACGAACGGAGGAGGAAACTGCCAACCGCCGGGACGGCGCGGCAGCGCTACCTATTGTAATTACCGGCCATCCGGCAGGTGGGGACGCCGGTTCTTGGGCGGGAAAACCAAACGGCGACATTACCAACCGCGCGGTAATGTCGCCCCCGTGGACGACTAATGGTTAAACA
>CAUJKE010000320.1 GCA_963205385.1 Planctomycetota bacterium | reverse complement strand
CGAGAAATCGGCCACTTTGCCGCGCCCCGTGGTCGTGCGGTCGAGCGTGGCGTCATGCACCAGCACGATCTGGCCATCCTTGGAATAGCGGGGATCGATTTCCAGCATGGCGAACGAGTGGGCGAGCGTATGCTCAAACGTAGGCAGGCAATTTTCGGGAAAGCCTGGCAGTTCGCCGCCGCCCCGATGCGCGCTCACCAGCGGCAGCGGCTCGTCGGTGTGCTGAAAAATAGCTTGCAGCCCCGCCGGCGTCTTGGCGTCGATCCGATAGAGCGATTCCAATGCAGCGGCCGCTTTGTCCTGGGAAAGCGCCAGCGTGGGGAGACTTAGCATTAACAGCGTGGTCGCGAGTAGACGGGTCATGGGGATGTGCCTCCCGTCATCTGCTCGCCAAGTTCTTTGAAGAGGTCCACCCACGCGAGCCAGATCACGTTGTGGATCGTGGCTTTGCCGGTCTTGTTCAACTCCTCGAGTTCCGTGGGCGATTCATCCGGCCAGTGGCCGATCCAGCCGTGGGCGAATTCCCGGCTCCTGAGCAGGAAGTCACGCTCGTCGTCCACGCCGCAACTGAGAGGAAACGTTTCACCAATGACGATCGGCTTCCCCCAGTCGAACTTTTGCAGCAGCTTTAGCTCCTCATCCACTTTGCCTGTTTTGGGATACAAGTGCGGCGAGACAAAGTCGAGCTGTTCAGCCGCGGTCTTGTAAGCGCCGGGAAACGGTAACATGCCCATCGTGATCAGGTGGGTCTGGTCGTGCTTGCGAATCGCGGCGACCATCCGCTTGGTCCACTGGCTGAAGATGTCGTCGCTTGTGCGCTCGCCGGGCTCGAGGCTCAGCCGCTGACAGAATTCAACCTCGCCCATTTTTCCCATGTACCACCCATCGGCCAGCTTGCCGACGGCGGCCGGTTCGTTGACCAGGTCATAAGCGAACACGGCCGGGCTGTGAGCGCACGTTTTAGCCACGGTTTCCCAGAAGAACGCCTGTGCGTCCCAGCGCTCCGGTTCTTTGAGCGAGTCGTACCAGGCGGCCCGATCCTTGATCTTGTAGCTGGCGAGGCCGGTAATCTTGAGATAAATGCCCGTCTTCTCGGCGATCTTGAGCAGTTGTTGGAGTTCGGCCAGTCCCTTCGGATTGGCTTTATCCGGCCCGCTCAACAAACGAGGGAGCTCGGGATGGATGCGGGCGACGGTCGTGCCGGCCGCTTTCATTTCGGCGAATTCCCGCTCGACCCGCGCCGGATCCTTCGCCAGACGCTCCAGGATATCGACCGAGGCGTAGTTATGGCCCCAAGGAATGTACTTCTTCCCGGAAGGTTCGAGGACAAAGCCGTGCTTGTCAGGCGCGACTTTCACCGTCTCCATCTCCGCCGCCGAGGCGCTCGTCGTCAGGAGCAAGAGAACAACCAGCAGGGCGGGAGAGAACAACCGTGGGGACTTACAGCAAATCATGGCGGGAACCCTGTTCGAGCTGGTGGCGGGAGTGGTGCAATGCGATGCAACCTAATTTCTACTTGCAAACTACGGCGCGCGTCAAATTTACCGCGTCAAATCAACGCCTTCATTTCTCGCACCGCTTGTGTCATGCCGACCATCAGCGCGCGGGCGACAATGCTGTGGCCGATGTTGAGTTCGTGCATGTCGCCGATGGCGGCGACCGCTTGAACGTTGCGATAATTCAAGCCGTGGCCGGCGTGGAGCGCCATTCCACGCTCGCGAATGCGGCGGCCAGCCCGAATCAGTTTAAGCAGTTCGTCTTGTTGCGCGGTCCCCGTGGCGAGCGCGTAAGACCCCGTGTGCAACTCCACCGCCGCCACGCGCAAGTCCCCAGCGGCTTCGATTTGCTGGAGATCTGGATCGAGAAACAGGCTCACCGCGATGCCGGCGCTGGCGAGTTGCTTCGCAGCCGCGGCGATGGCATCGTAGTTGCCGACGACATCCAGCCCCCCTTCGGTCGTCACCTCCTCGCGCTTCTCAGGCACGAGCGTCGCCTGCTGCGGCGCGAGCCGACACGCGATTTCGAGCACGGCCTGATTGCAAGCGAGCTCCAGGTTCAGCTTGCCTTGCACGGTCTGTTTCAAGACCTCCAAATCACGGTCTTGAATATGCCGCCGGTCCTCGCGGAGATGGAGCGTGATGCAGTCGGCGCCGCCGAGCTCCGCGAGCACCGCCGCCCAGACCGGATCCGGCTCATAAGTTTTGCGGGCTTCACGAACGGTCGCGACGTGATCGATGTTAACGCCAAGTTCAGGCATGGGCAAAGCAAGATGGTGAGCGTAAACGAAAATAACCAGAAAGCAATCGCGACCCAGAGCGCGCGCGGCGCTCACCGGTTCGCAAGCGTTAGCCTAACGAGCTGGCCTCTGTTCGCAAGCCGGGGCCAGGTCGCTGGCATGTTCTTCAATTCGCGCCCCTTGATTGGCAGGCGCGGCAATCCACAGGTCGGCGTCAGGTTCTTGCGCGCGGCTCAAAGCGGCGACTTGTTGGGCCTCGGCGTCATCACGGGCCAACACATAGATGGTCGGTCCCCACGAGCTTTGCCCCACGCCGATCACGCCGTGACTTCGCAAGTGCGCCACCAGCGCGGCGAGTCGCGGCCCATTGTAAGGCCCGCCTTGCAGAGAAGCAAAACACTCGCCACTGTGGCGACCGTATTGATAAACACTCGCGGCAAACGTGGCGAAGTCACCCTGCGCCGCCGCGGGCAGCAAGCGTTCGCGGGCGAGGCGTGTTAAGTCTGCCGTCACCGCGGCAGGCACCGCCGGTAAGTTGGCGAACGCGGTTCGCTCTTGGTCATTGGCGATGCCAGCAACGTCGCGCGGCGCGATCAACACAAACCGCCAGTCCGGCGGCAGGTCGAGATGGCAATCCAGCGGCGACAGCGGCTCGCCGGGAAGTTTACCGCGCTCGGCGATCAGGCCCCCCAGCGTGAAGCCGTAAGTCCCCACGGCCGAGCGCCCCGTGCGGCCTACGCTCGCGGCCAGTTCCCCGGCGGACTGCGTCGGCAAATGGTGCAGCGCGCTCAACCCGGCCGCGGTCGCCATCGCAAGTTGAGTTCCCACGCCTAGGCCGATATGTTCGCGCGGCGCGGAGAGAACGTCAATCGCGCAATGCGGCAGTTCGTCGAAACGATGATAGTTCGCCCACTGCCGCGCGAAGCCGTGCACGCGCTCGGCCAGCGGGCCAGACGTGGCGAAAGCGTCGCAGTGGGTGAACCTCACGATCAGGCCCGGCCGCGTCACCATCGCGCCGATGCCGCCGTACTGTCGCGCGTGGCGGTCGCCAAAACTCAGCAGCCCAAAGTGCAAGCGGCTGGCGGCGTGAACGGTAATCGCGTGGGACATGCCGCAGGTGAATAAAAAGGGAGCGTACGAATTTGGAATAGGAGCTAAAGGCGCCAGACTTTGAACAATGAACCTCAGGCCAGGCTCTGGTAAGTCAGGCCGCGAGTTGGTGATTTAACTGGCACGCGATTCAAGTTGTTCTTCAACATAAGACGTCAACAACGCAAACGCCCGCCGCTCCTGTTCGCCTGCCGTCTTCTCCACGATCATCGCTAGACGGGCGAAATCTTCGCGAATTTGTTTCGGCGGTAAGAGCGATGTCCGCGTGGCGAGGATCGCGGCCTCGACCACGGCGTGCTTTGCCCGATTGAACCCAAAAAAGTCGCGCACGCGTCCGCTGGCGAGCGTTTCGCACGTGAGCGTCGCGCGCTCCGACTCGTCTGCGAGCAGCGTAGCACGAAACGCCAGCCAGCGGCAGGTATCGACCAGCCGCATCACCGCCGGGGGCGGCACAGCCGTCAGCGGCACGGCCACCACAGGCGGAGGCGGCAAGCGGCCAATAGCCGCAGCCGCCAAAAGCTCGACATCGTCCGTAATATGCAAGACGCCATACGGATGCCGCTGGAGATTGTGATACGTCGTTGACGTACGAAACGGGCGCAGCGTGAACGTCTCCAACTCAGGACCGACGCGCGGCCCCATCGGCGACACGTTCGTCGTGCCATCCGCGTTTTGCGTCGTGACCAGGCCTTCAAGAATCATAGTAGCAGGCCCTAAAACGTCACAGGGCGCTCCGGCGGTTCGTACAACGGTTCGACCGGCGGCAGCCACTGGTTGTTCGATAGTTGCGTGCGGTCGCCATCGATTTTCGCCAATCGCAAGAAATTCGCCACAAGCTGCAGGCCGCCTTGCGTCAAAATCGCTTCCGGATGGAACTGCACGCCATAGAGCGCCGCCGTGCGATGCTCCATCGCCATGATCAAGCCGTCCGCGGTGCGCGCCGTGACGGTGAGCGGCGCTGGCAGCGAAGCTTCGTCCAGCACCAGTGAATGATACCGGCACGCAATCATCGGCTGCGGCAGTCCGGCGAACAGACCTTGACCGTTGTGCAGGATCTCACTCGTGCGGCCGTGGACCGGTTCTGGCGCTCGCACGACGCGCCCGCCGAGCGCTTGCCCTATCGCCTGATGTCCCAAACAAACGCCTAATAGCGGCGTCTGGCCGACAAACTCCCGCACAAGCTGCAGCGACACGCCAGCTTCGCTCGGCGTGCAGGGCCCCGGCGAGAGGACAATCGCGTCAGGCGACAACGCCCGCACGCCGCGCGCGTCAATCGCGTCGTT
>CAUJKE010000319.1 GCA_963205385.1 Planctomycetota bacterium | reverse complement strand
TGGATGGGAAGTCGTATCCCTTTAAGCTGGCCATGCCGAGGTATCTGAACTGGAGCACCGACTTCCTTTGGGTGTTTCCGACAAGGTACTGGTGCATGCCACCGCACGCGCTTGCTGTGCGGCATTCAATGAAGTATCCGTATTGGAAGTACGACTACGCCAATGGGCGTGTGACGCCGCGAGATGAATTGACCAAGCTTCTTGGTTATGACGGATACGGCGAAAACTACCGGGCCACTGCCCGCGTAAAAGAAGCCAACGCCAATCTCGATCACAGCAGCCGGCGCCAGGTCGGAATTGTGGCTCACAATGCGTTCGTGGTCCTGTTCGCCGCCAATACCGGGATGAATAGATCGCAACTCCTCAGCCTGCCGTGGGCGGGGCCGCACGATATTTCGACAGAACGACAGGGCTTCCGCGTCATCAAATGGCGAGCCAACAACCGTGTGTGCCATTTCGAAATCGAAGCGTCCTTTCTGCCGCGTTTCAGGCGCTTCCTCGAACTCCGGAAATACCTACTCTCCTCCACACCCTACGGTAGCCTGTTCTTCACGCTTGGGCGGCATATGGAGCCAACACCAGGCCCTATGTTGCCGTCGGTAGTTAGCTCGTTCTTTGAACTCCTACGGACACTGGACCCGCAACTTCCTACAATTTGCTTTCGGGAATGGCGCGCAGCAAAGAGCGACTGGCTGGTGCGGAACACCGACCCGGCAACGGCCGCCATGATTCTCCAGAACTCAGAACAGACGGTGCTCAAGGCTTACGCGGCCGGCTCGGAATCGGTTCATCGAGATGAGATGAGCGCGTTTTTCGCAAGCGTCAGGGATACGGTTCTCAATCGCGGCGAAACGCTAGCGAATTCTGTGGACCGCGCGGTTGGTGTATGCACGTCCTTTGGGGCGCCAACGTCGCCCGGCGACGGGCCAATCACTCCAGATTGCCGGCAAGTGGAGGGGTGTCTGTTCTGTGGGCACTACAAGGTGCATGCCGATGAGTGCGATACCAAGAAGCTGCTCAGTTGTCGGTACTGTCTCCACCAGACCTCTCATCTGGCATCCAGCGAAGAACAGTTCCAGCAGATGTTTGGCCCCATTCTGGAACGCATCCGGGTCCTGTTGGATGAAATCAACCACCGCAATCCTGGGCTGGTTGATCGGCTTCATGTTGAGGTGGAGGCCGGCGACCTCGACCCGTATTGGGCGAGCAAGATGGAAATGCTAATCAACCTGGAGATCGCCGCCTGATGGTTACGTTCGCACCACGCTTGGCGCTTCCCCATGGCGCAGCGGCGCCGGACAGCTTTCGTGGGGATGGCGCCACACCGCCTCATGATCGTTTTGTGATCAGTCGGATGCGCGATCAGCGCGAGGCCTCCTACTATGGGGACGCCATATGGGACTTCACGGCCTATACGCCGGAGGGGATGCCAGCACGGCTCTACTTCGAATACTGGGGCACTGAGCAGGCTACCGGAAAGCGGCTGGAACTTGCACGAGAACTGCGGTGGATCATTTTCCTGCATGCTTGGAAGGCCCATGGGCGACCTCTGAGTTTCAGTACGCTGTGGGGTTACCTATGGGGCCTTCGGTTCGTCGCCCGGTATTGCGAAAACGCCGGATGCAGTATTGGGGATGTGTTTGCTGACCCGATTCGGCTGATCGAATTGGTCGGCGAACTGCCCGGTGGCGCCATTGGGACCATCAGTACGATCCTGAAAGTTTTGCGCAGTCTTGGCGCATCAGAAACTGGATGGTCGGTTGTCGATAAGAAGACGATCCAGACCCTGCGCGGATACCGCGAGAACTACCGCAAAGCGCTACTACAGCACCCACCGCTGCCGACGCGGGTGTATTCATCGTTGATCTCAAACCTGGCGCGGGAGCTAGATGAATTCGAGGCCATCGCAGATCGCTACCTCGCATTGGTTCGCATAGTTGCCAGTGATCCAATGATGGGGCGCGGCGAAATTCACCAGTTCAAGATCGCACGGCGACTCGGAATCAAAAGAGGGGACCAGCGACCCACATTCGACCAACTGCTCTCGGAGTACAACCTGGAAGCATATTTTGCAGCCAAGGGGTTGCTCCGGAGTTGCGTGGGGCTTGTGTCGGGTCTGTCAGAGGTTCAAATGACAGCGAAGCTTCAGCTTCAGGTCTTTTCAGGCATGCGCGACGATGAGGCCATTTCGTTGCCGCATGATTGCCTGCGCGAAGTCACCAATGATGGTCGCCTCCACTTCATTCTCACTGGCCGCACCACAAAGCTCCATGGCGGCCGAGTCAAACAAACCGAATGGATTACCAGTCGCGATGGCGCCAGAGCTGTCCGCATATCGCAGCGAGTGGCTGATGCCATCTACGGCGTCATCGGGGCGACGCCGGGGCCAAGTGACTGGCGGACCAGATACTTCCCGCTTTTTATTTCGCCAACGTATCTACCTCTCACTGGCAATACCACTGAGACGCAGCCCCACGGCTATCGTCCAAGCCGGTTGATCTTCGCCAAGTTTCCTGAGCTTCGCGCAAGGCTGGAACCGTTGATCGAGGAAAAGGACATCCAGGAGCTTGAGCAAATTGACCCACATCGAGCATGGCGCAGTGAATCTTGGTGCAAAGCTGGCGCTGCATGGTCCCTTAAGAGCCACCAGCTAAGGCGATCACTCGCCCTCTATGCGCAACGTTCCGGGCTTGTATCGTTGCCTTCCTTGCGGCGCCAGTTGCACCACATCACAGAAGAGATGTCCCGCTATTACGCAAGGGGCTCGGCCTTCGCGAAGAACTTCATCGGCGACGACAAGCAGCATTTCGGCAAGGAATGGCAGGACACACAGCCCGTTTCAGCGGCCTTAAGCTATATCGCCAACGTTTTACTGTCGGACGATGTCCTGTTTGGTGGCCACGCGAACTGGATGGAACACAGGCTCCGTGGCAATGATGGCGTCGTCGCCGTGGATCGCGCAGCCACGATTCGGCGCTTCCGCAAGGGCGAGTTGTCCTATCGGGAAACGTTCCTTGGTGGATGCACGAATACCGAGGAATGCAACCAGATTGCCTTGAAGTGGCTCGATGTCGATTGCCTTGCTGGATGCCGCAACATGGTTGGCAATCTTACGAAGCTTAACCGGGTCATCGCGGCGCAAACGCGCCTGGTTGAATCGCTGGACTCCAATTCCGTGGAATTCAAAGCTGAGAAGGCGGACCTCGATGTGCTGGTCGCGACGAGGAATAAGGTCGTCGAGCAGACACAAACCGGATCGGAGGCGGCACTATGACGACAGGCACGCTACAAGACTATTTCGCCGCGTTGGAGCGCCTCAAACAAGGACGCCCGAATACGGTTCCCAAGGGAACGCGCATCACCAACGATGCGGTCGCCTTGGAAGCTGGGCGAGGGAAAGGAAGCATCAAGAAGTCCAGGCCGATCTTCGCCGATCTCATTCAAGCGATTGACGAGGCGGCCACCGCCCAGAGTCAGCCAAAGAATACCGAGAAGGAGCGCTTGCGCAAAGCAAAGGAAAGCGCCGAGCAGTGTCGGCGCGATCTGGAGGCGGCACTGGCCAGGGAAGTGTCGCTGCTGCGTGAGGTCTACGCGTTGAAGAAGCAGTTGAGCAAGCTTACCGGCGGGAAAGTCCTTCCGTTGCGCGGCACTGCCCCAGATGCGGATACGCGCTGAACTGACCATTGAATCGTATCTGATCTGACCGACTCGAATCGACCCTGAAGAGACTGTCAGGCTTTCAGGCCTACGTTCGGCAGTGCAGCGGTTGCTGTCCTTGGCTGGCATGAAGTGGCCCGGCTCTGAAGGGCGGCTTACTGAGTCGAGCAGTCATACAACGCGATCACCCACCGACAGGACGTCGGCCGAAGCGGAAGTTCAATCGGGTTGGCGACAGCAGCCGCAACCGGCCATAAGCAGACAAAGAGCATTCGTTTCAAACCCGTCATTCGGCTTCCAGCACCACGAATATTCTGAGTTAATATTGATATGCCATCGGTGCGCGTTGGACGGGGGCAGGTTAGCCAGCGGGCCTGAACAAAAGGGAAGCGTATGGAATGTCCTTTTATAACCAGCTAATTACACCGACAATCAACCGAAATAGTCGACATTATCCCGGCGCAGATGAAGTTGACTGACGTAAACGGACATCGATGTTGTTTAATTCAAAGCAAGGGCTTACAGGAGGCAACATCTTGGCTGCCACAAAAGTTCTGCCGGCTAACTATACCAAGCCA
>CAUJKE010000318.1 GCA_963205385.1 Planctomycetota bacterium | reverse complement strand
AACCGGTGGATCGTCCCGTTCATTTTGGCGAAGTGCTGGCCACGCTTTATCACAAACTGGGCATCGATCCCAATCAGACAACGTTGAAAGATCTCGCCGGTCGCCCACAGTATCTGGTCGACCACCATCAACCAATGCCTGAGCTGCTTTAGGCGGCGAGGTTTGGTCGACAATCCGCACATCCCCAACCCAGGCTCGCCCATCGAATCTGCGTCGTTGCGGAAATGTAATATTTCTCAATTCGCCGCTTCGCGCGCGAAGCGCAGTTCGTCGCGACCGGGGCCGAATTCAAAGATCGTTATCGCGGTCTCGGCGCCCCGCTCAAAGCGCTCGTTCGCGCACCCAGCCGCGCGGCCATCGTCGCGAGAAACGCAAGTTCTTACCGCCGAACACGTTGCGCGCAAAGAATGCAGTCGATCGCACATGGCGAAGTTGCATTCTTTCCCGGCTTTGATGGCGTGGGATTTCCATTTGTCCCGGTTTGATCAGGTGTTCTTGCTGTGGTCGATTGCCCACGGCGGCGATGCCCCGCGCGCGAATCTTTGCTCCCGCGACACCATTCTCAACAACCTGCGGCCACCCGCCTGAATTTTCGTGCGAACCATCCCGACCGGTCGCGCGTAATGAACGTGTATTTTATCACCGGCATCCCGCCGGAAGGTCATCCAAGAAGCAGACGAGGAATTCCCCATGTCACGAACGAAAAACAGCAGAAAGGGCAAACTTGCGTGGAAAGTCGCGCTCGGTTTGTGCCTGGCCAGCGGCGCCGTAGGCGGTCTGGCCGTGAAATTTTCCGATCAACTCTTGCCGCCAAGCTATGCCTTGGAACTGCGCGAAGCGCAGGAAGCCCGTGCAAACCTGGCGAAAGATGTGGTCCACGCCCAAGGACTTTCAGAAGCGTTCATCAGCGTCTCGAAGGCGATGCGTCCTTCAGTTGTTCAAATCAGCTCCGTCACGCGCGCCGAAACCGTCCAAGGCAAGCAGCTCCCCAACGCACAAATCCCCGAAGAGTTCCGTCGCTTCTTTGGCGATGAGTTTCAGAAGCATTTCGAAAACCAGCTTCAGCTTCCGCAACAAAGCCCGGCCCAGCATGGACAAGGGACAGGTGTCATCGTGAGCGAAGATGGCTACATCATCACTAACAACCACGTGGTCCGCGGCGCCAGCGAATTGACGGTCCGCCTGTTCGATGGGCGCGAATTCACCGGTGAAATCGTCGGCCAGGATGCCAAGACCGACGTCGCCGTGGTCAAAATCAACGCCAAGAACCTCATGGCGGCCCCCATCGGCGATTCCGATGCGCTGCAAGTCGGCGAGTGGGTCTTGGCCATGGGCAGCCCGTTTGGTCTTGAGCAAACGGTCACCAGCGGCATCATCAGCGCCAAGGGGCGCGGCAATGTTGGCATCACCGATTACGAAGATTTCATCCAGACCGATGCCGCGATCAATCCCGGCAACAGCGGTGGTCCCCTGATCAACATGCAAGGTCAAGTCGTCGGCATCAACACGGCTATCGCCTCGCGCAGTGGCGGCTACATGGGCGTCGGCTTCGCGATTCCCAGCAAGATGGTCAAACTCGTCGCCGATAGTCTCATCAAGGAAGGCAAAGTGACGCGCGGCTGGCTGGGCGCTGCCATTCAAGACCTCAACGAAGGGCTCGCCGGTAGTTTCAACTACAAGTCGACCGAAGGCGTTCTCATTGGTGACGTCGTTCCCGATAGCCCCGCCGCCAAGGCCGGACTCAAATCAGGCGATATCGTGACCCAGATCGACGGCAAGCCGATGTCGAATTCGCAACAACTTCGCAACACGATTGCGGCGACCGCGCCCAAGACGTCCGTCAAACTGACGCTCTTCCGCGACGGCAAAACGATGCCGCTCGACGTTGTGGTCGGCGAATTGGATGCCGGCACCGTGAAACTTGCGAAGGGTGAAGCGGTCGAGCCTGAAGCCGAAGCGGCGACAAAGTTCGGCATGACGGTGCAAACCATCACGCCGCAAATCCGCCAGCAACTCGGCTTGAGTGAGGAGACCCAGGGGGTCGTCGTGACCGAAGTCGAATCGGGAAGCGCGGCCGAAACGCTCGGCATCCGCGTGCAAGATGTCATCACCACGGTTGGCGGCAAGGCGGTGACCTCGGCCGAAGAATATCGTGACGCGATGAAATCCCAGTCGCTCGAAAAGGGCGTTCGCCTGCAGGTCGCCCGCGACGGAGTATCGCGGTTCGTGTTCCTCCAATCGAAATAGTTTTCCACCGCCGGGATGAATTCCCGGTCCCCAATTCTGCTTAACGCCCCGCCCGACGCCGGCCTTCAAAGGTTGCGTCGGGCGGTCGTTTTTTTGGGCCAGGTGGCGCTGGCCGCCGGTTCGCGAGGCGTTCGCCCCGTGGACTTGCGCTCCGCAATTCCCACCGACCGCAGACGCCGTGGATCGCCCTGTTCGTTACAACCGTTATTTTGCCCCCATCTTCATATAGCGTGACTTCCGCACGCGCGGCATAATGAGCCTTTGATGTTGGGCAGTTGGCAGTGGGTCCGCCCACGCTTTAAGGAGAATATGGCGATGACGCGCACGCACGGTTGGTTTCCAGCAGCGATCCTGCTAGGAGTTTTTTTAACGCTGGGCACTGTGGCCCGCGCCGCCAATGAGGGGCAGGAAGATCTCGACAAGGCGACGGAACTACAGCTCAACGCGAACTCGCTGACGGACCTGGAAAAAGTCGCCGATCTCTGCGAGAGCGCCCTCAGTAAGGGGCTCGATGACGGCAATCAAGCGTTCGCCAAACAACTGCTCACCTCGACCCTTTATCAGCATGCCGAGAAACTCTCCAGTGCGATCTTCGACCAGAAGCCGCCGCATCAACAGTGGCCGCTGATTCGCAACCTGGCGATCAAGGATCTGGAACGCGCCCTGCAGCAGAACGAGAAACTGGCCGATGCCCAATTCTTGCTCGCTCGACTCTATGCCCTCCCGGGCGGCGATCGCGCAAAGGCCAAGGAGGCGGCCGCCCATGCCGCGGAATTGTTCAAAGATGATCCGCCGGCGAAATCCAAAGCGCTAGCGCTCCGCGGCGCGCTGCAAGAAGACCCCGAGCAGCAATTGGCCGACTTCTCCGCGGCGATCAAGATCGACCCCCACAATACCGAAGCCTTGCAAGCGCGCGGGCTATATTACCTCACCAAGAACGAAGACGAAAAAGCGGCCGAGGATTTCGCCAAGTTATTGGAAGCCGATGGCGACAACTTCGGCGCGCTTAACGCGCTGGCCGAAGCGCTCACAAACCAACAGAAGTTCGACGAAGCGCTCAAGCTGATTGAGCGCGTCATTACAGCCAAGCCGGATTCCTCCATCGGCTACACCGCCCGCGCCCGCATTCGCATCTTGCAGAAAGACGAGGCAGGCGGCTTGGAAGATTTGAACAAGGCGCTCGAGATTGACAAGAACGACGTCGCGGCGCTGCTGATGCGTGCGCGTTACTACTACAGCCAGAAGGAAATCGACAAAGCCAAGGCCGATGTCGATCAAGCCCTCGCCATTCGCCCCGGCATGGTGCAGGGAATCTTGATGCAAGCGGTCATGGCCGCCGAGCAAGGCGACTACGCCACAGCCATTACCAATATGGAACTGCTCGCCAACGCCGACCCCAAAAACCCTGAGTGGCGGCTGCAAATGGCCCAGTTCTACTCCGCCGATAAGAAGCCCTCCCAAGCCATCGAAATTGTCAACACCGTGCTCAAGGAAGACGCCGCGAACTCCGTCGCGCTCCAGATTCGCGGCAATGCGTATCTGAGCCTCGGCGATCATGCCAAGGCCGTGAAAGACCTCGAGGCCGCGCTCCAGAACGACGCCAAGAATAGCGGCGTTCTCAACAACCTGGCGTGGGTGCTTTCCACCAGCCCGGATGACAACGTCCGCGACGGCAAAAAGGCGATTGAGTTGGCCAAACGCGCGTGCGAAGTTACGGAGTACAAACGGCCGCACATCCTTAGCACGCTTGCCGCCGCCTATGCGGAGTCTGGCGACTGGGAGAATGCGGTGAAGTGGTCGACCAAGGCCGTGGAAATGAGCACCGACGACGACCAGGAGATTCTCACGCAGCTCAAAGATGAATTGCAGCATTACAAGGACAAAAAGCCGTTCCGCGAACGCCAGGAAGTCGAAAAGGAAGAAGCAAAGCCACAGCGGCCGGAATTGGAAATTTGACGAAGTGCTCGCGCCCGACCCTGTTTCCTGACTCGTATGAAATCGCTAAATCGGAGGCGCCATCATGGAAATCCAATCGCTCGACGCCCTCACCAAGAAAAAGTGTGTCCCCTGTGAAGGCGGCGTTCCTCCCGCCACGCTGCAACAGGCGCAGGCCCAACTGGAGAAACTTCCCGGCTGGAAGCTCAGCGAAAACGGCCAGCGAATTCGCAAGGACTGGACGGTGAAGAACTTCATGGCCGGGATGCGGTTCTTCAATGAGGTCGCCCGCCTTGCCGAGGAGGACGGCCACCATCCCGACATCCACCTCAGTGGCTATCGCGACGTGTGGATTGAGCTTTGGACGCACGCGATTGGCGGGCTCAGCGAAAACGATTTCATCCTCGCCGCTAAGATTGACCAACTGCCGATTGAGCTGCGCTAGGCCGTCGTCGCCATCAGCTTCATCAAGGTCTGCCGCAAATCCTTCACCTTCAGCGGCATGGCGACGGTGACGCGGTGCGGGGCGAGCTGCGCTTCCGCCGCGTAATGTTGCTGCTTTTGATCGAGCAAGAGCACGGCCGGCATTTCGCGGGTGACATCGTCGGCGCCGAAGTCGTTAAAAGCCGATACCGCCGACATCCCCAAATCCAGGGCCGAGAAGATCACGCAATCGGCCACATGCTGGGTGCCGGTGAAGCGCGAAGTGCCCCGCTTGGGATCGCTCACGATGAGCACGCGGTAGCCGTGCTTCTTCAGCTTTTCACGCAGCAAATCCTGCATCCCGGCGTTCGATTCAATCAGCATGATGGTCCGCGAAAGCCCTTCCATGAGCGGGGTCTTGACGATGTTCTCCGGCGCTTCCAGCGGTAAATCAGCGCCGGTGTCTCCGTCGATGAGGCGTCTATGGATCGCCTCGAGGTCGTTCAGCAGGTCGCGCATGGTCGCATAGCGGCGCTCCGGAGCGAGTTCCATCGCTTTGTTAATGACCATCGTCACCAGGCGGGGCAGGTCGGGCTCAAGATCGTTCACGGGTTTGACGTCGTGAAAGCGTTGAATGCTGAGCCGCATCAGTCGGTCGCGCGTCTCGTAAAGCGGCGCGATGCCGGTCACCATGTTGTAGAACAAACAGCCGACGAAATAGACATCGCTCCGTGGATCATCGCGCTTCACCCCCGTGGCTCGCTCGAGCGCCGCATAGTCGATCGCGCGCGGGTTGGGGCAATTGTCCGCGTCGTCATCGATCATCCGCCCCCCTGCCGCCAGGCCGAAATCGAGCACTTTTGCCTGACCCTTGCTGGTAATCAGCACGTTGGACATTTTCAAATCGCGATGGGTAATTCCCTTATCCGCCGCATACGCGAGACCGGCCGCGATTTCCTTGGTCAGGCGGGTCGCTTCAATCGGATCGAGCTTGCCGCGAATTTTGACGAACTCGCGCAAGCTACGCCCTTCGATGAATTCCAGAACGAGAAACGGTTGCCGCCGATCAGGATGCACTTCGTAAATCGGCACGATGTTGGGATGCCGTAGCGTGGCCCCCATTTGACCTTCACGCAAAAACTGCTCGGTCTGGTTGATGTCCTCGCGATAGCGCTTGCGGAGCGCCTTTACCGCGAGCACGCGCTCGGATTCGCGCTGCACCACGCGATACACCCGCGCGAACGTCCCCGCGCCCACCATATACAGCACCTTATAGTCGCCGTAATAGTAGCCGCTCCGCTCCCCACTGAGGATCCGATCGACCTGATAGTTGGTCATGATCTCCTTGCGGATGACCAGACTCTTGAAGTCGTCGAACGAAACGTCATGGGTGCCGAATTCGCCCCAGATCGCCTCCAACTGGCGCGCGCTGAGCAGGTTATACTCAAACGCTTTGTGGGCGAATTGTTCGGAAGTCATCTCGGACATGCGTTCTCGGTTCCTCTGACAAGCACCACTCACCGCCAGGCTGTGCGATCCCGTCACAAGTCGACGCACCAGGCGCCCCGTGGTGGAGGCGCGGTCGCGCGCGTCAACTTTGCCCAAGCGATGTTCAACCAGTGCGTGGCGTGCTCCCTGCCTCGTTCTCTGCTACTCAATCGTAATGGGTTCGTGAAGTTTCGGCAACGCAACGGTCGCCGAGCGAACGACTTAAGTCATGAAAACACCCCGATCCGAGTAGGCTATCGGATCGGGGTTAGCGGTGGTGGGAACCAAGCGCGTGACTGCTCTCTATTCTTCGACGCCAAAGTCTTCGTCGTCACGATACGTCTCCGTTTCGCCAGCGTCGCCGTGCTGCTTGAGGCGCTGGCGGTATTCGTCCCGTTCGCGGCGTGTGGCTTCCAGATCAAACACCAGGTATTTCATATCGAGACGCAACTGGCTGAGCGCGTCTTGAACGAGCGAAAGAATACGCCGGCGGCGCTTTGTGCTATCGATGACCCGCGCCAGGACCGGCTCAATCTGATGGCGCTGCTCCGGCGGTAAAGCACCAATGATGGCGTTCAATTCCGAAATATCGGCGGGAAGTTCGTTGGTGTTTACGGCTTCAGAACGCGGCAGCGCGGACATTGGCGTGGTCTCCACAGGTAGTGTCTTGTTGTAAGGCTACCAATTGCAGCCTGCGTGCCCGTTCTCCGCTCGCACCTGACAGGAATGTTCATAAGTGCTTAATGCGCAGCCGTTTACAAAAATATTTAAGGCGCTAAAACGTCCGGCGACTTCCCGCAACATGATGCCTGCACACCACAGCTTTGCTCTGGCCGCGAGGCGCAAATCCTGATACAAGCCCACTTTGCATCATTCTCGCGGCATCCGAGCGAGAGGTGGCGAATTTACAACGTCTCCACCGCCGACCGTCGCGATCCGGCTACTCGTGTTGCCAATTGCCAACCTACCACTGTGCCGAGCAATTTTCAAACAACTTCGCGCCCCAAAGCCCCTTCTCGGGGACGGTGGTGCGCGCTTTGGGTGATAAGCTGGGCAATCTTGGTGCTGTTTGTGCCGAGCGCTGTTCGCGCCGATGTCTGGGACGGCTTTGAAACGGCGGAAACGAGTTGGCGCGTTGCGGAAACCGATTGCGACTTGCAAAAGCTGACGCACGAACGCACCTGGCGCGTCGCCCACCACGGCAACGCGAGTGAGTACGTGCGCCTGCTCTTGGGCCCCGGCAACAAGGCCTATTTAACTTACGACCTGACCCCGGCGTTTGTGATCGAAGAACTAGCCCCCAGTTTCTGGCTCCGCAGCGACCGCGCGGGGCTACGCAGCTACGTGCGCGTGGTGCTTCCCCGTTCGCGCGAGCCGCGCACCGGCAAGCCGATTACGATGCTCATCCCCGGCGATGCCTACAGTGGGGGCGGCGATTGGCAACAACTCTTCACGCGCAACTTGCCGGCCCAGGTTCAGCGCCACGCGCGCGTGCTCCGCGCCGAACTGGCCATCGATATCGACGTGCGCGAAGCGTTCGTCGACAAACTCGTGATCAACGCCTATACCGAACCAGGCGCGGTGCAACTCTGGATCGATGATGTGCAAGTCTCCGGCATGGTGACGGCCGAGGATGTCGCCGTCGTTGGCCGCCAGGCGGACGTGACGCCTGCGAGTTTCGCGGAAACCAACAGCGGCGCGCAGGTCGAACGGTTGGTTGAGCTGGATGGATCGGTGATCCTCACGCACGGTCGGCCCACACAAATCCGGATGATCGAATATCGCGGGGAATCGTTCGCGTGGTTGCAAGCCCAAGGTTTCAATGCGCTCTTGATGAGCGCGCCAGCGACTCAGGCGGAGCTTGACGAAGCCCGCCGCTTGGGACTCTGGCTGATCATGCCGCCGGCCAGCGCCGAAGGCCGGCTCGATGTGCGCCCCGACCACGCGCCGGTGCTCGCGTGGCTGCTGGGCCGCGAGCAAGGGCCGGCCGAACTTGACGCCGCGCGCGAACTAGCCCGCAACTTGCGCATGGCCGATAGCGCCGCCGCGCGTCCCATGCTCGTCAATGCGTTTGCGCCCCTTTCGGCTTATAGCCGCACCGCGAGCATGCTGTTGTTGGAACCGCCGCCGCTGGGCGGGAGTTTTGAAATGGCGGACTACGCCCAGTGGTTCGCCGATCGCCCCAAACTGGCCCGCCCCGGCACGCCCATCGTGGCCATGCTCCCCTCGCAGCTCGCGCCGGCCGTCACCGCGCAGCTCAACATGCTCCGCGCGCGCGGCACGCCCCCGCCGGTGCTCGATTACGAACAATTGCGGCTGTTGACGTTCACCGCGGTCGCTGCCGGCGTGCGGGGAGTCTGTTTCGCCTCGGAGTCGCGACTCGATGCACAAGACGCGGCAACCCGGCAACGCGCGGATGTGCTGCAACTGCTCACGGCCGAACTCCAACTCGTGGAACCGTGGATGGCATCCGCCACCGGCGTCGAACAAGTCGAAGTCGACGATCCGGCGGTCCAAGTCAGTGCCTTGCAAACCGATCGCGCGCGGTTGCTCCTCGTCCGCCGTTACACCTTTGGACAGCAATGGAATCTTGGACCGGCGCCGCCAGACCGCATCTCGCTTGTCATTCCCGGCACGCCGTCATCGCTCCATGCCTATCGCTTGTCGACTTTGGGGACGGAACCGCTCACCCATCGCCGGGTGACCGGGGGCACGCATGTTGCGCTCGAGGGGGCCGGAACCTGCTCACTCGTCGTGCTGACGCAAGACCCGCTCGTGCTCGGACGGATGGCGAAAGCTCTCGCGGCGCTTGAAAACCAGCAATCGCGGTTGCACTACGACATTACGACCAGAAAACTCGAATTCACCGCCGAGGCCCTCGGCCGTTTGCCTCTGAATGCGTTCCCGCAAACCGCGCAGAACATGCAACTCGCGAGTTCGAACATGGAGCGCGCCATCCGCTTGCTGTCCGCCAACGATCAGCGGAGCGCGGAGAAGTTCATTGCCGAGGCCGACGCCCAATTGTCGGCCGTGCAGCGCGGGCAATGGGAAGGAGCGGCGCGGGCGTTCGCTTCACCGGTCGATAGCCCGCTCTGCACGCACTTCAGCATGTTGCCGGCGCACTACGAATTGGCCGAGCGGCTACGCATGGCCAGTTGGAGCGCCAACCTCCTCGCCGGCGGAGACATGGAGCAGTTGGACGCCTTGGTGCAATCCGGTTGGCGGCATCAAAGCGATCCGAATGTGCCGCTCGCCAGCAGTGTGGAACTTGTTCCACAGCCGCATCGCGGAGGGTCGTCGCTGCATCTGCAAGTCGTCAGCCGCGATCCCCAGACCGCGCCGGCGATCGTCGAAACACCGCCGGTTTGGATTCTCTCGCCGGCGCTCCCGGTCGCGGCCGGCAAGATGGTCCGCATCAGCGGCTTTGTCCGCACCTCGCCTGAGATTGCTGGCAGTCAAGACGGGCTCTTGATCTTTGATTCACTCGGCGGCCGTGCGTTGGCCCAGCGCATCCGCGGCGAAAGCGCTTGGCGAAAATTTGAAATGTTCCGCGCCGCGCCGGTCGATTCGCAGGTGACGCTCACGATCGCCTTGACAGGCCTGGGGGACGCGTGGATCGACGATGTCGAGTTCAGCGTCCTCGACCTGCCGCGACCACCGCCACACGAAGCGGAACCTTCCCATTCGCTCGAAGAGCTCGCACCATCGCGCAGCAATGTTGAAGAGCTACCGCCGCCGACGAAATCCGTGCGTGGTTGGTGGCCGTGGCTGAAGTGATTGGAGGCAGCGCGTGCGAATTATGCCTCCGCAATTGGACCGCGGCGGGCAACATGCCATAATCGCGACATGAATAACTCGGCGGCAACGAATGCGGCGACCATTGCGGCGATTCATCACAGCGGGCACGCGCTGGTGCTCGCTATTACCGGAGGCGGAAGTTCCGTCATCGGCGACCTGTTGCGCATCCCCGGCGGTTCACAGAGTGTGCTCGAAGCCGTCGTCCCTTATAGCGAAGCGGCGCTGCGCCTGTGGCTGTACGGCCAGCCCGATCAAGCCTGCGCTCCGCGCACTGCCCGCGGCATGGCGATGGCCGCCTGGATGCGCGCCCGGGCGCTCGCGGACGCGGAGTTCCCGATCCAGCGTTTGATCGGTCTGGGCTGCACTGCGAGTTTGGCGAGCGACCGACCCAAACGAGGCCCGCACCGGGTCCATATTGCCTGGCAATCGTTGGCGGCGACAAACACGATGAGCCTGGAACTCAACAAAGGCACCCGCACCAGGGCGGAAGAAGAAACGCTCGTCGCCGCGCTGATCGTCGATGCGCTCGGCGAAGCCGCCAGCGCTGCGCCGCGCGTGCCGCCTGAACTTCTTCCCGGCGAAGTCCCCGTTATCACCGCCACGGTGGCGCCCCTCGCCTGGCAAGAGTTGCTGCTTGGGCAGAGGCAGCGCGTGGCTGGTCCGGAGACAAACGCGGCAGCGCACACCAAGGCAATCTTCCCCGGCGCGTTCAACCCGTTGCACGACGGACATCGCACGATGGCCCGCATCGCGGCGCAGCGTTTACAAATGCCGGTCGCGTATGAGCTGTCGATCAAAAATGTCGACAAGTCACCGCTCGACTATACGGAAATCGAAGAGCGCGTCACGAAACTCGCAGGCGAAAGCTCCTACTGGCTCACCCGTGCGCCGACGTTCGTTGCCAAGTCGGCGATATTCCCCGGCGCGACGTTCATTCTCGGCGCCGATACTGTCATCCGCATCGCCGATCCCAAATATTATGGCGATCTCCCCGCGCGGGACGCCGCGCTAGAAACCATTGCCAACAACGGCTGCCGCTTCCTCGTCTTCGGCCGCGCGTCCCAGCACGACTTCCTCACGCTCTACGAACTCGCCCTTCCGCCAGCGCTCCGCGCCCTCTGCGACCAGGTTCCCCCGGAAGACTTCCGCATGGATATCCATTCGACAGATCTACGGCGGCAAAAGTAGCACTTCCAGGTGACGCTTGCCCCAGCCGTTTCCGCCAACCCAACCATCGGACGGATGAGAAAAGCCTGGCCAGATTCTCAGATTCAGACGCTTACAAGCCCGCTTCCAATTGTCCAAATCGACGACGGGGTCTATATTTAGGGCGATCTCCCTGCCCTCAATAGTGAGTCCAACTGATGGCCGCGATTCTTGACCCAATTCCTACCTCTGACGCCAAACGCCCTCTGTTCGCAGGCGTTGACGTGGGGGGTACGAATATCAAGCTTGGGATTGTGGACGATGCCGGCCGCACGCTAGGCAGGACCAGTATTCCGACGGAAGTCGAGCAAGGGCCTGAAGATGCGATGAAACGCGCCAGGCAAGGGTTGGATGAATTGCTGGGACAAGCCGGCATCGGAATCGACGATATCGCCGCCGTAGGCTTGGGAACCCCAGGCACCATGGACATTCCCCACGGCATCTTGCTTGAGCCTCCCAACTTACCTACATGGCATCATTTTCCCA
>CAUJKE010000317.1 GCA_963205385.1 Planctomycetota bacterium | reverse complement strand
AACGTCACCAAGAAAGTCGAGCAGGCTCAGGATGAAGCCCAAAAGAAGGCGCGCAACACGTCCACGGCCGCGCAGTCGAAAGTGGACTTGCTCGAACAGTTGTTTGCGCAAGCGGAGGAAATCCGGCGTCAACGTGATGCTATCGGTGGGTTCGATGTCGCTGATACATCCACTCTCGACACGCGCCCAACCATTTCAAAAGAAACCCAGGAGAGGCTCAAGAACGTCAAGAAGGAACTCGAAGACGCATGGGATAATTTGCACCAAAACGGACTAGCCGGCAGTTGGGACGGGAAAAAACCGAGTTTCTCCGCCGATATCACCGTGCTTTCGCAAGCGAACATCAACGCGTCGGACGTGACGAAAGAGGTGACAAACGCTAAACAAGCCGTACAGCAGTTCGAGGAACTCAATGGACAATTAACCGACGCGATTGCAAAATTGAAGAGCCTTCCGCCTGTCGATTTATGGTCCAAGCTTGAAGAGTCCTATGTGATCGACAACAGCTTCCCAATTCGCAACGGCAGTGGCAGCGGGCTGGCAGGCGGCACGACGGCGAACACGGATCGCATTCTATTGGAACTACCGCTGGAACGCCAAAACAAGCTTCAGCTTGAATTTGTCGGCAATTCGAAGACGCTTAGCATCAAGGGCGACAGCAGTCCCTGGATCGTGGAGCAAGGGAAACAAACGCCGTTAGCCGATGCGAAGACAATCGGGCGATTCGTGATGCAAGACGGTCGCTTGAAATGGTTTTGGGAGGGGAGCGTTCACGATGTGATGCACAACGTCAAGCTCAAGCTTTCAGTGGGCGAGACCTCGCGCGAAATCACGTTGTTCACCAAGACACCTCAAACCGGCGCGGATCCCATTACGCTCACAAAAGCGCAAGACATCTGGAAAACCACGCAACCTACCTTCCGCTGCGAGTCAGCGCAGGGCCTCAAACTGCACGTCCTCGATGTGGAATTTGCGAAGCCTTTGACGGGATTTGCTTGGAGCGCCCGAGAATCCGTGCTGGACACCTCACAATCTGAAATCGAAGTCGTTGTCCGCCTTGCGGAGTCGAAAGCCGCTGCCGAGAGTGATTGGCCGCGATTCACCCTAGTGCTGTGCTTCAAGCGTCAGCCAGAATCGGCGGAGTGGAAACTAAAGGCGAATCCAGTACTGGTCCTGATCCGGGAGACAGATGAGAGCTTGAGTGTGAAGGAAATTGAAAAGGGGAATATGCAAGTCTTTTCGCACGAGACTTTATTTTTGCGGCTCATTCACAAGGATAGTTCTAAAAACAAAGTGCTCAAAAAAATCGCCGAAGTTGATAAACGGATTGAAGACGGCAACAAGAATCTCGAAGCGGCTAAGAAGACCAAAGATGAAAAAGAGCGCAATAAGAAAGTCAAGGAACTAACGGGCGCGATCGACGGGTTGAACCAAGATCGCAAGATGTTTATCGAGAAAAGCAATTCGGTCTTTCCAGACGACCTCTATAAAAAAGTCGAAACAGACAGGGTACCGTTTGTCGACGAACTGTGCGGCTCCATCAAAGTGCACTTGAAAGTTGTTCGCCAGGAAGACGGCCAGCCGGAAGAGCTCATCGCTCAGTTCGGCTCGCTGAACGTGGGCGCGCCCCAGGCTGCGGACGCACCTCCCCCGAAATAGATGTCAGGTTCCGCTTTCATCCGCTCATAACAGCCGTAGCAGGCTACACCATCATGCTGACTTATTCCAACGCCGAACTGCAACGTGTCGTCGATGATATTCGTTTGGCCGTCAATTCGCTGACGCCGCTGTCGGTTGCTTCGCTGGCCGATTGCGCCGCCGTGTATGCCGAAGCGACCGATGCAGCCAATGAACGGCTCCGGCGCTGCGGGCATTTGCTCGCCAAGGGCTTGCGCGCCGAGGCGATCCAGTTCTGCGAACAGGAGCCGAACCTGCTGGAAGTGGTAAGCTTGCTCGACTTTCCCGAGCTCCCGCAGTGGAATGCGCTGCTGGCCGCGCAGGGCCTGGTGCTGGCGCCGCCGCTATTGTTCGACGTCGCCGAGCAGTTGAATCGGGCCTATGCCGAGGATCAGCAGCTTTCGCATCTGTTTCGGCAGCACCGGCTCTTGGCGATGGGGCGCGCGCCGCTGGCGAGTCGCATCACCGTGTTGCGCCGCATCCGCGCAGCCGATCCCGACAATGCCATCTGGCAGGACGATTTGCAGCTTTTGGAGCAGGCGCGGCTCCAAGAACTCATGACGGACATTCGCCAATGTGAGCGCACACGGAATCTTGAGAAGCTGCTGGTGCTCCGTGAGGAAATTCGCGGCGGCGGCTGGTTGCAGCCCCCCAGCGCTGCGATTGTCCGAGCCGCGGAGCAACTGGTCGCAAAGCTCTCGCAACAATCGGCCCGCGAGCATTTGGAGCGATTGCTCGCGCCGCTCGATGAAGCGTACAGTGCATTCGATGTTGACGCGGCCCGCGCGCTGCGCAGCCAGTGGGACGTTGCGGCCGGCGTCGCGCAGTTGTCGCCGGACGATCCGCTTGCCCAGCACGCGGCGCCGGCGTGGGAATGGCTCGCGCGGCAGGAGGAGAGCCGCAATAACCAGGACCAATACGAACGGGCAATCAGCGAATTAGCAGCCGCGCTCGATACCGATACGCCGCGTCTGGAACTCGAACGGTTGTATCACGCCGCGATGCGCTATGGCGAAGGCTTGCCGGTGACCTTGGAGCAGCGACTGCGCACGCGGTTGGAGGAGTTCGACCTGCGTGGTCGGCGGCGCTCGCGACTATTGCTGGCCGGTGTCTTGGGCGTGGTGCTGCTGATTGGCAGCGCTACCGGGTACTTCATTCTACGGCAAGCGCATCTCCGCGAAGTGCGGGAAATCACCGCGACGCTCGCGCAACTCATTGACAACGAGCAGTACCGCGAGGCCGAGCGCGTCTTGGCCGAGGTGGCCGCACGCGACGCTCGCCTCTCGGCGGCGGCAACGGTTCAAGCGGAAGTGGCGCGGATGAATCAACTGCAGGCCGACGAAGCCGAACGCTTGCACAATTTCAAGAATGCGCTCGCGCGAGCCCGCGAAGCCGGCGTCGATCAGCCGGATCGCACCGCCTTGGAGCAGGCCCGCACGTGGGCGCGCGATGAAACCGAGAAAGCGGAAGTCGCCATGTTCGAAGCGGCGATTGCAACCGCCTCACGGAAATCGCAGGCAACTCGCGACAATGAGTTTTCGGAACAATTGCAAAGTCTCAAGACCCGCGTCACAGCGCTCGAAGCCATGGATGTCGCCGCCGCCGAGGCCGAGACCAAACTCCTCACGCAGGACATCAAAGCCGCGCATGCCGCTCTCGGCGTCAGTTCGCTGTTGATGCGCCAGCTCGATCCGTTGCAAGCGCGGGTGGAAGCGAAGCAGGATCAGCTCCAGCAGCGGAGCGCGGAACTCGCGGAGCTGGCGACGATCGTCAAGCATGTCGGCGACGCGCAGCGCTTCGCCAATGCCCTGCTGGCATACGGCAACAAATTTCCGCTTACGCAGCGCGGTAAAGAGTTTCAACAAACGGCCCTCGAAAGCGAGCTGTGGCTGGGGATTGCCCCGTGGACGACGTGGGCCAGTCGCGAGCCGCTCAAGTCGGGCGCCGTCCTCAGCCCCACGCTGGCCCGGCAAATTCTCGACGAAGGCCGCAAGCTGAACGAGGAGCATGGCGCTTATCCACTCGCGAAACTGTTCCTCGACCATCAACCCTATTTGGAAGCGTATGCCGCCCGCGTTGAAGACGATGGCCGCAGCCTGGACGATCGCGCGAAGGCTCTCTTTCGGGATCCGCTAATGACGGACCTCTATCGGCTCAAAACGAGCCGCGGCAAGTGCTATTACCTGCGCGCGCTTCCCAGCCGCTATGACGAAGCGCTGCCGGAGCAAAGCGTGGGGTTCGACTACGTCGAATCCTTTGCGCTCTCCACTTCCAAGGCGCGGGTGCCCAGAAAGGAGATCGCGGAACTGGAACTAGCGCCGCAAGTCGACCTGGCGCTGCTTGCGACCAAACAACTCGACGCGCTCAACGACGCCAATTGGGATCGCACATTTGCAGGGCTCGCGTCCTTGGTGCAGTCCCACCCGGACATTG
>CAUJKE010000316.1 GCA_963205385.1 Planctomycetota bacterium | reverse complement strand
ACTTTCATCAATTAATCCAATAGAAATCATATCGAGTAAGTGAACCTGGTCCTTGCGCCGAAAGGATGTCAGCTTCATAACCACGAGTCGATCGAACGGCAGCGTGCGCGCATCGGCCATTAGTTCGTACTGCTCAATCGTGGGCACCGGTTCGGGATATTCAGCGCGGACTTTCTGTCCCGCAAACACGACGTGGACCGCGTCCCGAGCCTTGGCATCGGGGCCATCCAGAAACTTCGTCGCGCCGGCCGATCGCCGGTAGATAAAGCCTTCCGACTCCAACGCCTTGATTGCTAATTCGAGATCGGATTCGTTGAGGATGATGTCAACATCCCGGGTGTTGCGCATCACGGACTCGTCCACCTGGGAAACCCAATGTTGGACGGCGTTGCCGCCAATGATCGCGTAGGGAATGTTGGCTGCATTCAGCGCGCGTGTGACGCGGCGCAGTCGATCCTTTACTTTTTCCACGGCTCGTTCGATCCTTTCCCACAGGGCATCGCCGGTATACTTGATTTCAATCATCGTTTAGCTCCCGCGTACAAGTCTACCATTAGTCGCGATGGATATACTGTGCTCAGGCACAACCGAAGGCTGCGCGGCTTGCCTGTGTTCGGCCAGTAAGGTTCGAGTTGCCTCACTCCCCGACTGCCACCAACAGTTTGGTTTCACTCTGGATCTGAATCCGGATTTCGGTGTTGCGAAAGGGGCGCACGGATTTGGAGAGGAGCCTGGTCGTGGCTTCGACGAGGCGGCCGGCGGTGGTGTCGAAGAGGATTTCGCCGGATTTGGTTTGTTCCTCGACTTGAAGTTTAAGCTCCGCGCCAGCCTGGGGCGCGAGCGTCGCGCTGGACTTGAGGACGATCTTCTGCAGCTCGCGACCCTGGCGTTCGACGGGCCCTTCATAGGTGAAGCTGCCGGTTTGCGTGAGCTGGCCGTAAGGGGTCTCTTGCGTCGCCGCGAGCGGCCACTCGTCGCCGGGGCTGACCGCTTTCTCCGGCAACATGTCGCCGCCGAGTTTCAACAGATTCGTCAGCCCCTCTGGCGAAAGGATCGCTTTGAGCTGGCTCTGTTCCGGCAGCGCGGTGAGCGCCTTGGCGGCTTCAGGACTCAACTTAACCTCCAGCACTTCGCCGCGCGTGTTCATCTTGACCATGAACTTCGCACCGATCAGCGGTGCCAGGCCGGCGGCGATCTCGCGCGCGGCGCCTGTTGGCTTCACGGCGGAAGCGCTGTCGTAGACGATCGGCTCGGCTTGTGGGGCGGTGGTTTTGAGTTCCAAACGCTCGAAGGATTGCGTCATGGTCGCGACCCCTTCGTCGGTCACGTCGTCCACAACCCAGGCCAAGCGCATCTTCATATTCAAGAACGCTTGTTGAGGCTTGTTGTTGATACTGGTGGTGACGGTCGTTTCCTGCGTCGAGTCGACATGCAGCGTTTGCCCGGCGACGAACTTCCACCGCGGCAGAACTTCTGCGGCTGCAACCGCGTGACAGGTGATGCTCAGCAGGACGAACATTGCTAACAGACAAGGACGATTCATAAGACGCAATCTTCATTCCAAGAGAAAACTGAATGCGGCGCCGGAGGGCGATCACCAAGAGCCGCGAGTGGCGCCGCGTCAACTCATTATAGGCTGGCGGCGCTCGATCCGAGTCACCTACTGGTGATGTCTACGATCTACGCAATCAACAACTTACCGCCGGGTTCGATGACGATTGGTTCGGAGGTTGTTTTCAGCTTCACGCTCTGGGCCCATTGCTCGGCGTCTTGGGCGATCGGCGGCCAGGTGTTGTAATGCGCCGGCACAACCCGCTTGGGTGCGAGCCATTTGATCGCCTGAAGGCTATCCTCCGGCCCCATGGTGAACAGGTCGCCGATCGGCACGGCGGCGAAATCGAGCCCTTCGGCGCCGATCTGCTGCATGTCCATAAACAGGGCCGTATCGCAGGCGAAGTAGAGCTTCTTGCCGTCGATGTTCAGCAGCCAGCCGCCGGGGTTGCCGCCATACGTGCCATCGGGGAGTTGCGAACTGTGATGCGCGAGCGTGAGCTTGGCCGTGCCGAACGGCAACTTCGTCGCGCCGCCGAGATTCATGCCAATGGCGTTCTTGACCTGGTGCTCGTTTTGCAGCCACGCGCAGATTTCGAAGTTGCCGAGGACCGTCGCGCCGGTGCGATTGGCGATCGCGGCGGCGTCGGCGATGTGGTCGAAATGCCCATGCGAAACGAGGACGAACTTAGCATCCACATCCTTCGCCTTGATGGGGGCGGTGGGGGATTCGTCGAGAAACGGGTCGATGATGATTTGCCCGTACGCGGTCGCCACGGTGAAGCAGCCGTGGCCCAGCCAGGTAATTTCGATTGCCATGATCGCTCCTAGAAGCAGGGGGCGTCGCTTCCTCGAACATAGCGAAATAACGGCCTGCTGGCCACCAGATGCCGGACGCCGCCTTGTTCTAAACCTGTTTTTTGGTACTACAGAGGGATGATGTGTGATGATTCCAGAAGTCTGGCGACTTCTGCTACCTAACCCAGGAGCCCCTCCTCATGGACCTGCACGACCTGACGCGTGAATTGCAGATTAAGAACAAATCGAAGATCGTGCTGCTAGTCGGGGACGGCCTAGGCGGCTTACCGCTAACGCCGGGGGGGAAGACCGAACTGGAAACGGCGAATACCCCCCATCTCGACGCGCTGGCCAAGCGCGGCGTCCAAGGGGGAAGCATTCCCGTCCTGCCCGGCATCGCGCCTGGGAGTGGCCCAGGGCATTTGGGCCTGTTCGGCTACGACCCGCTCAAATACATCATCGGCCGCGGCGCGCTCGAGGCGACCGGCATCGGCTTTGAACTTGGCCCGCACGACGTTGCGATTCGCGGCAACTATTGCACGCTCGACAAGCAGGGAAACATCAGCGATCGCCGCGCCGGCCGCATTCCTTCCGAGGAGAGCGCGCCCCTCGCGAAGAAACTGCGCGAGGTGAAAATCCCCGGCGTGGAAGTCTTTGTCGAACCGGTCAAGGAACATCGCCTGGTCGTCGTGTTCCGGGGCGAGGGCCTCGGCGGGCATGTGAAAGACACCGATCCGCAAGCGACAGGCGTGCCGCCGCTGGCGCCGGTCGCGCACGATGCCGACGATCCAGCCAGCGCGAAGACCGCCGCCATCGCCGCGCAGTTCATCGCCCAGGCGGACAAAATCCTGGCCGATCAACCCAAAGCGAACGGCATCACGCTTCGCGGTTTTTCGGAACGGCCGAACTTGCCGAGCTATGAAGAAGTCTACGGCTTGCGCGCCGCCGCGATTGCCGTCTATCCGATGTATAAGGGGCTCGCGCGGCTCGTCGGCATGACGCTCGTCGGCAAAGCCCAGACGCTCAGCGAGCAGATGGACCTGCTCGAACAACACTGGGAGGACTACGACTTCTTCTTCATCCACTACAAATACACCGACAGCACCGGCGAAGACGGCAACTTCGACGCCAAAGTGAAGAAGACGGAAGAATTAGACGCCTGCGTACCGCGAATCACGGCCCTGAAGCCAGACGTGCTGATCGTGACCGGCGACCATAGCACACCGGCTTTTCTCAAGAGCCACTCGTGGCATCCCGTCCCCACGCTCCTCGTTTCCGACTCCTGCCGTACTGACGGCCACACGACCTTCGGCGAAAACACCTGCCGCACAGGCGGCCTCGGACAGTTTGAAGCGAAGTACTTGATGTCGCTCGCGCTCGCCAACGCCGGGCGACTGGGGAAGTATGGAGCGTGAGTGGTTAAGGGTCCGCGCCGCGTTACGGACTTTCCTGAACTTCCAAAATCCAAGCACCAAATTTCAAGCACCGTCCTTCCCCTTGCCAGCAAAGCTCCATGTCTCGCCAATACATCTACACCATCACCGACCTCACCAAAAAATTCGGCCAGCGCGAGGTGCTCAAGAATATCTGGCTTTCGTTCTATCCCGGCGCCAAGATCGGCGTCTTGGGACGCAACGGGTCCGGCAAGAGCACGCTGCTCCGCATCATGGCGGGGCAGGATAAGGACTTCGATGGCGAAGCGCGGTTGGCCGATGGCTACACCGTCGGTTATTTGTCGCAAGAGCCACAACTCAATCCCAAGAAGGATGTCTGGGGTAACTTGCAAGAAGCCGTCGCGCCGCAGC
>CAUJKE010000315.1 GCA_963205385.1 Planctomycetota bacterium | reverse complement strand
CATGAGCGAAGTCGACTCCGCTGGCGATCGTCGCGTACATTACGGCCATCTTGAGCGCGAACATGAGCAGATAATCCAGGCGAATCAAAAACATCTTGCTCCCGAAAGCGCGCGTCATGACCTCGCGCCACAAGATCGGGTTGTGCCAGACGGTTCGCCCGCTCTTAGCGGCCGCGGTTATGTGCTCTTCAGCAGAGGCTGGGGCGGCTTCGACAGGCTCGCCGGCGCGCGGTGAGACGTCCGCAGCGGGCGCCGCGCGCGACTCGCGCGCGGGATTCCACACGCGAATCCGCAGAATCGCGATCAGATTCAAACCGATCGCAACGGAGAGTGTTGCCAGCAAATACCAGGCGACCCCATTGCCGAGAATGGCGAAGGAACCTGTCGTCTCCAGCGCCGGCCGCGCCGCCGCCAGAATCGCGCTCGCGGGACTGATCGCCAGACCGACGATCGCGGCGCTGGGAACTTGACCGGCCACCAACCCCAAGGCAATCGCTTCCGAAAGCGCCGCCCAGAGCACAATCCCCATCGCGGTCCAGGCGAGCGTTTGAAACGTCTTTTCGTTGCGAAGCGCAATGGTCGATCCCCAACTCCCAGCGACCAGCATCGTGGCGAACGTCACCGCAAAGACGCGCATCACCGCTTCCAGCGAGACGCCGCCAAACAGCACCACGAGCGCGAAGATCGGCAGCGCCACCCAGAGCATCACCGCGACATCCAGCAAGCTCGCCAGCAGCTTGCCGAGCACGAGCTCGGTATTGCTCATCCGCGTCATGAGGAGCAGGATCAACGTGCCGCGGTCTTTCTCCTGGGCGACGGCGCTCGCGGCTTTCAACGCGGCCAAAAACGCGACCAGCGTGAGTTGCA
Source organism: Planctomycetota bacterium (assembly GCA_963205385.1). Lineage (GTDB taxonomy): Bacteria > Planctomycetota > Planctomycetia > Pirellulales > Pirellulaceae > JAEZGD01. The sequence continues at coordinate 9,025 of CAUJKE010000315.1, read as the reverse complement.
GCGGGGCCAAGATTTGAAACAGCACGGTCCCGAACCGCGCCATGTCCCCAACTGTGCTAATCTGTTGCGTGCCTGCGACCAACAGCCACGCCGTACACATTAAGATGAACAGGCCGAGCGCGTAGACCGCGCGCTGTATGAAATGCCGCGGCCGGCGGGGCGCGACATGCAATTCGCGGGCGAAGATAGGTCCAGCAATCAAAAGTCACTCCCCCGGTTCATCGAATACGAAAACCAACCAGTCAGGGTTAAATATAGAGTTTACGCAGCAAGCCTGCCGAGGGTACGGACGACTCTGCAGGGTAGCATCGCTGCTCTAACCAACATGCCTTGTTTGCCCAATTTACCGTAGTCGGGCTCGCCGGGAGTTCAAAAGCGCTCCAATAACGGAAGTCTGGCGAATCCAGCTACGCAATTGCACAATTCATCCCCGCGCAAGCAATAATGCCCGCCTGCTGCGCATCTTAACGTTGGAGTCGCCGGGGTTGCACCTGGCAGGAGAAGCCGTGAGCGCAGCCGAATCGAGCCAACCTGATGGCGGCCAACTCGATCCGGCCGTGGTGGAGGCTCTCTACCATGCGCACGAAGCCGAACTGCGGCGTCTGCTGCTGGGGGTTCTGCGAGACCACTCTTTGGCGGGAGATGTGCTCCAAGCAACCTTTGCGAAGGTTCTGGTCCAGGGGCACACCTCCCGCGAAGAGACGCGCAAAGCCTGGTTGTTTCGGGTGGCATACCGCGAGGCGCTCGCTGTTTTGCGGCGACGCAACACGGGCGACAAGGCTTATCGCCGGCTGGCGTCGTCGCTGGACGCCCCTGCCGATGTAGTCGAGTCGGGTCTGGTGCGGGAGGAAGCGGTTGCAGCGGTGCGCGAGGTGATCGCCACGCTTCCGGTCGAGCAGCGGCAGATCGTGCGGATGAGAATTTACGAAGAAAAGACCTTCGCCCAAATCGCGGAGGAATTGCAAATACCACTGGGCACCGCACTGGGCAGAATGCGTTCCGCCTTGGAGAAGATGCGGGCCAGGCTGGATCGAGACATATAACCATGCATTCAAATCCCCACGAAGAACTCGACTGGCTGGCGTTTCAGTACGTGGCCAACGAATTGTCGGCCACGGAGCGTTCCGCGTTTGAAGAACGTTTGGACCTAGATCAGGCCGCGCGCGAAGCCGTGGCGCAGGCGATGGAGCTTTCGCTCGCGGTGAAGGTCGCTTATCGCGAAGACGCGGTGGTCGTCGCGGCGCGGGATCGCCTGCTCGGCCAGGGCTCGCGTGGTTGGTGGAGCGTCGGCGTGGCTGCGTGTGTGTTGTTCGCGCTGGTCGCGCTGAGCCAACTCACCCGCAACGCCGGCGAGCGATTAGCCATTTCGCCAACGCCTGGCGACCAATTGGCCATTGCCTGGAGCGAGACGCGCGTCGCGCTGCCGACGTCCGCGAATCTCTCCGCCGCTGACGAGAACCTGCTTGAGGACGACCTGTTGGCGCTGCGCGGCGAGGATGACGACTTGCTCGCGCTCCCCACCTGGCTGGTCGCGGCGGTTTCCGACGCCGCAGCGGAAACCGGCCAGGAACTCCCCGCGCCGTCGGATGTCGAAAATCGCACCGTTATTGAATAACTTGTCACCCCATCGCCTTCGAGAACTCCGCATGCGTAATTGCTGCTTGACCCTGTCGCTCATTTTGCTCATTGCCGCGCCCGTGGCGGCCGAAGATGGCGCGAGCGTTAGCGCTTCGCCGGCGCGCGGGCGTCAAGTGGCGCAGGCCAAGACCGAGAAGGGGAAGGGGAACAAGCCGGAGTCGGGGAGCACCATCAGTAGCCCCATGAGCGGCGACGCCGAGCAGGAAGTGCTGACGTTCGTGCGCGAGCATCATCCCGAGCTTGTCAAACTGCTGTCGCAGCTTTCCGAGAGTCGCCCGAAAGAATATCAAAAAGCGCTCCGCGATCTGTCGCGGGTACGGGACCGGCTGGGCCAGGTCAAACGCAACCATGCCGAGCGTTACGAGTTGGAACTGGCGGTTTGGAAGACGGAATCTCGCATCCAGTTGCTCGCGGCGCGGATGCACATGGGAGGGAGCGACGAACTACGCGACGAATTGCGCACCGCGCTCGAGGAGCAAGCGGAGCTCAAATTGGGGTTGCTCCGTTTGGAGCGGAGCGTGGCGCAAGATCGGCTCAACAAGATTGACGCGCAAATCAAGCGTCTCGACCAAGATCGCAGTCACATGATCGAGCGCCAGTTGCAAGCGATCACGACGATGGCCCAACCTTCAAAAATCAAGACGAGAAACGATAAGAACTAAGCAACGCTTCTCACATTGCATCTCACGCTGTGCGTGAGCGATGCAGCGCGCGGAGCGGGATGGCTTCGAAACATTCACTTCGTACATCGATACTCTTTTCGCCGGCTATTGCTGGGAGACGATTATGCACCTGAAAACCTGGCTTTGGATTCGCCGCGCGGGGTTCGTCGCCCTGGCCGCGCTCATGCCGCTGACTTCTGCATGGGCGGCCGATGTGCAAGCCCCGGTGAGCGAACGCTTTGCCGATGCGCACGGGCAAGAAGAGCCGAGCTTTCAACGGCACGTGTTGCCGTTGATGGGCCGCTTGGGCTGTAACGGCCGCGCCTGCCATGGCTCGTTCCAAGGGCAAGGCGGCTTTCGTTTGTCGCTGTTTGGTTACGACTTCAAGGCGGACCACGACGCCCTCACCGCCGGCGAGAAACCGCGGGTGAATCTGAAGAACCCCGCCGAAAGCCTGATCGTCTTCAAGCCGACGCATGAAGACGAGCACGAAGGGGGCCAGCGGATGGAGGAAGGTTCGTGGCAGCATCACATCTTCCTGCGGTGGATTGAAGCCGGTGCGAAAGACGACAGCGCTGAACAAGCCAGCCTGACGCGGTTGGAAGTGATTCCGGCCGAGATTCAATTCAAGACCGAAGGCGAAGCGGTGAAGTTGCAGGCGATTGCGCATTGGTCCAATGGGGACCGCGAAATCGTGACGCCGATCAGTCGCTTTCAAACCAACGATGGTTCTGTCGCTGAAGTGGACGAGAACGGCGCGGTCACGTGCACCGGCCAGGGGGACACGCACATCATTGTCTTCTACGACAACGGCATCGCCTCGGTGCCGGTGATTCAGCCGATCTCTCCCGAAGTCGCGGCCAACTATCCGCAAGTCCCCACGCCGACCAAGGTGGATGAGCTGGTCGTCCAAAAGCTGAAAAAACTCGGCATCGTCCCGTCGGAGCTTAGCAGCGACGCGGAATTTCTTCGCCGCGTCTCGCTCGACATGACCGGCACGCTTCCCACACCTGACGAGATCAAGGCGTTTCTGGCGGATAAGAGCGCTGACAAACGCGCCCAGAAGATCGATGAGCTGCTCGAGCGCCCCACCTACGCCGCCTGGTGGGCGACGCGGTTGTGCGACATCACCGGCAACAACGCCCAGCAATTGCCGAACAACGCTTTTCGTAATGAAGACAGCAAGCAGTGGTACGATTGGATCGAGAAGCGGATCGCCGACAACGTCCCCTACGATCAAATCATTGCTTCCATCGTGCTAGCGACCGGGCGAAGTGCGGGACAGTCGTACGAAGACTACTGCGAAGAGATGTCGCAGTACTACCGCAAAAAGGATCCCCGGAGCTTTGCCGACCACGACACGTTGCCGCACTTTTGGGCCCGGCGCAATGTCCGCACGCCTGAGGATAAAGCCCTGGCCTTCGCGTATGCGTTCCTCGGCGTGCGCCTGCAGTGCGCGCAGTGCCACAAACACCCGTTCGATCAATGGTCGCAGCAGGATTTCGAGCACTTTCAGGCGTTCTTTACCAACATTCAATACGGCAACAATCCGGCGTCCAGCAAGGAGCGGGCGCAAATGCTGGAAGCGCTCGGCCTGGGCGGCAAGAAGCCCAACAACGAAGTGCAGAAGAAATTGCAGGCAATCGCCGCCAAAGGCGAGCCGATTCCGTTGCAAGAACTCTTTGTGCGCGAAACCAACAACAATCGCAATCGCAACAACAAGGGGAAGAATAGCGGCTCTTCGCGCGTCATCACGCCCAAGGTGCTCGGGGGGGAGGAAGTCGATTCCCACGAAAGCGACTTGCGCCACTCGCTGATGGACTGGTTGCGCAGTCCCCAGAATCCATACTTCGCACGGGCGATTGTGAACCGCGTGTGGGCGAACTATTTCAACGTCGGCATCATCGAACCCGCGGACGACCAGAACCTGGCCAATCCTCCCAGCAACGAAGCGCTCTTGGCGTATTTGACGCAGGAGTTCGTCGCTCACGGCTATGATCTCAAGTGGCTCCATCGCACGATCGCCAACAGCCGCACCTATCAACTCTCCTGGCGTCCTAATCCCACAAACCGGCTGGACACGCGCAACTTCAGTCGTGCGGTTCCGCGTCGCTTGCCGGCGGAAGTCGCCTACGACGCGCTCAACTTTGCTACCGCCAGCGATGCCGAAATGGCTCGCTTGCTCACCGACGTGAGCCAGCGCGCGATTGGACCCACGAGCGGCTATCAGCAAAACGGCGGCCGCGGCGCCAGCTATGCCTTGGCGACCTTTGGCAAGCCGGCGCGGCTCACCAACTGCGATTGCGAACGCTCGATGGAGCCCAGCTTGCTGCAAACGTTGTTCCTCCGCAACGATGGTGAAATGCTATCGCTGCTGGAGCGCAATAACGGCTGGCTCGCGGAAGTCGGCAAAGCCGAAAAATCCAACTCCAGCCAGCGCGAATCGCCGCGCGACGAGGAGTTCACCGTCGAACAACTGGAGCGCGCCAGGACCAAGGCGCAGCAAATCCTGGCGAAGCTCGACAAAAAGAAGGACGAAAAGGAGTACAAAAAGGCGTTGCTCCGCAAGAATCGGATCGAGTTACAGTTGATCGCCATGCGCAAAGCGGAAGCGAAACCTGCCACGCCTAGCGGCGACAAGGTCGATTCTGCTGTGGTCGCCCAGCAAGGCGCTCAACTCGTGCGCGAGGCCTATCTCCGCACGCTCAGTCGCCCGCCGCAGCAAGATGAGCTAGATAAGTCGCTTGCTTATCTCGCCGACTCCGAGTCGCTCTCCAGCGGTCTGCGGGACTTGTTGTGGGCCTTGCTCAACACCAAGGAATTCATCGTCAACCATTAGTCCGAAGTTGGTCAAGGCGAACACCTCACCTGACACTTAGCGGTCCATTTTATTTACAAGGATCTGTTTATGGCCACGCATCGTTTTTGCGACGGAGTTCGGCGCCGCGACTTTCTTCAAGTGGGCGCCATTGCCGGCGGGCTCTCGCTCGCTAGTTACTTGAAAATGGCCCACGCCGGCGAGGTCGCACCCAGCGCAAAAGCCAAGGCCGGCATTTTGATCTATCTCACCGGCGGCCCTTCGCACCTGGACACGTTCGACCTCAAGCCCGACGCGCCGGCGGAGTACCGGGGCGAATTCAATCCGATCGAAACCAACGTCCCCGGCATCCGCATCGGCGAACACCTGCCGCAGATGGCCAGGTGCGCCGATAAGTATGCGGTTCTGCGCGGCGTTAGCCACACGCTCGCGGCGCACGAACTGGGCCGCATGTATATGAACACCGGCAATCGTCCGCTCCCATCGCTCACCTATCCTGGCTACGGCTCGGTCGTCAGCATGGAAATGGAATCGGCGCCCGACTTGCCGAAAGCCGTTTCGATTCCGAACTCGATTCATCCCGCCGGCTACCTCGGCATTGCCCATAGCCCACTCGCAACCGGCGCGACGCCGACCTTCGGCCGCCCTTTCCAGGTCCGCGGCACGGCGCTGGGGCGCGGGCTGACCGTCACGGATGTCGAGCGCCGCCAGCAACTGCTGAGCGATCTCGACACCACCTTCCGCGGCGTTGATAACGATAGCGAAGTGCTCAACGGCCTGGATCGGTTCAGCGAGCAAGCCCACAACATCATTTCGTCCAGTAACGCCCGCCAGGCGTTTGATGTTTCCCAGGAAAATCCCGCGGTGGCCAAGCGATTTGGCGAAAATGGCTTTGGGCAAAGCTGCTTGCTCGCCGTCCGCCTGATCGAATCCGGGGTTCGGTTCGTTACGGTCGGCATTGGGGGTTGGGATACGCATCAAGACAACTTCAGCAAGCTCAAGACAGACCTGCTACCGCAACTCGATACCGGCGTCGCCGCGCTCTTTTCGACGCTGGCCGAGCGGGGGCTCTTGGAGTCCACGAGCGTCATGGTCACCGGCGAGTTCGGCCGCACCCCCAAGATCAACGCCCGCGGCGGCCGCGACCACTGGCCCCGAGCCATGTTCGTGCTCCTGGGAGGCGGCGGCATGAAGGGGGGCCAGGTCATTGGCGCCAGCGATGACAAAGGAATGGGCCCCGCGAGTCAGGCGATTACGCCGGACAATGTCGCCGCGAGTTTCTACAAGAGCCTCGGCATCGATCATCACAAGGAGTATCACACCAACATCGGCCGCCCGGTCATGATTGTCCGCAATGGCCACGTGATTCCGGAATTGTTCAGTTGAGTGGAAACCACGTGAGAAGCCATCTTCCGCGTTTCCATTTCGCTCCGCAGGATGCTTTCGTCATGCGGAATTGTGCAGCAGCCCTTCAATCCTTCCATCAACGACGTTTTGTTTCCGCCCCTCCTGGAGTATACGACGATGTTTGCCTCGCTACGACTATTCACCATTCTCACGTTGGTCGCCCTGTGTGTGCTTCCCGCCGCGGCGCAAGATGGCCAGAAGAAGAAAAAGAAACAGGACGCGCAACCGCAAGCCATCAGCGCGCTGATGAAAAAGCTGGATGCGCTGGAACTCACCGAGGAACAATCGGCCAAGATCAAGCGCATCGGTGAAGAACTCGCGCCCAAGTTCACAGCGCTCAACGAGAAGCTGAGCAGCGTTCTGACTGCCGAGCAAAAGAAAGCCCGCGCCGAGGCGGTCGCCAAGAACAAGGCCGACGGCAAGAAGGGGAAAGAAGCGGCCGCCGCCATCGACGCCGCCCTCGCCTTGACGGACGAGCAGAAGAAAGTTCAGGCGGAAGTGCAAGCCGAATTGAAGGAAGTCAGTGGAAAACTGAAGACGGCCGTGATGAGCGTACTCACGCCTGAGCAGCAAGCGAAGCTCCAGCCGGCGAAAAAACCGGGGAAGAAACCGGCCAAGGATAAGTAGCGAATCTGCGTTCTGACGGAATTATCTTGCCCAGCAAAGCGTGGGTCGGAACCGGCAACGGGTCTGGCCCGCGTTTTTTCTTTGCGCTACCCTATAATCGTGTAGGCCGCCGACCACTCGACCAACCCCAAGTTCCGCATGACCGAACACCGCACTTTCCGAGGCATCCTGATCGTCGTCGCCCTGGCGGCGATGGGGGGGGCGCTGGTCTATGTGCCGCCGCTGGTCGTGCAGCAGTACAAGGCGGTCGAAGCGCTCGGCGGGCGGACCGCCGTTTATATCTATTTCGGCGTCGTCGGGCTCGGCGCGGCGCTGTTGCTCGGCTCGACCGTTTGGATTGTGTGGTCGCTCGTATCGGCGACGCGCCGCAAGCGGCAGCGCCGCCAATCGCGGAGTCGGCTTCCTAGTGAAATGTCTCGCGGCGACCGCGAAGCGGAGATTCAAGAAAACCTGGATCTCGTCGAGCGCCTCGAACACGATGAAAGCCTCTCACCGGAAGTTCGCGCCGAACTGCGGCCGATGGCCGAAATGGTGATGGGGAAGCGCGCGGCGCAAACACTGGAAATCGTCGCCTTCGGCACGATCTCCAGCGGCAAGTCGTCGCTCCTGAACGCGCTCGCAGGGCGAGAAATCTTCAACACCGACCCGCGCGGCGGCACCACGGTACGGCGGAGCGAGATTCCTTGGCCGGGGATGGATCAGGTCAAACTGGTCGATACGCCGGGACTGGGGGAGATCGATGGGGCGGAGCACGTCGCGGTGAGCACAGCCGCCGCGCGCGACGCCGACTTGATCCTGCTTATCGTCGATGGCCCGCTGCGCGACGACGAATATCGGCTGCTGACGCAACTGGCCGCGATGGAAAAGCGGCTGCTGATCTGCCTCAACAAAGCGGATTGGTACGACGCCCAGGAACGAACGCGCTTGCTCTCCCAGATTGCGGAGCAGGTGGAGAAGTTCGTGCCGGCCAAGGATATTGTCGCCGTCCGTTCGCAGCCTGCGCGGCGGACCCGCGTTCGTGTCTTGGCGGACGGCAGCGAAACGAGTGAGGAAGTCGATGTGCCGCCGGACATTGCGCCGCTGGCGTCGCGGATGCTCGCGGTCCTTCGCAGCGATGGGCGCGACCTCTTGGTGGCGAACCTGCTGCTGCAATCGCGCGGCCTGGTGGAGGAGGCCCGCGAGCGCGTGAAAGCGTCGCTCGACAAGCGGGCGTGGCAACTCGTCGATATGTATATGTGGGGCGCCGGCAGCGCTGCGGCGCTGAGCCCATTTCCGTTCGTCGATCTGGCCGCCGGCTGCGCCATCTCCACGAAAATGGTCATTGATTTGGCCAAGGTTTACGGCCAAGAGATCGACATGCAGGCCGCCGTGAACCTGCTGGGCCAACTTGGTAAGAACTTGATCGCGATCCTCGGGATGCACGCCGCGACGCCGGCGGTCGCGTCGGCCGTCGGTTCCCTGCTCAAGACGGTCCCCGGCATCGGCACGATTGCTGGCGGCGCGCTGCAAGGGGTGGTGCAAGCGCTGGTGACGCGCTGGATCGGCGCGATTTTTATCGAATATTTCCGCAACGAAATGCAGTTCCCCGAAGGGGGCCTGGCATCGCTCGCACGCCGCGAGTGGAAGAAGCTCACTACCGCCGACGAACTGCGCCGCCTGGTGCAAACCGCCCGCGAACGATTTTGGAAATGAACCTTGGCATGACGACCGACGACGAAGCCGTGACCAGCCCTCCGCCCACGCTCCCCATTGCGCAGGACGCTAACTATCGCGGCGCGATTGTCTCCGTGCAGCGGACGTTGGCGAAGCTCAAGAACTGCCCACCCCACGAGCGCGAAAAGCTCGCCAAGGACTTCGCCGACCTGGTGACGTT
>CAUJKE010000314.1 GCA_963205385.1 Planctomycetota bacterium | reverse complement strand
GTCGTGGAGTTACGACTCGGCGACCCCTTAGTGCTCGCCCCGATGGTTAGCAAGTTGGGGATCTAATAGCAACAAACGCCAGCGGCGGCCCTTTGTTTTGCGCCGCCGCTCGGTTGTTGTTCGCTCGATCGATCCGCTCGTCCTTATGGCGTGACTTGGAATGTGCCGTTGTTGGCGACATCCAGCAGCGGCATTCCCTTCCAGCCGGAGACGGTGTGGTTGACGGCCTTGGCGCCTGGATACCAGGCGATGCCGAACGTCACGTTCCAGAACTCTTCGGTCGCACCGGCTTGGCCGGCAGGCGCGCTAGGGGCGTAGTAGTTGAATCCGCCGAAGAGCGCGACGCGGTCGCTCAGGGGCGCGTTGCCCAGCAGACCAAACGTCCCTTGGCTGAGGCCGTCCGCGACGCCGCCGTAGACGGTGGTATCGGCGCCGTACTGCCAGTTGTGATGCCAGAACACGTTCCCTTGGTTGACCGTCCGCAACTGTGTGCGCGGGGCGCCACGAAGTACCGACCAGTCATCATCATCGACGCGGAACGCACCCCAGACGCCAATCTCGTTGCACTCATTCACCGCGTAGCCGATCTGGCCGCGGATTTGCGACAGCGTGAGGTCATCGCCGCCGACGCCGTAGTTGTTGTCGTTCATCAAATCCCAGACCACGCCGTAAGCCCACGCATCGCCGACCGCGATCTCGCTTCGCTTGTAAACGCCGGTGGTGAGAAAGAGTTGGGTCTCGATTTCGGTATTATCGCCGTCGCCAAGCGACCGCCCGCGGAAGTCATACAGGCCGACGCTGCCGCCGATCTGGGCGCGCAGGTTAGACTCGCCGATCGCCAGGCCGGTGTTGAAGCCGGTGCGGAGGCCGAAGTTATTGCCATATCCGCCGGACGGAATTTCGCCCACCCCTTTCCAGCCATCGCCGGCGAGAAAGATCGTCGTGTTATCCCACCAGTTGCCAATGCAATCGCAAGCGCAATAGCCATCACAGTCGCCGGTGCAACTGCCGGTAGCGCCGTCGCTGGCTGGGGCCGAATAATCCGCGTCGGCCAGTTCCGTCGCCATGACCGAACGCTCGTTGCTGTACTGTGACGAGCTATAGTAGTCTGCAGGTGATTGGGCGGTGGCCGCCGCGCAGAGCGCAAAACTGAGCATCGTGAACTGACTCACGCTTATGAATTTTGTCCATCGCATTGTCTGGGTACCTCGCCTGTCGATCCGTCTGCTTGGTAAACTTGACACGTCGGGAATCGTGAGCGCAATCCATGCACGTGCGATTTCCTGGAAGATAGATCGACCTGGCGCGATCGTTAGAAGCAGCTTTTTGTAGCGAGCAGCGCAATCCACATTGCTAGACTTGTCGTTACAATCGCCACAATTTACCTCAAGCAGAACGGCTCGCTCATAGCGATGTCAAAGGGGCGACCAGGCGACCACGAGGAGAAATGTCACGCGAAGCATGCACTTTGCACTTCCGTGGGGCTGATCGACCGGGCAGCAGTCGTATTAGTAGCAGCGGTAAAGTGCTAGCCCAGCCATTCATCCTCTGGATCGAACTTGGGTAGGCACGCGATCAGCACCTTCATCTGGCCGATGGCCCGATGGCGCGTGCCGGGGCGAATCATGATGCACATGCCGGGATGGACGGGGATCAACTCGCCGTCGAGCTGCATCTGGGCGTCAGGACCGCATTCCAGAAAGTAATAGGTCTCGGTGAGCCGCTTGTGATAATGCAGGCGCGCGTCGGTCGAGATTTCCGTAACGTGGATCGTGCCGGGATAGTCCTCAACATCCGCAAAAGCGCGGCGCGCGGTTCCACAGGGGCACGCAACGCCTGAAATGTTGGCAAAATCAACGATCTCAAATTTGCGATCGGGGGCGGTCATACGGAAAGATTATAACATCCGCCAACAACTGCTGGCTCCGCAGCGAGGCATGATTATTCATGGGCGTTTCGCCCAGGCTCGCTGGAGATGCTCAACGCGAGCGCTCGCTTGTTTCGTCGCGAGCCGCGGAGAGCTCGCTTCCCTTCCCAGCCTGACGATTCGGTTTAACGCTTTAGGGGCAGTCGCAAGCGAAGCCGGGTCTGTGGGGTAAACCCGCACAGCGAGAAGGGCCATGAATGGCCCTCCGGCGTGTGACTGTGGGGACCGCATAACCCGTGGTGAAGCACCGGCCTATTACCCGCCTGACGGCGGGAAAGGACCGTGAACGGCCCTTAATGCCGACGTTTTGACCGCGCACGCAACCGCGCACCCCACCCATAACGGCGAATATTAGCCCCTCTGCGCAGTCACCGCGCGAGCGAATCCGCCCAGGGGGGCGTTTACGCTCCTTCTCCGCGCAGCGGTATTAATATAGCACTTTAGTACTATTATAAACCACCAAAAATGGTTACATCATCAATTGCTAGAATCTCACTCGGACTTAACGTCCCGCTAGACCGCTTTGCCGTTGCTTCTTAGGATGAAGCCTTGGCGATGAACTCGCCGTTACCGGCGGACGAAGGCGCAGGAACGCACCGTCACCCTTCACATGGGTGGGCAAGAGGGATTAAGTTAATGCAGGGGCCGAACACCGAGCACGAAACGCCGCCTGGTGTAGCGCATCTATTAGGCTACCTGAATTTTTCGACCAGTCCCGCCGATCCGGCCATCTTCGTCGCCTTGAATGAGACCGCTGTGGCGCTCGCGACCGCGCTGCCGACGTTCGCCCACAAGAATCCCGCGCTCGTCGAACCCCCGGTCGCTCCCTTGGGAGACTATCTCCGCGCGGAACTCACTCGCTTGCAGGCCAGCACGCCGGCTTTTGCGAATATCGAACAGGCCCAGGCGATCCTGGCGATCACGTTTGATCACGCGCTCGCGGCCTATCAGGACTTTCATCGCGACCTCCTGTTTCACCAGCCGGCAGCGTTCTGTCAGAACCCGTTTTTTGTGGGACGCATGCTCGAGGCGGTGCTGCTGCAAGGCCGGCCTTGGAATGAAGTGGACCGCATCATCGACGGCGCGATCCAGTCGCTGAACGACTACATCGGCCATCGCCCGGTGGCGGTGCTCGAAACGCGCAAGACGGAACCGTACGCCCACGAGTGGATTCGTCCCATTCCCTATTACATTCGGGGCGCCGGGGTCGTGGCCGGTCGCTACCACGATGTCGTGCAGCAGGGGCTCCGCTTGCTGGAACAAACGGACGCCGACGTTTTGCAGGCGGCCTATTTCGATTATTCCCGGCTGGACGAGCTGGCGATTGATCCGCGCGCCTATGACTTCGATCATCCGGTGAACAAGCGTCCCAACTATCATTTCGGCCAGTGGGATCCGCATTGCATCGACAACCAAGGCTACTATCGCCGCTTCGTCGTGCAACAGGTAACGCTCGACGCCCTTATGGCTCGGTTGCATTCGCCTTCGGAGTTATCGCGCGAGGAGCTGCTGTTTGAAGCCGGCTCGGTCTTGGCAGGCACCATTCTCATGGCGGCGGGAATTAGCGGCTCGGGACCAGACACGTTCGATTCGCACGCGAGTCTGGCCAAATTGCTGCCGAAGATTGCACAATTTCGCGATGTATTCTATCAGCGTTTGTTTCAACGCGCGACCGGCCAACATGCCAAGCGTCTGAAAGAAGAAGCCCGCGAGCGCCGGCAACCGTTCGGCGGAGCGCGGCAACATTTGAACGCGCAACTCGCCAAACGTCGGGCCGCTCAACTCTGTCACGTGCATCTCGCGCAAATCTATGCCCGCATGGGCTACCCCGCGGCGGCCAAACGCGAAGCGGATGTCGTGCCCGCGGCCGGCGCGCGACTCCTCTGCCAGATCGATTGCCGCTTGACGAATGCCCATCAAGCGCTCAGCGCAGGGCGTTTGGAGGATGCGGCCCGCGAACTGCCCGAAATCATGCAATCGCTCCGCCGGGGCATCGAGTGCGGAGCGATCGTCGATCCCTGGAACATGCTCGGTTTCGACGCCAACTTTAGCCTGTTCCCCGCGCTTGAGAACAGCGTCCGCGATCATCGCTGCGACGAGCTTGTCGAGTTGATCGAACAAATCTGCGCGCTGTACTCGCGCGTTTGGAGCGAAGCGGCCGCCCGCGATCAGGAAGCGTTGTGCGGCGAGGTTGCGCAACAATTTCACGACACGGCCCGGTGGTGGCATCAGTTCGCGATTCATGAAATCTCGAGCCTCGACGGCTTCAACGTGCTCGACATGTATCAGGCGGCCGAGCATGTCGCCCGCGCGTTAGCGCTCTGGCATCGAGGGGGCGCGGCGACCGGGGACGTGGCGTTCTGGGCGCCCCATGCGGAGATGTTCGACACGCCCAAAGCGTATGCCTTGGTGGTGGAAGCGTTGCTCGACCGGGGCGACTTCGTCGCGGCGATGGCGCTGCTGATCCACTGGCTCGGACAAGCCGAGCGCATTGGCCTGGAGCGCGCGGACTCCTCGTTCACGCAGTTGGCCGAGCGCTGGATGCAGCAGTTGCGACATACGGGAATCAGCGGTGCACATGGCCAGGCCGATGCGGCGAAAACCTGGTCGTTGATGCGCAAGTTTCTCGACTACCTGGAAGCCAACGCCGAGACGTTTGGCCACGCGCCGCAGTTCGAGATCGGCCGCAATCCGTCCCAGAGCCAGACCGACTTTGGCCCGGAGCCGAGCGGGCCCGCCGGCCATGAAGACGACGAAGACAACATGTTCGGCGCCGCCTATGAAGACATGGTCTATCGCGATAGCACCAACGACGGCGTCGAAGGGGAGACGGCCGAGGGGGGCGATGTCACCGCGGATGAGTTGACGCGCGAATCCAAGCGGCTGTCGGAACGCCTCGCGTACCTGGCGTGTCTCGGGCGGTTGTGGAAACAAGTAGCCGCCGGCGTCGAATTCGCGGATATGCACGCCATGAACGCGGAGCAACGCATCACCGCCATGCGCCGCTGGAGCGAGCAGGCTCTCGTGCTCTGCGAGGGACTCTCCCGTTTGCTCGACACCGTGCAAGCGCATCGCATTCCCACGCCGTCAGGCGACCACGACTCGATGGTCGATTACGATCGGCGGCGGGTGGTGAAAGAATCGCTCCTGGAGCGGATCATTGCGACCAATGTGGAGGTCGCGGACGCCGTGCGCTTGCTGTTGGCGGCGGTCGATGCCATTTCACCGCGGAGCGCCTCGCAGGAATTGCTGCCGGATTCGGTCGAAGAAGATCAGGAAGCCGGCATTTGCATCATCGGCGCCATCCTGCGCCGCGATCCCGGCGGCGTGCGGTTGATTTGGCCGGAACTGATCGATGCCCTGCAGCAACGCCCTTTGCTCTACGTCCCGATTTCCAAGGGGGGCAACCCGCGCGATATCGTCTCCGCGCGGATTCGCCAACGGACGATTCAAGACCTCTTGGCCTGGCTGCCGCGATTGGGGCTGTTGACCGAGACCTGCCGGCTGATTGAAACCGCGCGCGAAATGGAGCGCCGCAATCCCGTCGGTCCCGGCGCGGTGACGGAGTTCGACGAGCTTTTCAAAATCGGCTACAAGGCGCTCGTGAGCAGTCTCGTGCAGTCCGCCAAAGCCTGGCGGCAGCCGCCGCAGGACAGCGGCGCGGGTCAGCCGCCGCGCAATGAAGACGCTGAAGACGCCGAGGACTTCGAGGAGGACGAGCCCGCGGCGCTACAGCCGATCACGCTGATCACCTGCCTGGAAAAACTCACCGAGACCTTGCTCGTCAGTTGGTTGGCGCATAGCCGCACGTTGCGGCTCTCGGTGCTGGAGAAAGTCAGCGGCAAGGCGGAATGGAAAAAGTTGGTGACGTTCACGGAGAACTACGGCGCCGATCTGTTCACGCAGCGGTTTCTCAACATGGGGAACATCCGCGCGATCCTGCACCAAGGCGTCGACGCCTGGCTGAAGCAATTGGAACAAGACCGCCCGCTCGAAGCGGATTATAAGTTGCTGGACGATTTGGAATCCGGCGCGCTGGAGCATGCCTTTGCCGTTGAGCAGTTGACGCTCGTGCTGGAAGCGGTGATGGAAAACTATGCCGAGTATCGCGACTACAACAGCACCACGACGCAGTCCGACCGCGGGGAGTTGCTCTACTCGCTGCTCGACTTCCTCCGGCTACGCATGGCTTACGACCGCATCTCCTGGAACCTCAAGCCGGTGGTGTGGGCGCACGAGATTTTAATGCGGCATCACGAGGATCAGGCGGCCATGTCGTGGCGGCGCGCGCTCACGGAACGGATCAGCTCCGAAGCGGAGCGTTATTTGAAGCAGCTCGCGGACTTGCAAAAGAAATATGCCATGCGGATGCCGACGGTCGCCGACCGCCTGGCCGAACGCTTCGTGCAGCCGCTGGCCATCGACCGCATTCGGGCCCTCGTCGAACCGGCCATCGAAGAAGCCCGCGCCGGCGGCGATGACCATCCCAGCTTCGATATTCTGGAACACGACACGGCGCTGCTCACGCGGGAACCCAGCGGCGTCGGACTGGATCTGCCCGCCTGGCTCATGGCGCTCGAGGAAGAAGTGGAGCATGCCCGCCGGCCGGAACACGAAAAAAGCGATCAAACGCTGCAAGCGATCATTCCCTATGCCATGATGAAGCCTGAAGAAGTGGATCGGCAACTCGATAGCTGGTCTCAAGGGGACTAGCGCGCCGCACGATGAAACCTCCGCTGGCCGCTGATCACGACGAACGCCTGGCGAGCTTGCTCGCGGACCTTTCGGACCGCGCGCTCCGCGGCGAGCGCGTCGATTTGGAATCGGCGTGTCGCGCGCATCCCGATTTAGCCGGCGAATTGCGCCAGTTGTGGGGCGCGGTGCTCTGCGCCGCGGCCGCAGGCACCCAGGCCAGTCAGGCGACATCTTCCGGAGGCCCGCGAGCGCTGGCCGACACTCCCAGCGGAACCTTTGAACTTCCCAGCCGCTTTGGCGATTACGAATTGTTGGAGGAACTCGGCCGCGGCGGGATGGGGGTCGTCTATCGCGCGCGGCAGATCAGCCTCAATCGTCAGGTGGCGGTGAAGATGATCTTGCGCGGCAGTCTCGCGTCCCCGAACGATCTCGAGCGATTTCGCGCGGAAGCCGAGGCCGCCGCGCGGCTCGATCATCCCGGCATTGTGCCGGTGTATGAAGTCGGCGAACATCAGGATCGGCCGTACTTCAGCATGAAGTACATCGCCGGGCATACGCTTTCGCAACTTCTGGCCGATGGCCCGCTCCCCGCGCGGGAAGCGGCGCGGATTCTGGCCTTGGTGGCGCAGGCGATTCATTTCGCGCACCAGGGCGGCGTCTTGCATCGTGACTTGAAGCCGTCGAATATCATTCTCGACGAATCCGACCAGCCGCACGTGATGGACTTTGGCCTGGCGAAGCAAATCTCGGATGCCGCGAGCCTCACCAAGACCGGCGCGGTGTTGGGAACGCCTGCGTATATGGCGCCGGAGCAAGCCGCCGGCGCGCGGGGCGAAGTTGGTCCGGCCAGCGATGTCTATAGCCTGGGCGTGATTCACTATCACATGCTGACCGGCCGGCCGCCGTTTCAAGCCGCCAATCCCGTCGACACGGTGCTGCTGGTGTTGGAACAAGATCCCGTTCCGCCGCGGGTGCTCAATCCCAAGGCCGACCGCGACTTGGAGATGATTTGCCTGCGCTGTTTGCAGAAGCCGCCTGACCTGCGTTATGCCACGGCGGAAGCGCTCGCCAAGGATTTGAATGCCTTTCTCAACGATGAATCCATTTCCGCGCGCAGCGGCCGCTTTGCCCAAGTGCTGGCGAGTTGGTTGCGGGAAACGCATCACGCGGCGGTGCTCGAGAACTGGGGCCTGCTCTGGATGTGGCATAGCCTGGTGCTGCTCTGTGTCTGCGTCGTGACGAATGCCATGTTCTTATACGGCTTCAATCAGAACGCGGACCGCATCTATTATTTCGTGCTCTGGACGGCCGGCTTTGGCGCGTGGGCGGCCGTGTTCTGGGCGCTCCGCCGACGGATGGGGCCGGTGACATTCGTCGAACGCCAAATCGCGCACCTCTGGGCCGGCAGCATGATCTGCATTGCCGCCCTCTTTCCGCTCGAATACTGGCTTGGGCTAGGGGTGCTCGAACTCGCGCCGATTTTGGGACTCGTCAACGGCCTGGTCTTTCTCGCCAAGGCGGGCATATTGTCGGGGGCGTTTTATGTGCAGGCGCTCGCGCTGTTCCTCTCCGCCGGGGCCATGGCGCTCGCGCCTGACTACGCGCATTTGATCTTCGGCGTGGTGGCTGCCGCCTGTTTCTTCTTTCCAGGACTGAAATACTACCGCCAGCGCCGCAGCGGCGAGGATCGCGAAGGCGGTCGATAGCTTCGGTTGCCGCGGTTCGCGCGCCGCCGGTCCCTTGCGCCGCAGAGCTTGTTACAATCGAGCGCATGACCACGCTTCAAGACCTCTGCGATTATTTGGAACGCTTTGCCCCCGCACGCTTGGCGGAAGAATGGGACAACGTGGGGCTGCTCGTCGGCGACGCGCGGCGCGCCGTGCAGCGCGTGATGACCTGTTTGACCATCACCCCGGCCAGCGCAGCCGAAGCGGTCGCCGAGCGCGCCGACTTGATCGTGACGCATCATCCACTCCCCTTTCGGCCGCTCAAACGACTGACCAACGACTCCGTCCCAGGCCGCTTATTGCTGGAGCTGATCGCGGCGCAAGTCGCGATTCATAGTCCGCATACGGCGTTCGATTCGGCCGCCGCCGGCATCAATCAGCGCTTGGCGGAAGGTCTGCAACTGGAAGCGATCCAGCCGCTCGCGCCGCGCGAAGCGGACGTCGATGGCCTGGGGAGCGGGCGCTTCGGGCGATTAGCGACGGCGACGACGCTGCAGGAAGTCGCCCAGCGCGTGCGGCGGTTTCTCAAGATCGACGGCTTGCATCAAGTAGGCGAAGATGCGCAGCGCATTGCGCGCGTCGCCGTGGCGTGCGGCAGCGCAGGCTCGTTTCTCGAACCGGCGCGGCGCGCCGGTTGCGAGTTGCTGGTCACAGGCGAGACGACGTTCCACACGTGCTTGGAAGCCGAAGCCACCGGTGTGGCGCTGCTCTTGCCGGGGCATTATGCCAGCGAGCGGTTCGGGGTCGAAGCGCTCGCAGGCGAGATTGCGCAAGCGTTTCCCGAGCTAACCGTGTGGGCGAGCCGGGAGGAGCGCGACCCGCTCCTGTGGCGCGCGACTTAACGCCGCGTGCGGGATTTGTCGTCGGTCGAGTTGCGCGGATCGATCTCCCGCCCCTCGATGCCGGTCGCCAATAACTCGCGCAC
>CAUJKE010000313.1 GCA_963205385.1 Planctomycetota bacterium | reverse complement strand
AGAGCACGCTGATGAAGATCCTCTCCGGCGTGATTCCCGATTATGAAGGCGAATTGCAGGTCGGTGGCCACACGGTGTCCTTTCGCGGCACGCGCGACGCCGAAGCGGCCAGCATTAGCATCATCCATCAAGAGTTGAACCTCGTCGAGGAACTCTCCGCCGCGGCGAATATCTTCCTCGGCCGCGAACTCCGCACGTCCCTGGGCCTCTGCGACGACCACCGCATGGAGCACGAGGCCGGCGAACTGCTGCGGCAACTCGAGTGCGAGATCCACCCCCGCGATTTGGTCGGCAATCTGCGCGTCGGCGATCAACAACTCATCGAGATCGCCAAGGCGCTCTCGCTCGAGTCCGAAATCCTGATCATGGATGAACCCACGAGCGCGCTCACGGAAACAGAGGTCGCCCGCCTCTACCGCGTGATCGATCGCTTGCGCCTGCGCGGCGTCACGATCCTCTACATCTCGCATAAAATGGACGAAGTCTTCCGGCTATCCGACCGGATCAGCGTGCTCCGCGACGGGCGGCATGTGAAAACGCTGACTCGCGAACAAACCTCACCGACCGAAATCACCCGCCTGATGGTGGGCCGTGAAATCGAAGCCGCCCAGTTCGAACGCGACCACCGCCCCGGCGAACTGTTGCTAGAAGTACAACACCTCGCACTCCCATGGCCGGGCCATGCCCGCGGGTGGCGGCTGAAGGACATCAACTTTTCCCTCCGCGCCGGGGAGATCCTCGGCATTGCCGGATTGATGGGAGCCGGCCGCACGGAACTGCTGGAGTGTTTGTTTGGCGCGTCGCCACAAGCGCCCAGCGGCACGATCCGACTCGCAGGGAGGGAAGTCCGCTTCCGTCATCCCGCGGAAGCTTGCCGCGCCGGCATCGCGCTGGTGACGGAAGATCGCAAGCGGCTGGGCATCTTCGCGGCCCTGAACGTGGGCGAGAACATTTCCATCTGCACGCTCGACCAGACCGGCGCCGCAGGCTTCATTCATCGCGGGCGAGAGTTGCAACTCGCCGACAGCATCGCGCGGAAGCTCGCCGTAAAAACCGCAGGCCTCTTCAGCCGCATCACGAGCCTCAGTGGCGGCAATCAGCAAAAGTGCATCATCGCCCGTTGGCTGCTCACGAATCCCAAGGTGCTGCTGCTCGATGATCCCACGCGCGGGGTTGATGTCGGCGCCAAGGCGGAGCTATACCGCGTGATGCGCGGCCTCTGCCAGCAAGGGCTGGGCATCATCATGACCAGCAGCGAACTACCGGAATTGCTCACGGTGAGCGATCGCATTCTCGTGCTCAGCGAAGGTTGCCAGACCGGCGAATTCTCGCGCGCCGAGGCCACCGAGCACAAGATCATGGAAGCCGCAACCGCCGGCGCGCTGCGCGGCTAGCAAACGAAATGCGGCCGCTCGCAACTTGTAACGGCGGCGTCAAGCGTGACAATCTATTACGCCGACTTGCGATATTGCGACGAACCATGCTCGTGGTCGTCGCGGAGCGCGTCGTGGGCGGCCGCTTCGCCGCGATGGTAAACGATGCGATGCGGGAAGGGGATTTCAATACCCAACTCGTCGAAGCGCTGTTTGATCCGTCTCAGCAACTCGCGTTTAACCGGCCATTTGTGTGACGGCCGCGTCTTGACAAAGAACTTGATCACGATGGCGGAGTCGCCGAAGGAATCGACGCCGAGCATTTCGGGAGCGTCCAGAATGTGCGGGCCGAATTGCGGTTCTTGACGCATCTCGTTCGCGAGGTCCATGAGCACTCCCATCACGCGGTCGGCATCTTCCTTATAGGCGACGCCGATTTCCAGCACGGCGCGCGACCAGCCGTGTGTCATGTTGGTGACGGAGTCGATCTTGCCGTTGGGAATGAAGTGCACGTTGCCTTCCAAATCACGCAGGACGGTCATGCGGAGCGTGATCTGTTCGACCTGTCCGGCGACGTCGCCGATTCGGAGCACGTCGTTGAGCTTGTATTGGTTTTCCAGCAGAATCACGAAGCCGTAGAAGTAATCGCGAATGAGATTCTGCGCGCCAAAAGCGACCGCCAAACCGACGACGGCGGCGCCTCCCATCAGCGGGCCGACCGCAATGCCGACCTCCTCGCAGACCATCAGAATGCCGCTGAGTATTACCGCGAGCGAACCGGCGTTGTGAAAGACGCCGGCGAGGGTCTTCGCGCGGTCTTCGCGCTCTTGCTTCGTGCCCCGGGCGCCACGTTGAATCATCAGACTCACAACACGATAGCTCGTGAGCCGCACCATCCACCGCAAGATAAACATGCAGACGAGAATCGTCAGCACCTTGGGGCCGTGATCGAGCAGCCATTGAAACAGATTCACCAGCGAGTACGGATTCTGCAACTGGCTGACCTTCCGCTCCGCCTGTTCAGCCTCGGCCTGCTTGGCTTCGGCGGCAGTCATGGCAGTGAGTTCTTCACGCTGCAAACCGGCCAGTTGCGTTTGTAACTCGTTGAGGCGATCTGTCCGTTCGACAACCTCCGCGCGGGCCTTGCGAAACAGGCCTTCCGCGTCGCGGCGCTTGCGGCGCAGTTCCTGTTGCTCCGCGAGCGGCGCGCCTTCGGTGGTTCGCTTTTCGGCCTCTTCGTCGAGCGTTTGCGCTGTTTGATAGGCGTTATCGGCCTTCTTGCGCGTGGCGACGAGGAGCTTGTTTTCTAGTTCGATATCCTTCTCGAGCGCGGCGATCCGCTCAGAGACAGATTTGGCTTCCGCCTCGGCGACGGCGGCCTCTTCCTTCTTGAGCTGCGCATCGCTTTGCGCACTGAGCAATTCCTTGCTAGCCGGTTTGGGGGAAGTCGTCGCCGCGACAGCGGAGGCATCCGCCGCAGCAGCCGCGCTGTCGGTGGTAGGCGGTTGCGGCGCGGCTGACGGCGCGGCTGTTGGCGAAACGGCAGGAGCAGCGCCTTCGGCCGGTGGGGCTGCTGGCGCCGCTGGCGCCTCTGCCGGCGCGATTTCAGTCGAGGACGGAGTCGCAGTTGGCGCCGCGATCGGCGCAATGGCCGGGGGCGGCGAGCGCAACGGGTTGTGCGCTTCGCTGGATTCAGCCGCGCCAACGCTCGGCAAAGCGGCAAGTGGCGGCGACGGTGTCGTCCCGGTCGCAGTTGGCTGCGTTGTCCCCGCGAGTTTATCAAGCGCCGCCTGGTCTGCCTTGATTTTCGCCTCAAGCGCGGCGAACTGCTCTTGCAAGGTCTTGCGGGTTTGAATGGCCAGGTTAAAGCGTTCACGGGCAAGCGTCCACTTCTTCTCCAAGTCGTCGACCATTGCCTTCAACTCGGCGTAGGCGGCGGAGTTCTGAGCGCCGGCGAGTCTTTCCAATTCCGCTTTGCGCAGCGTGAAGGCCTCGTCGATCATTTTGTACAGCGCTTCCGCCTGAACGTACTCGCTGTTGGGGCCGGTGATCTCGACGTGCAATTCGGTCATCCGGCGTTGGTCGGATTCAATCGAACGCTTTAGCCCGGTAATCTGTTCCGCCTCGGAAACAGCGGCGCCTGCGGTCGGGTCATTTTTGCTGCTGTCCCCCTTGGACTTGTGATCCACGGGCCGGACGTGTGAATCTCCAGCGGGCGTCGTGGCGGCGGCAGGAGGAATCGGCGCTAGCTGCGCCGCGGGAATGAATGTCGCGGGGGGATCTGCCGCACCTGCTGGCGCCGCCAGCAATCCTAGCCAGCAGACCAGGCTGCCTAACCAGGTGCGGCGAACACGATTACAACCAGAGCGCAATGCAGACACAGGAACCCTCCGTGGTCACCCAGACGAGACAAGCCAACGCCAGACGAGCGCTGCCGCGAACATCCTCGAACAGTGCTCTTGCGGCCGAACGTATAACAGAGTCTGGCTCGCGGATTCTACCCCAATCGTTGTGGGGTGTGTGCTGAATTCGTCCCGTCGCTAAGGCTGCTTTTTCTTCTTACGTTTGCTCTCTTTCGCTGCCCCGCCTGCGTTCTTCGGAGGGCTCCACTGGGAATCTTTGGGGGTCTCCACCGTGAGCGGTTGATCGTCCCCGAGTTGCTTCTGCCAGGTTTGCAATTGGGCGGTGAGCGCAGCGATGCGGTCAGCCTGGGCGGGATCGGCGGCCAGGTCGTGATTCTCGTACGGGTCCGATTGCAGATCGAACAGTTGCGACTTGTTGATTTGCGGATAGCGAATCAATTTCCAACGTGCATCGCGGATCGCGCGCTGCGATGCTTCAAAGGCGAGAAAGAGGGAATCGCGGGCGCCAGTGGAGGCCGCTTTGCCCTGTGCAATCGCCGCGAAGCTTTGCCCATCGAGTCCGGCGGGAATCTCCGCGCCGACCAATTCGCACGTGGACGGGAAGATGTCATACAGATAGACGAGCGCATCCGACTTGCCTGGCTGGATGCCGGGGCCGGCGACGATCAGCGGAACCTTCATGCCGTCTTCGTAAAGGTTCTGCTTGCCAAACAAACCATGGCTCCCAATCGCCAAACCATGATCCGACGAGAAGATGATGATGGTATTGTCAAGCTCGCCCGACGCCTTGAGCCTCTCTATCAAGCGGCCAATGTGCGTATCGATGCTCGTGATGCACCCGTAGTAGTCGTGCAGGTGCTTACGAACAACTTCCTTGGTGCGCGGCCACGGCGCGAGGGCTTCATCGCGGCCCGACATCCAGCCGTCATCGAACGGGTGAATTGGCAGGAAGTTCTTGGGTAGCGGAATTTTCTCGCGATCGTACTGGTCGAGATAATGCTGGGCGGCCACGCGGGGATCGTGCGGCCCTGCGAAGCCGAGATACATGAAGAACGGCTTCTTGTCGTCGCGATTTTCCAAGAGCACGAGCGCGTCATCGATAATCTGCTTGCCGTGTTCACCGGAAGTGCGAACCTGATTATCTTGCAAGTAAAGCTCGTGATCGAACCGCTTTTGGATCAAGTCGGCGGAGTTCCCTTTCTTGCCAACATGAAACGTTTCGTAACCAGCGGCTTTCATGGAGTCGGGAAAGTTGGGCAGATCGGCGGAAGCATTTTTTTGCCCCGGCCAACGAAAGTACGCTCGCCCGCTCATCAGCATATTGCGACTGGGGCGGCAGACGGCGCCCATGTTCGCCCCCAGGCAATAGGCGTTGTTGAAAACGCAGCCGCGGCGGGCGAGTTGATCGAGGTTCGGCGTTTTAATCACCGGATTACCGAGCGCCCCGATCGTGTCCGCGCGCTGATCGTCGGTTAAGAGAAACAGCACGTTCGGCTTCGCTAGCAAAGGCGTCGCAAACAGCAACAATAACGTCAGACTGAGCAGTAATCTTTTCATCGGTAGTCGGCTCCTTGGTCGCTCCGCTCGCACGCGGCGACCCAAGCGGTGAGCGCGGCCTGCATTTCGGCCACGCGGGCGGAATGTTCGTGGGATAGGTCGGTCGTTTCGGCCGGATCGTTGGTCAGATTGTAAAGCGCGAAGGTGCGTCCGTTGTCGGTACTAATTAGTTTATGCGGGCCATCGTGCCACGCAAGTTGCTTGCCCGAGCGAAAGCCCAGCGGCTGGGGACGCACTTTCATCTCGCCAGCAAACAACGGCAACAGCGAGATGCCGTCGAGCGGTCGACCGGCGGCCACTTTCACATCGAGGGCGGCGAGAATCGTGGGCAGATAATCGACCGTGGAGGCGGCGACGTCGGTCGTGGCATGTGGCTTGATGCGCGCCGGCCACACGATGGCCGCCGGCACGCGCACGCCTCCTTCGTACAGATCGCGCTTCCGGCCGCGAAACAGCCCGGCGCTGCCGGGGGCTTTACCAGCTTGTCCCTCGGGGCCATTGTCGGACGTGAAGCAAAGAAGCGTGTTATCCGCGACGTTCAACTTTGCCAGCGCTTCGCGCAAGCGACCGACTTGCGCATCGAGCGCCGTAATGCAGCCATAATAGTGCTGCTCGTACTCGCTCTGCGTCCGGTACAGCGCTGTGTATTGCGGCCCCGCGACGACCGGAAGATGCGGGGCATGAAACCAAATCACGGCGAAGAAGGGGCGATCAGCCTTGGCCGCCGCCGTGATGAACGGAAGCGCGCGATCCATCACAATGCGGCTATCGTCGCCGCGCAGGTTGTCCTGCACCACCTCACCCCGCTCGTTCCAGTAATGTGTCCCGTAGTCAACCGCGTTCTCATCGCCTTCTACCGGCGACCAAAAGTTCTTGCCCGGCTTACTACGCGGACTGCGCATCGGATCCCACGTCGGAACTTTGGACTCCGTCGAGAAGCAGACATCGAACCCGTTCGCTTGCGGGGGCGAAAAGTGCTTCGCGTCGCCGGGGCGTCCTCGATTGGCATCCTTGATCGCGGTGGTGAGCGTCCCTAAATGCCACTTGCCGAAATGGCCGGTGGTGTAACCGTGCTGCTTAAGAAGTTCTGCCAGGGTAAGTTCTTCACTCTTCATGTGCCCCACGTTCGCGCTATACACGCCGTAGCGAAACGGATGCCGACCCGTGAGCGCTGACCCGCGCGTGGGACTGCAAACCGGCGCGGCCGCGTAGAACCGATTAAACTTCAGGCCAGCGGCGGCGAGAGCGTCCAGGTTCGGGGTTCGAATCACTTGATTGCCGTTGAAGCCAACATCGCCCCAGCCCAAGTCGTCGGCCATGACGAGAACGATATTCGGCGGCTTCGCAGTCGCCTCGCCTGCGGCGTTCAAGGAACCAGGCGCCGCAAGTATGGCCAGTCCGACCAGAACAAAGAAGACGCTTCTCATTCGCTATGTGCCTTGAAAAAAGCAAACACGCTGCAACCACTAACAAATAGAGGCTTGAACACCGGACATTATCGTGGTTCCCCGCGAGGTTTTCCAGAATTATTACGATCGGGGCCCCAAAAAACTTCGCTTGAATGGATGCCCCTCACCGAGCGCACGGCGCGCCGCTTTGTGCTATTTTGGTGCGATGGCGGTCGCGAGCGGCCGTTACCTGGTTTCCACAGACGCTCTCCGGAGAACAAACATGCGATGCAACTGGAACGTGCTCACGCTGGCAGTAGCTGGCGTCCTGCTCACTTTTTCCACCTTCACCTTGGCCGCGGATAAGAAGGAAGAAGGCTGGACCAACTTACTTCCTGAAAAGAAACTCGCCCCCAATTGGACCACGACCGGCAACTGGACCGTGGACGACGAAGGAGTTATCACGCTCACGCCCCGCCCCGGCGAATCTGGCTGGACGCGGTACGACGCCTATCTCTGGCTCGCAGGGGATGACCACCAGGACTTTGAATTCGCGTTCGATTACAAAGTGCAGAAGGGGGGCAACAGCGGTTTCTATTTCCACGTCGGCGATCGCAAGGAGCCTGTCGCGACCGGTATCGAAGTGCAGATCTACGATTCTGGCAACAAGCCAAAAGACGCCAAGCTGACCGACCACGATAGCGGCGGCATCATTCCGGGTCTGCCGCCGAGCAAAAACACGGCCAAGCCTGCCAACGAATGGAACCATTTTGACATTCAAGTCAAAGACGGCCACGTCACCGTGAAGCTCAACGGCGAAGTCGTCAACGAGCTCGATTTGGGTGACAACAACCAACTCAAGTCGCGTCCCAAGACCGGCGCCATCGGCTTCCAAGATCACGGCCTGCCGCTATCGCTGCGGAACTTGAAGATTCGCAAACTGTAGAAATTGCCGGACGTAAACTCCGTGGCCTGCGGCGCGTTAATCATCGAGTCGCAGGCCACGATCTTACAGCGCGCCCATGTAGCGCACCATCTTTGCTTCGAGCAGATCCAGTTGCTCGCCAAAGACGCTGGTGAAATCTTTGAGCCGCTGGGGGCCGCTGACTTCCGCAAACGGCGGATGGCTTCCTGTCCTGGCGAGATAGGCGAAATATTTACGTGGTTCCGTCTCGGTCAGATAAAATGTGAGCGCCCAAGCTTCCGCATAAGCACCATCGGGATCGCGTTGAAACGGCCGATCGGAAGCAATGAGTTCCGCCAGCGCACCCTGCTTGCGCCCTCCCGCGGCGTAGCGGCGAAAAGCCGTTAGTCGTCCTTGATTGAGACGATCTTTCTGGTTGGTATAGTGCGGCGCGTCGTAGACGCCGCGGGCTTCAAACATCGTGCCCAGACCTTCCGCGACCCATCGCGGCGGCATCGCCCAACGGCTATGCACGCCGGTGTTGAACGCCGTTTGATGAGCCGCCTCGTGAATGATCGTTTCCGCGTTCAACGTCCAGTCGCCTGACTTACCGGCTGTGGAATCGAAGAGCGCCACGCGGTTGCTTAGCGGCGAATAATAACCCAGGACTCCCCGCGGCAGACTCTGGCCTTCGGAAATGGCATAGCGTTGAAAATCTTCTTGACGCGGAAAGACGATCGCGACCATTGGAAACATCGGAGACTGCGGTTGAAATCCGCGCGCGCGAAAGTAATGCACAAACGAACGGTAGAGCATCTCAAACCGCTCCGCCCACTCTTTGGATTCGCCGGCCGGATGGACGACGAGATAATTGCCGGTCGAGGTCACTTCAAAAGCGTTACCGAACTCGCGTTGCAGCTCGGCGCGCAGTTCGTTCTTGGTCAGGCCGCGAAACGGCGTAGACGTTTGGCTAACGTCCGTGATGCCCCGCGGGTCGAGATCCCACACGCGACCGCTGGGCGCGAGTAAACAAACTTGCGATTTCGACCACACGAGCGGTCGCCCGAGAAGCTTGGCGCCGCCAATCGTCAATTCGACAGCCGGTGGTTCGGCGGCGTTTACTGAGAGGGGCGCGAGGAAGACGACGCACCACGCGCAGAGTTGAAGAACCCGAACAAGCATGCCATCGCTCCGCAGGTGATTACGGCATAGGGACCAATCAAGCCTAGCCCGCAGGCGACTCGGCGTCCGGTCGTTCGCGGTGCGGCGCTCCCGATTTGAGAGTTCTCGGTGGATGCGTGCCCGAGGCAGCAGAGATAATCGTTACAGGCGGCAAATGTTGATGGTGTGTGGGTAATCCTTGCAACCGGGATCGACGCGCCCTCCGAGGCGTCAAGATTTGGTATAGTAGCCCGTCGTTGGCCGAACTTTGTTGCTCCTTCACTCCACACCTACGGATGCCTTACCGGATGCCTGCTTACCGCGTACTATTGACGGACTACGCTTGGAACGACCTCGACATCGAGCGTGAGATACTCGCGGAAATTGACGCGGAATTGATCGTCGCGGAGCAACAAGACGTCGCGTCGCTTCAAAAACTAGCCGCGCCCGTGGACGCCATCATGACGAATTGGGCGAAGGTGCCGGAGGCGGTGATCGCCGCGGCGGCCAACTGCAAAATCGTGGCGCGACTGGGTATCGGGCTCGACAACATCGACGTCGCATATTGCACGGCCCATCAGATTCCTGTCACGAATGTTCCCGATTATTGTTTGATCGAAGTCGCCGAACACGCGCTGGCGCAACTCCTGTCGCTCGCCCGCAAGATCGCCTTTTATCACTACGAAACCCAGAACGGCCGTTATCAGTTGCAAGCGGGGCCGGTGTTGCGACGCCTGGAAGGCCAGACGCTGGGAATCATTGGGCTGGGAAATATCGGCCGCAAATTGGCGGGTAAAGCACTGGGCCTGGACTTGCAGGTGGTGGCTTATAGTCGCAGTCGAAAAGATCCCCCGCCCGGCGTGAGCTTCGTGGAACTGGATGAACTACTCGCGATTAGCGATTACGTCTCGCTCCACACGCCTCTGACGCCAGAGACGCGGCACTTAATGAACGCCGAACGGTTCGCCCGAATGAAGCCGAGCGCGTATCTGATTAACACCGCGCGGGGCGGTTTGATCGATCATGCTGCGCTAGCAAAAGCATTGGATGCGGGGCAACTCGCAGGCGCGGCTCTTGACGTGCAAGACCCCGAGCCGCCGGACTTGTCGCAAGCTCCGTATAACGATCCGCGCGTGCTGGTTGCGCCGCATGCGGCGTTTGTATCGGTCGAGTCGCTGGAAAACTTGCGCAGCCGCGTCGCGCGGCAGGTCGCCGTGCGACTGACAGGCAGCATTCCCGAGCATGTCGTTAATGGCGTTCTGTAGCAGAGCCGCGGCCGCTTAGTGCCGCTTCAATACGTCGGCGATTGTCGATGCTTCCTTTGACCAGGCGCAACTTCTGACGTATAGAACCAGTAGGTATTTACGCGCAATACGGGGATTGCCGTGCGCCTGAACAATCAAGGCGGACACGCCCGAACGGCACGTTGGGTTGGATCCTACAGACCGTAAGTTCGGCATATGAGCACGTTGGAAGAACAATTTCGCGAAGCCGTCGGCGGCGAAGTTTGGAGCGACGAGTTCGCTCGCAACCTGGATCAACACCGGGAGCGGGCGCGGCAACTGTTGCAAACCGAACGGGACCGCATTCGCCGCGTCGAAACAACCCTCACCGACCAGATGCAACTTCTGGCGGCGGAGTTGACGCAGGATCGTGCGCAATCGGCGCGGCGTGACGACGAACTGGGTCGCCGCGCCCAACAACTCGAGGACAAAGCGGCGCATCTGGCGCGGCTCGAGAAGGAACTGGCCGAGCGCGAACAACAATGGCAAGCCCGCCAACTCGAGGCCGGCCATCAACAGCAAGCCTATCTGCAAGAACTCAGGCAGCAGCACCAACAACTCGAAGCCCGCCGCGAAGAACTGCTCCAGCAGCAACAAGAGATTTCTCGGCAAGGCGGGACACTGCAAACGCAGCAACTCGAGCTGCAGCAACGGGAGCAGAGCCTGGCGGCGCGCGCCCGCCAACTCGATGAACATGCGGCGCGGATCGCCCACACCGAGCAGCAGTTCGAAGCCTCGTCCAAATCATTGCACGCTGAACTCGCGGCCGTGCAGGAAGAAAAGCTGAAGCTCGCCGCCGAACAGTCGCAACTCGAACTCGACCGCCAATCGCTCGCTCGCGAACAGCAGGAAACCTCGAGCCAGCGCCGCCGCATCGCCCGCGAATTGCGCGCCCAGCGTTCCGAAATGCTGGCTGAAGTGCAGCGCCGTCAGGCGGAGATGCTGCAAGCTTCGACCGGCGAAGAAGCGCAACTTCGTTCGCAACTCAGCGAGTTGGCCGCCAAGGCGGATGAGCTCCGCCGGGAATTGCTCGAACGGGATGCCCGCGAGCAGGAACTCAGCGACGAGTTGGCCGCGGTCCGCAGCCAGACCGAAAAGCATCACGAAGAGCAGGCTCATCGCCAACAGGAAATCGAAACGCTCCGCGGTTGGCTTGCCGAACGGGACGCCGACGCGGCGAGTCTGCAACAACTTCAAGAAGATCACGACGCCACGCTCGCGCGGTTGGAAGCTGCGTTGGCGGAGCAACGCGCAGCCGTGGAAGAACACACCCGCCTGGCCACGGCGCTGCGGAGCGAACTGGAACAGCAGAAGGTCGCGACCGACACGGAGCATGCCGCGGCCGCCGCGCAGCAAGCCGCTGCCGCGCAAGCCCAAGCGGAAGTCGAGCGTTTGACCGCCGAGTTGGAAGCGACGCGCGCTCGCGCTGCCGCTGAACTCGAGCAAGCCCGCGACGCCCTGAGCCAGCAGCAAGCGGAGGCGCTGCAACAAATCCACGCAGAACTCGAAAGCGAACGCACCCAGCGCGCCGCCGAGCAGGCCGCGCTGGAAGCCTTGCAATCTGAGTTTGAACAAGGCCAGGTGGAGCTCGCGCGGCTAAGCTCCGAGGCCCAGCAACGCACGGCCGAACTGACCCGCGTGCAACACGAAGTCCAGGATCGCACGAGCGAACTGGAGCGATTGAAGGATGCGACCGCGCAAACCGGCGCCGATTCGCAAAAGCTCATCGCGGAAATCGCGCTCCGCGATCAGCAGTTACGGCAGCTACAATCCGATGTCGCTTCGCGGGAACAGGAAATCGCGCGACTAAAAGGCGAAACGCAGAAGAAGGCCGCCGAAGTCGAACAGTTGCGGCAAGCGCAGGACGCCGAACTTGGGCATTTGCAACAAATCAACGAACAATATGAAGCTGAACGCGTGATGCACGCGCAGCAGCAAGCGGCGCAAGCCGTGACCAGCGGCGAGCTCGCGGCCGCGCGGCAAGAGTGCGAACAGTTGCGGCTCGAAATGGCGCAGCAACAGGCGGAACTCCAAGCGCTCCGCGCCGAGGTGAGCGAGCTTTCGCAACGGCCTGCGGAACCGGTTGCCGATCCCGCAGAACTCGTGACGCTGCAAGCAGAAAATCAATCGCTGCAGGAACGCCTGGCCGACGCGGAGCAACAGCTACAAGCACACGCCGCCGTGGAGCCCGGCGTAGCGTCTGCCGACTTCCAGGCTGTGCAGGACGAAAATCTGGCGCTGCTCGATCGCTTGGCGGCGGCAGAACAGCAACTCACGGCGCAATTAGCAGGCGAAGTGGGGAGCGACGCGGCGCGGGAGGATATGCAACGGCGGTATGAAATGGTCCTCGCCGATCTGAAGGAAGCCAAGGCCAAGAACAGCGAACTGACCCAGCAAGTTGCTCGTCTCAAGTCCGCGAGCGAAAGCAACAACAGCGGCGGCGGGTCGTCCGACGGCATGGACTGGGAAGCGCAAAAACGCCGCATGCTCGCGCAGCTCGAAAACGACTATGACGACACGGACGAGGCCCAAAAACAAGCCAAACTCACCATTGCCGAGGCGATTGAGTCCACGAGCGCGGCCCTCGCGCAGCGTGAAGCGGAGATCTTGGAACTCAAACAACTGCTCGACCAGCAAGCCAGCAACATTGGCAACGTGGCGGTCGGCGCCGCGGCGATTGCCGACATGCTCAACCAGGACGAGCTCATTGCCCAGGAGCGCGAGTCGCTCACCAAGTTGCAGCAGGAGTGGCGAGAGAAACTCAAGAAGGCGGAAGTCGATATTTCGCTCGAACGAGCTAAACTCGCCCGCCAACGCCAGGAGCTGGAAGAAAGGATTCAACAGCTCGAGCGCGATCGGGCCAAATATGGCGACGAGCCGACCGTCGATGAAAACAACGTAAAGCAAGAGAAGAAGCCGCAGCGGGGCCGCTGGCTCGCCCGTTTGGGTCTCAAGGAAGAAGACCAAAGCAAATAGGCGCGCGGGTCAATACAGCGGCAGATGTCGATAGTAGGCTTCGAGCATCAACAGTCGCAGGCAGGTGCTGTAGATGCGTCCCCCTTGCTGCTCCCAGTTGTCGCGGACGTCCCAAGTGCCGGCCTGATGCCCGTCCTTGATTTGCGTCTTGAGGAGAATTTCACGGAGCGCTCCGTTCCACTTCTCCCACGGGGCCCCCTGCACGTGATACATGGCCTGCGTGCCGTAGTACCAATAGTAACTGGTCTCTTGGTTTTCCTGGGGCAAGCGCTCGAGCAGAAAATTGACGCCTCCCACCAGGCTTGGATCATCGCGGGGCGCGCCGATGTATTCCAGGCAGAGGAGCGCTTCAGCGGTCATCGCGGGGGAATTATCCGGGCCTTGATAGCCAAAATGTCCCCGTTCTTTCCCTCCCCGTTCGACTTTCGCAAGCCAACTGCGAGCGTTGTCGAATGTTTGGCGCGGAACGTCGATCCCCGCCATTTGCGCGCTCTTCAGCGCCATGATTTGCCAACCGACGACCGACGTATCCGCATGTTCATTGGGATGGTAACGCCATCCACCCGAGCCTTGGTGCTGCGCGGCGATGATGAACGCGACGGCGCGGCGCGCAGGCTCCGCGAACTGCTCATCGCGCGTCATGGCATAGGCTTCGCACATGGCGATCGTGGCGATGGCATGGCTATACAGATGCGCATTGCTCAGCGAACGATTGCCAAAGTCCCCATGTTGATCTTGCTGCGTCGCCAGCCAAAGCAGTCCGCGTTTAACGGTGTCTTGATAGTCGCCGCTCTGATGTGAATGCCCGTCACCCAAATAGGCCATCAGCGCCAAGCCTGTGGCGGCGATGTTGGAGGACACTCTGCCGCGCGACTGGCACTCATGACCTTGACACTGCTTGTGAAACTCATCGAGGCTCCAGAAGCCGTCAGGATGTTGATGCTCCGCGAGCCACCGCAAGCCGCGCTGCACTGCTTCCAGCGTTTGCTGATTGCCGCCAAAGGCGAGAAGCGCATCCTGCTTGGCGGCGCCATGGCGCATTTGCAACATGCGCGTCAGCCCAATGTTATCTTCAGCCACCAACAAGCGTTGCGCCGGCGGGCCAAAGCGATCGAGCGGGGCATGCACCAGCGCCGTGCTCGCCACCGGGGGCGCCAGTTCCGTGATTGGTAGCGAAGCTTGCAGCGCGCTCTGCGCTTCGATGATCGCTTCTTCACGAACCGGCAGCGGGGCGCGGAGCGCCGGCGGTGATGCAGCCTGGCGACGCGCCAGGGTGATATCCAGCGACTTCACCAACTGCGCGCGTGGCTCCGACGGGGAAGTTGGCGCTGGCAAAGTGGGGTCGAGCGGAATGCGCTCCGCGATCACTTCCGCGAGCTGCGGACTGCGCACGGCAAAGTCCTGATCCTTCGCCATCTGCTTGGTAGTCAATGGCGTATCGGCGGTGGGAGGTACCGCACTTTCTTGGGTGGCCTCAACAGCATTCGTGAGAGAGCGCGGCGCCAACATACTCACGGGAGCCAGCGGCGGAGCGGCGCGATCAACCTCAAGCTCCATGACAGGTGGCGGCGGGGATGACGTTTCGCTCGGCGGCGCCAGCGCGTCCAACGGAACGTCCGAAGCCTCTAGCGCGGAGCGTTGCATCCGCGCTGGCGAAAACTCGGGAGCTTGCGAAGCGGCGAGCGTGGGCGTTGGCAGTTGTGGCGAGAATTCCAGGTCCAGCTTCAACTGCGGCGGTTGGGCTTGAGCGGCCGGCGGAACGGTTGCGAGCGGCAAATCGAGCGGCGCGAGCGATTCGAGGGGCGTTCGCGGCATATCGGGCGAATCCGGCAGTTCCACCGTTGCCGCGTCGCAGGCGCCGATCGAGTCGGTTGTGGCGGTTTCGTTTTGTCGGGCCCGCACCAAGGTCTCGCGCGAGACGTGCGTGAAGACGAGCAACTCGCGCACTTGTTGCGTGGCGCGGACGATGATGTCGCTGCCGAGATACACGGTAAACGACAGCCCGCCCAGAATGAAGTGCGCAAGGATCGCCAGCGCGATGAATGCGGGGAGCCGATTTCGTGGCCCAAGCGGCATGACTTACTCCTCGGGCACGACGACCGTGAAATAGTGTTCGATCTTCTCGCGTTCGCACAAACCCATCACCCTCGCCGGATAGCGGAACGGGACGCGCTCGTCCGTTCGAATCTGCACCGTCTGCGTGCCGGGATTCTTGACCGCCAGGGTGGTTAAGAATCCGCTGAGTTGCTTTTCGGACAAACGCTCGCCAATGACGACGAAATCCCCTTTCTCGGAAATGTTGATGACCACTTCATTCGGCGGTTGCGATTGCGGCTGGGCCTGGGCCACTTCCGCCAAGCGGGTGCCGATTTCCCGTTCTTCTTCGTCGAAACGAGTAGCGACGAGAAAGAAGATCAGCAGCAAGAACACCATATCAATGATTGGCGTCATGCTCGGGCCCTCGTCGTCGTGCGTTTGCAAGGAGAGTTTCATGGGCGACTTGCTCAGGGAGTCGGACGGTCAGTTAACGTGAAGCCAGTTTACGGATCGATTCCGTTTCGTGGACCGTCACGACTTCGTCTTCCATCCGCGCGAAGCTGGGGAAGGTGTCCATGAGGCATTCGTCGACGTCACGAAAGAAGCGATCGGTGCGGGCGTTGAACCACGCGGCTAGCAGCATGCAGGGAATGGCAATCATCAGCCCGCCGGCGGTGGTGAGCAGCGCGATGTAGATGCCTTCGGCCAGGCGTTCCGCTTTGCCGGTGCCAATCTGGCTCGTGACCCGAAACGCGACGATCATCCCCATGACCGTTCCCAGCAGTCCCACCATCGGCGCGACATTGCCGGCGATCGTGAGCACTTTCGTGCGACCGCGGAGGGCGGACATTTCCCGCGCGGCCGCATCTTCCATCGCCTTTTCAACCTCCGGCAGCGGACGCCCGGCGCGTAACACCCCCGCCCGCAAAATACTGGCCGCAGGCGAAGGGAACGCTTCGCACAAGCCGCGCAAGTTCTCGGCCGTATCCTCCCGACGCACGAGCAGTTCGTGCAATCGTTTCTGAAATCCCGGGGGAAGCACGCGGACCTGTCGCAGGCTCACGAGTCGTTCGAGCGTGATGGTAGTCGCCACGATAGAAAAGCAGGCAAGCACGGCGTAAAACGCGAGTCCCAACCAATCGCTGCCGAAGATAATCTCCCCCAGCGTCTTGGCCGGTTTTTGCACTACGCCCTGGTCTGTTTCCGCCGCGGACGGCGCGACGTCATCGGCCGCGCGTAGTTCGCTCACAAATTGCCGAGCACCCCACAAACCCAGTAGCAACGCAAGCCAGAGCAAGCTGTGACGTAGTGTTTGCGAACCCATGTGGATGAGTCTCCCCCAAATGTTGTCAATTAGCCGCGGCACGGCGCTACTTCTTGAGTTCTCGCAGCAACTGTTCCGCGCTGGCCCGCTGTTCATGTTCGGCATGTTTGGCCAGGAATGCTTCCAGCGTCTTAACCGCCTGGGCTTTGTCTCCCAATTCCAGAAACGCTCGGGCGATTTCAAACCGCGCTAGTCCCTGCCAGTGCGGATAGGGATAGCCTTCGGCCACGAGGACGTAGTGTTCGATCGCTTCCGGATACTTCTTCTCGCCGAACGCGATTTCCCCCAGCATATAATGCGCCTTGGCCGCCGGTTCCGCGTCGGTTTCGTCGATCACGGCCTGCCAGGCGCCGCGAGCCTGGTCGATCTGTTTTTGCTCGAAGTGCGCGATTCCCAACGCGTAGCGGGCTTCGCTCTTTTCGGCGAACTGCGGGAAGGTATTTAGCAGCGCGGTGAATTGCTGTTGGCTTTCAGCCCAGTGCTGGCGATGGGCTTCGCACGTGCCCGCGCGAAACAGCGCAAGCGCGTGATGCGGCTCGACTTTTTCGTTCGCAGTCTGAACGAAGAGCGGCAACGCCTGATCGTACTGCTGCTGTTGAAAGCGGCATTCCGCGACCAGGAACCGGGCCGTAGGCAGCAGCGGACTTTGTGGGTAATCGCGCAGAAACGCTTCGAGCTCGCCGGCCGCCGCGGCGTATTGCGCCAAGCGATATTGCACCTCACCCAGTTTGAACTGCAACTTCTCACGCAGTTCCCCCGCCGCCGCGTGCGCCGCTCCTTGCTGATAGGCCGCCAGGGCGAGCGCGAGTTCGGCTTGTTGTGCTTTCGTTTCGGCAGCGGCGGCGGCGAGTTCTTCATGCCGCCGGCCAACGTGGAACTGCGCTTCCGCCGCGAGCGGGCTTTGCGGATAGCGCGTGCCGATCGTCGCGAAGGCGTCCGCAGCGGCGGCGGCATCGTTCAAACCGAGTTGCGCGTGCCCCAACTCGTAATAAGCCTGATCGAGGGCCGGATAGTCGGGCATGTCGCGCGCTAGCGCCGTCAGGCTATCGACTGCTGCTTGAAATTGCTGCTGTCCCAGTTGGCAACGCGCCAGCGCCAGCCTGGCCGGGGCGCCTTCGCTGACTGGTGGACTGGTTTTCAGGAACGTAGCGAAGTCTTGGGCGGCCGGCGCGAACTGCTGTTGCCGCTCCAGCACCAGGCCTCGCAAGTAATGACCGCGCGGCCGCCAGGTGCTGTCTGACGGCTCATCCTTGAGAAGTGTGTTGAGAGTTTGCGCCGCGGTGGGATCGTCCCGCTTCGCGTACAAAGCGGCGGCGAGGCCGTATTGCGCCGCTGGCTTGAGTGGATCTTGTGCGTGCTTGTCGAGCACTTCACGATAGCGGGCCACTGCATCGTCGTGTTTCTGCAGCGCGAGCGCAATGTCGCCGCGCTGCACGAGCGCCTGGGCGCGATAGGGGCTATTTGCGAAGCGGGCAAGCAATTGATCGAGACGTTGATCGGCCTCGGGAAGCTTCTCCTGGCGGCGCAGTGCGTCGGCCAGTCGCAGCAAGGCTTCGTCCGCATGGAGCCAATTCGCATCGGCGGCGAGCGCGGCTTCATACGCTCGTTGCGCTTCCACCGGGCGAGCTTGGGCCGACTGCGTGCGACCGATCACGAGTTGGGCATCCGCCTTATCTGCGGCATGTTTTAGCTTGCCAAGCACGCCACTGATATAGTTCCGCGCATCGTCATAGCGCTCGGCGCGCAACCACAACTGGCCGATGCGAACGTGCGCGCGGCCGGCATAGACGAAGTCCGGAAACTTTTCCGCCACCTGACGAAACGAAGCTTCGGCCTTGGCGGCATCGCCGTGCGGTTCCTGATCGAGCGCGAGGTAGTTGGCTTCGGCCGTAACGAAAAGCATCGCGGGAAACGCCGCATGCCCTTGCCAATCTGGCTGCGACAGAAAATCCTCGGCCTGCTTCCGCGCAGTCGCCCAATCGCCTTGCTCGAGCGACTCCGTCGCATAGCCTGCTTGGGCGAGCGGGCGCAAGGGGTGCTCCGGGTATTTGTCCAGGAAAGCCTTGTAAAGGGCGGGTAATTCCTTGCGGCGCTCAGGCAGTTCTCGCAAGATGCCACAGCGTTCGAGTTCGAGCGCTGGCGTCTGGGGATCATTCGTGTGCTTCGCGACGGCTTGTTCGATACCGGCGAGGGCTTCCGTCGGTTTTTGCTGCTTGAGCAACGTCTTCGCCAAGAGTTGCGCGGCGAGCGGACTGAGCGCGTCGCTGGCGCTTGCCGCGACCTCGAGCGGCGGGCGAGCTTCGTCGAGCTTGTTTTGGCGAAAGAGCGTGAGGCCGAGGTAATATTGGAGCGCCGGTCGCTGGTCGCTCTCCTTGTATTTGTCGAGCGCGGCTTGCAAGCGTTGGCGGGCCTCGTCGAGTTGATTCAGTTCGATCAAGCACCGCGCCCAATCGAGCGTCGCGCGATCGGCGGCGGCGAAGTCTGCGCGCTGCGCTAGCTCGGCGAACAGCTCGCGCGCGGCGGTATAGTCCTGGAGCGCGAACAGCACGCCCCCCAGTCGCATTCGCACCTCGGTTGCGCGCTCGTGCTGTAAAAAGGCGGCATTTGCGAGAAAGGCCCGGTACGTTTCGGCGGATTTGGCGAGGTCGCCTTGCTGCTGGCACAACGCGCCCAAGGCGAAGAGCGCGTCCGGGAGCAGGGGACTATCGCGAAAATCATTGGCAAAGCGTTCGTAGGCCGCCCGCGCGGCTTTCGCGTCGCCTGCCAAATACTGGGCGGAAGCTTGATAGAACACGGCCCGATCGCGAACGTCGCTCTGGCCATAATTTTTGGGAACGAGCTCAAGGGCGGCGGCCGCCTTCTGGTAGTCGGCCGGCTGCTTCGATTGTTCGGCCAGAAAGTAGAGCGCGAAGCCGAGGTTGAACTGTGCCTTGTCGCGCTGGGCGAAGTTCGGGTACTTTGCCAGAAGTTGTTCGAAGGTGGTTTTCGCCTCGGCGAATTGATCGGACTTGAGCTGCGCGATCCCCAGGTAGTAGTTCGCGCGATCCAGTCGCTCGTCTTGAGGATACCTGGCCAGAAACTCCTTCCAGCGGTCGCGGGCCCGCTCGTAGAAGCCGCTGTTCTGCAAGGCGGCAGTGGCGTTGAAGTCGCGCGTGGCCGCCGGGTCGGGTTCGGCGGCGATGGCGCTCGCCGTCAACAGCACCGCGGCCAACAATAATAACCAGGCTCGAAAAGTCATCCGTTACTCCGTCAGCATGGCCTTCCCGGCCGCGGCTATTTGGCCGCTTCCGGATGCAGCACACGAAAATAGACCTCGCGATACGCCAGAAAGGTTAACCAATTGCGCAGCGCGTAACCATCGGATTGCAAATTTTCTGGCGAATAGACTTGGGTCTTGTCGGCGGTGGGATGGACGCCGTCGGCGCTGATGAGCGTCCCTTGCCAGGCGTCCCCAGGGCGGCGCTCAAGGATGGCCGCGTGATAGTCGATGAGCGGAATCTTCTTTTCCGCCGCCAAGGCGCGGAGGATTTTGTTCGCGGCGGCGACGGCGTCATCGTGATCGCGCCGCGGCGGGATGGTGGTAAGAAGTGGAACGCAGTGCGCCGCGAGGCATTTATCTATGAGTTGCGCGACGCCCTTCGCGTAGTCGGCCGGAACGCGGCCGCCGCTGATGTCGTTGGTGCCGATCATGATAACGGCGACCTCAGGCTGTTGTGACTTGAGCACGTCGTCCGCAACGTTGAGCACATTGCCGATTCGCCAGCCGGACTGATTACCAAACTCAGGCCCCTTATCGCGCACGCCGAGAATTACGTCACGCCAGCGTTTGTCCGCAGGCTTCTTGGGGAGTCCATCGTCGTCCGCCAGATACTGTTGCGGCTCATCCCAACCCAGTGGCGACCAAAACGCCATGCTATGGGTGATGGAATCGCCGAACTGCGCGACATAGGTCGTGTCGCCAGTGAAGCCGGCGTGTACTTTCCGCATCGGCGCGACCCACGCGGGTTCGTCCGCAGCCACGGCGCGGGCGGAGAACGACAGTCCTGCGAGCAAGGCGATTAGCAATAACGTGAGACGGATCGACAAGTTAGAGCTCCAGGCGTGGCGTGGATGAGTGTGAGGCAACGTCACCGCGCCGGCGCAATATAGCATCAGCGCGTGCTGATGAAAACGAAATGCCAGCGTCTCAGGAAGTTCCCGCGCGTCTCATTTTGATCCTCGCGGATTGCCGCAAAAGCACCATAGGTGTTGTGAACTTTTTGTGAACCAAGTGCGTCAAAGCTTTCTACGGCAACGGTTTACGCATCAACTTGGTTTGATTTATGGGAGGATCAGGCCGTTTGGCACGGCAGTCGCTTAATCAAACTGGCATTCAGCCATGCGTCCTAACGCAATGGCGCATAACGACTTGAGGCGTTTCGACGAGGAGCTGCTCGGCGTAGTGTAGGCCTGCACCGGGCTGGCGAATCGTTGAACCCTAGAGGCCCCGTCGGACTCCGGCGGGGTCTTCTTTTTTTACCGCAGCGGCGGCACAACCGGTTCATGTCGCCTTGTCGCTACTGCCGATAACGAGAAAGGATGCTTGTTTCTCGGGGGTGATGATGACAATTGCGCCGCTACTTTCCCTCGCGGGAATCGCCGCCGGACCGGTGGCGGAGTTAGCGGCGCGCGCGGTGGAGAGCCTGGACTTCTCGTCCTTCCTGGGCGCCGCGAAGACCTCACCCCCGCCGCCGGAGGACGCTTCCTCAGCGGCGGGAATTTCCCTCGGCGACCTGGTGGCGCCGACCAAAGACGCGCTCGATCGGTTTCGCCAACTCCTCGCGCCGCGGTTGCGCGCGTTGGGAGTCGATCTTTCGCAACCGGTGCTGCTCGCGGTCGATGCGTTGGGCCAGGTGCGGGAGACTTCCGGCCACCCCCAAGGAGCGCAGATCGAGCAACTGTTCGCCAGCAATGACGCGCTGAGCAACAATTTGCGCGAGGTTTCGGCGCAGTTTGAAGTCATGCGGGCGATTGAAGAGCATCAGCGGTTTGCGGAACTCTACGCGCAGAATCCCAACCTCGCGATTGCGCAGTTTGGGCATTTGTTCGATCAAGATCGCTCTTTGCCGCAATTCCATTTGGAACTGTTGGGAGATGAGATGAATCCGGTGTTTTCGAATTAGTCATTGGCGTGGTCTTGCCACCAGTCGCGAAAGCGCTGGGGGGCGGGGGCGGGGAAGTCACGGCGCTCGGTCCAGCCACTTAATTGTCCCGGCATCCGCTTTAGCCAGGGGGATGACTTCTTCCAGCGGCCAATCGTCCGCGTGGCGAGCCAGGTGGCCCAGCGGTAGAGCGACGGCGAGCGGAGTACGCGAGCCCAACTGCGATAGGCCATTTTTTCAAAGAATGATAGCTCGCCCGGTTCGTGATGCAGTTGCTCGCGCAACTGAACGAGCATTTCTGGAATGGCGATTTTCACCGGACATGCCGCCTGGCAGGCGCCACATAAACTGGAGGCTTGCGGCAAGTGGTGATTGGGCTTCAATCCGTCGTACAGCGGCGTGAGGACTGCGCCGATTGGTCCCGCATAGACGCCGCCGTAGGAATGCCCGCCGACATTGCGATAGATGGGGCACGCATTGAGGCACGCGCCGCAGCGAATGCAGAACAGGCTTTCGCGCAGCGGTCCGCCGAGAATGCGTGAGCGGCCGTTGTCGAGAATTACCAGGTGAAACTCCGTCGGTCCGTCGACCTCATCCTCTCGCCGTGCGCCTGTGATGAGCGAGGTGTAGACCGACAGCTTCTGCCCCGTCGCGGCGCGGGCGAGGACTTTGAGTAAGTAAGGCAAATGTTCCAGGCGGGGAATGACTTTCTCCATCCCCATCACCGCGATATGCACGCGCGGCAGAGACGTCGTGAGGCGGGCGTTTCCTTCGTTCGAGACGATAACAATTGTGCCGGTCTCCGCGATGG
>CAUJKE010000312.1 GCA_963205385.1 Planctomycetota bacterium | reverse complement strand
CCCGTCGATGACATCTTCCAGAAACTTGACCTGGCCTTGCTTGACCCATGCCCCCATGGTCGCGGCGAAGTCGCTGTAGTGCGCGTCGTAGGCATCGAAAATGATGAATCCCTGGGCTTTGATGCGCCGGAACAATAAGGTTTGCATCAACAGCGGGAGCCGATCTGGTCCGGCAGGCAATTCCGTGTCGTTGTAATGCGCGATTAGCCCGCATACCGGCACCCGCGCTTTCACGTTCAATAGGGGCAGTACCGCGTCGAACACCGGGCCGCCGACGTTCTCGAAATAAACATCGATCCCTTGTGGGCAGGCAGTTGCGAGTTGCTTGGGAAAATCGGCGGCCCGATGATCGATGCACGCATCGAAGCCAAATGTTTCGACCCCCATTCGGCACTTCTCCGGACCGCCGGCGATCCCTACCACACGGCAGCCTTTGAGCTTGGCGATTTGGCCCACGACCGAGCCGACTGCGCCGGTCGCCGCCGCCATGACCACCGTCTCGCCCGCCTGTGGCTGGCCGATTTCGAGCAGGCCGACGTAGGCAGTAAACCCCGGCATTCCCAGCACGCCGAGGGCCAGCGAGGGGTGTTCCAGCTTTTTGCCCAGCGGCATGACCTCCGTGCCGTCGGAGACGCAATAGTCCTGCCAGCCGCTGTTGGCCAGCACCCAATCCCCTGCGTGAAAACGGGAATGCTGGGATGCCATCACGCGGCAAACGGTCCCCCCCACCATCACGCCGCCTACGGCGACCGAAGGGACGTACGACGGCGCGTCGCTCATGCGCCCGCGCATATACGGGTCGAGCGACAGATAAACCGTTCGCAGCAATATTTCGCCATCGCCAGGCGTCGGGACTTCAGTCTTTTCAAGCCGAAAGTTGTCCGCATTCGGCATGCCCTGCGGGCGAGAAGCGAGCACGACGCGGCGATTGGATTGTGAGGTTTGAGTCATGGACTTCTCCCTTGCGAGTCGGGGGACGGTTGGCTGGTGCAATTCGTACTGCAGGTTTAAGGGAGCAATTCTTGTGCCGGTGTTCTCAGCCGCTTTTCTGCCAGGAGGCGATTGGGTTTAGGGTTAGTGGGAAGCGGCAAGCGAAAAGTCATGTTACCCGTGCGGAAGCAAGGGCCTAATACACGCCTGACGGCGGGAGAAGCACCGTGAACGGCCCTGAATACGGACGTTTTCGACTCCGCACGCTATCGACCGCCCCCATTGATGACGGCCGATATTAGCGCCTCTGCCCAATCATCGCGTCAGCGATTCTTGAGGGGCGTTTACGCTCCTTCTCCGCGCAGCGGTCTTAGGCCCGTGCTTGAGCACGGGTACGAACCGCCCACAGTTGTTTTGTATTTCAGGGGCGTTTACGCTCCTTCTCGCCGCCCGGCTTGAACCGTGGAACTGCTTTGCACGGCACGGCAGTTGCGTGTATTGGCGGGAGGATCGTCCCAGCCCGGCAGAGGCGCCACAGACATCGATCGGCGATGTCAACGTCGCCAACGAAATGTGGCGGACGTCGCCAGGACTTCGCTTGCGCAAACGTAATCATTTCAGATCGAGAGACTTCACGGAATCAGTACGTCCAGGATGCAAATTCCTCGTCACCGATTTGCTGACGGTTGTCGAAGTCACATCGATGTTAACTATAAGTTCCTTCAACCTCGGCGTTAACCTGGTGTTACGCGCCTCAACCCCTAGGCACAGATATGAGTAGCTCGACGGAAACGGCCCATCCTCTTCCTCCGACGATCCTTGTCATCTTTGGTGGCGGAGGCGATTTAACCTGGCGAAAGCTGACGCCGGCGCTGTTCGACTTGTATCTGGATCACAGCATGCCTGACCAGTTTGCGGCGATCGTGGTTGATCGTGTGGAATTGAGCGCTGAGAAGTTGCACAAGCGGTTGCACGACGGCGTCGCCAAATTTTCTCGCCAGGGAAAGCCTGCCGCCGATCAATGGAAGCCGTTCGCCGAGCGCTTCAGCTATCTGGCCGGTGACTTCAAGGACGCGCAGACTTACACACAGCTCAAAAAGCAGATCGAGGCGGTCGAAGGCCAGTGGCAATGTCAGGCTCAGCGGGTCTTCTACATGGCGACTCCGCCGGCCATGTTCAACGTGATTCCGGAGCGGATCGCAGCCGCGAAGCTCGCGAGCGACGTCGCGCGCTCGCGCCTGGTGGTCGAAAAGCCGATCGGATCCGATCTCGCATCCGCGCAAAGTCTGAATCGATATCTCGCCGGCAGCTTTGATGAATCGCAACTGTTTCGCATCGATCATTATCTCGGCAAGGAAACGGTGCAAAATATCCTGGCCTTTCGCTTTGCGAACCCGCAGTTCGAGCCGATTTGGGACCGGCGCTATGTGGACCATGTCGCGATCACGGTCGCCGAGCAGGTCGGTGTCGAACATCGCGGCGGCTACTACGAACACGCCGGAGCGGTGCGCGACATGGTGCAGAATCATCTGATGCAACTGCTCTGCCTGGTCGCGATGGAACCGATGGTCTCGTTCGATGCCGACGAACTGCGCAACAAGAAAGTCGACGTATTGCACGCCATTCGCCCGATTCCTCACGCGTCGGTTCACGATTTCGCGGTCCGCGGACAATATGGCGAAGGGTGGATTGAAGGCAAGCAGGTGTGCGCCTATTGCGAGGAGCCAGACGTGGCAAAGCACTCGAACACGCCAACGTTCGCCGCGCTGAAGTTGTTCATTGACAATTGGCGATGGCAGGACGTCCCGTTCTACTTGCGCACGGGGAAGCGGCTCATGCAGCAGGTCTCGGAGATTTCCATCCAATTCCGTCCCGTTCCGCACCAGGCCTTCCCGGCCCAAGCGGCCCTGGATTGGCGGCCGGCCCGGCTGACCATCTCCATCCAGCCAGTCGAAGGGATCGTGTTAACCTTCCAGGCTAAGCACCCCGGCCGCACGATGCATCTGTGGCCTGTGGAGATGCGGTTCAATTATCGGCAAGCGTTCGACGTCCCTTCGCCGGACGCCTATGAAACGCTGCTGTGGGACGTGATGGCAGGCGATGGCACGCTCTTCATGCGCGCGGATCAAATCGAAGCCGCGTGGACAGCGGTCATGCCGATCCTCGACGTCTGGTCCGCCAGCGCCCCGACCGATTTTCCCAACTATCACGCAGGCACCTGGGGCCCGCAAGCGGCTGCCGGACTCTTGGCCCATAGCGGCCACACCTGGCAGGAGCCTGCATCGCCTACGGATGCATGACCTTGACTTGTTCCGGCTCGCGACGGCTGCTGGTGGATGCGTCCGGACCCGAGACTTTCGCAGCCTGGCTAAGTCGCCACAGGGCTTTCAACAGTTCTTGCCGGCAGGCGAAATCCGTCTCGTGTTCTAACACCGCGCGAAGCTGTGCTTCGTCGTCACATGCGGGCGCAGCGTGCTTGCGATTAAGCCGGTTGGACGTATTCATGTGGTTGTTCCTATCTCCAACACAGTTGATGTTATGGGACCGTTACTGCACAGCAACTGCTACGCAACTCGCATACCATTAAGTTTGCATCGCGCGTTCATCATTAAGCATGGAGTGTGGAGTGAGTGCCTGACCGCGCGCATGGCGACGAACTTGTCGCCCGGGCGGCGATCTGTTCGGCGATATACTCCGCATCTTGACCTACACCGTAGATGTCTTGCGAAACAAACGTGTGTTGAAAACGCAGACCGACGAAGTACAGTCCCGGTGACGCGCTGACGACGCCGCGCTCGTGGATCGGCAGGCCGGCGTCATTGAGCACGGCTTCTCGGATGTAAACATCCAGAAACGTGTACGATGTTTGGAAGCCGGTACACCAGACGACCGTCAAGTTTTGGAGGGGCACCGCTTGTCCATCCAGGCAGCGAATGACGCCCCGATCGACGGCCGATGCGCGTCCCACACGGCGAACGCCATACTTCCTCGCCAGCCGCCCAGGCGACGGGGGTGTCGCGGGATCGCCGTGCTGTTGGAGCTTTGGGAACATCATGGCGCCGAGCCACGACTCGCGGGTAATCTTAAACACGCCCAGGCAGCGCATGAGGGAGTAGGTCGGAATGCCTAAGAATGTCCACGGCAGCGTGAAGTTGCCGCTCTGGGAGAGATAGACCGCGTCGAACCGGCCGCATGCAGCGAGCTCGTGACAGATTTGAACGCCGCTGCTGCCGCTCCCGACGACAAGCACGTTGGCGGTTTGGATGTCGGCCGGATTCCGGTATTCGGAGGAATGCAATTGATCCACACTCGGCGGCAAATCGTTGGCAATGGGCGGAATCTTCGGCCGACTAGCGTGCCCGGTGCAGATGGCAATATTGTCTGCGTTGTAGCTCCCGTGATTGGTGGTCACCTGCCAACTTCCATCTCGATTGACGCCGACGCTTTCCA
The DNA here is from genome assembly GCA_963205385.1 of Planctomycetota bacterium. Lineage (GTDB taxonomy): Bacteria > Planctomycetota > Planctomycetia > Pirellulales > Pirellulaceae > JAEZGD01. The sequence goes on along the minus strand of CAUJKE010000312.1, from coordinate 20,420 downwards.
CTTCCTCAATCCGCAGTGGCGGATGCACCGCGGACAAGTACGCCTCGAAAAACTCCCACGCGTCCCTGAGCGTCCCATAGTCGTTGCGGCCGGCATGGGGAGCGAACGCCTGTTGCTGGCCCGGCAGCACGTTCACCCAGTTGGGCGTGTTCATCGCAAACGAATCCCAACGGTGATTGTGCCAATCGGCAAACGGCCGATCCTTTTCCAAGACCACATGCGCCACCCCCCGCTGTTGCAAAAAATAACTGAGAGCGACTCCCGCCTGCCCCGCACCGATGATGACCGCGGGATATGCCTCGGCGTGATTCGTGGTGTGGGGCATTCGATTTGAACCTTCTGCACAGGGATGATCGTTGACTAAATACTTCTTACTGCAAATCGAATGCCACGCTGTTGCTCAGGTTCAGGCCGGTGACTGTTCAATAACTGGTCACGATCGCGCGGCGGCCTGTGTGGTTGCTGCACATCCACCACGGCCGGCTGCCAGGGGGGCAAACGATTGCAACGGAAGACGCCATTGCGCCGGTACGCCGTTTGCTTCCACTACTTCAGTTTGATTTGAGACGTGCAGTCGTCGCGCCGTTCGCGGTCTGGCTGGAAGTTCGCGTGACGCAAACCATGTTGAGCAAGTCATGAAACATCGGGTCGTGATCATCGGCGGAGGTTTTGGCGGATTGTATGCCGCCACGACGCTGACGCATTCGTCTGTCGCGGTGACGCTCATCGACCGCCGGAACTTCCATTTGTTCCAGCCGCTGTTGTACCAGGTCGCGACCGGAGGACTCTCGCCTGCGAACATCGCCGCGCCGCTGCGCGCCGTGCTGCGCAAGCGCAGAAACATCGAAGTCGTGCTCGGCGAGGTGGTTGATATCGACGCCGCGCAGCGTGAAGTGATTTTGCGCGACGACCGGATTGCCTACGACTCGCTGATCGTCGCGACCGGCGCGCGGCATCATTACTTTGGGAATCCACAGTGGGAGGCACTCGCGCCGAGCTTGAAAACGGTAGAAGACGCCACCAAGATTCGCCGCCGCGTTCTGACCGCGTTCGAGACGGCCGAGCGGAGCGACGTGGCCGAAGAAATCGCCCGTTGTTTAACGTTTGTCATTGCGGGGGCTGGACCCACTGGCGTCGAACTCGCCGGAGCACTCGGCGAATTGGCCCAACATACGCTGCGAAACAACTTTCGCCATATTGATCCCAGCCAGGCCCGCATCCTGCTTGTCGAAGGTACAGAGCGGGTGTTGCCGATGTATCCACCGGACCTATCCACAAAGGCCCAGCAGTCGCTGGAGCGCTTAGGTGTGACGGTAATCTGCAACGCGCGCGTCACCGACATTTCCGAGCAGCAGGTGACCATCACGCACAACGGCGAGACCAAAGACTCCGAAGTGATTCCGGCGCGGACCGTCCTGTGGGCGGCGGGCGTGCAGGCTTCCAAACTAGGCCAGGCGCTGGCCCGCGCAACCGGCGCGGAGCTCGATCGCAATGGACGTGTGAAGGTGGGCCGCGATTGCACCGTCGCTGGACATCCAGAAATCTTCGTGATCGGCGACCTGGCCGCCCACCAGGACAAAGCCGGCCAGCAACTTCCAGGCATGGCGCCGGTGGCGATTCAGCAAGGGCGGTATGTCGCGCGCGTCATCCAGCGGCGATTGCGCGGCCAGGCGACGCAGGAATTCGTTTATAAAGACCACGGCCAGATGTCGACGATCGGCCGCGCCGCCGCGGTGGCGCAAATCGGGAAGGTGCACCTCAGCGGGTTCATCGCCTGGCTGGCGTGGTTGCTCGTGCATTTGCTGCAACTCGTAGGCTTCGAGAACCGTATCCTCGTGTTTGTTCAATGGGCGGGAAATTACCTGACGCGCAACAAGGCGGCGCGGCTCATCACCGGAACCAGCTCGACATCGAAAGCCTCGAAGTCACCGGGGCAGCCAACGAGCGGCGATCCGCAGGCATCAAATCCGCACGGCACGAAAGTTGCGAGTGAATTATCCCCAGCAACGAGCGAAAAATAAGTAAGTCACGCTGCCAGACACCTTGATTGGAATTAACAGACTGTCGGCGCATCTCGCTGCTCAACGACATCAAAGAGATTTGCGAAACGGAGAGATTTACGACATGGACATCAACCGCATACTGTTCGCGACCGACTTTTCCGACGCGAGCGAGCCTGCGCTGCACGTTGCGGCGTCGCTGGCGCGCGACCACGGCGCCAAGCTGATTGTGCTGCACGCTTCGCGGATCGAGGATTATCCGCTCGGTGAGTTGGTCGATGAAGACTCGCAGCCGCCGCGCGCGGAAATAAAAAAGTTGGAGAAGATCGCGTCCGGCGTCGACGGCGTCGACACTGAGTGCCGGTGGGTCCATTGCGACGGCTCCCATGAAGCGGCGGCGATTGTCGCCGCGGCGGCACGGGAGCACGCGGACTTGATCGTCATCGGCACGCACGGGCGGCGCGGATTATCGCACCTCTTGGCCGGCAGCGTGGCGGAACGGGTCATTCGGGAAGCGCCGTGCCCGGTCCTGTCGGTGCGGCAGACGAAATCAGCAACCATCCAGACGCCAGAGAGGCAGGTGCAGCTATGACGAACCAATGTGTGGTGGGAGTTTTTGAATCCGTCCCGCAGGCAGAACAGGCGATCCATATCCTCGATCGCGCCGGCTTCGCGCAGAATCATGTCTCGTTGGTGACGCGGCACATCGACCCCACCAGCGATGTTGCGAAGGAATTGAACTATGGCGATGATTCGCTGCGCGATGCGGCGATTGGAGCCACACTGGGAGGCATCGCCGGAATCATCGGCGACGCCGCGCTCTTTCTGATTGTCGGCGCGAGCGCCATCGTCATTGCAGGCCCGTTAGTCGCGGCGACTGGGATGGTCGTCGGGGCCTTCCTCGGCGCGATGGAAGGCTGGGGAGTTCATAAGTCGCACATCGAAAAATACGAGCAGCTCGTTCATGAAGGAAAGGTCTTGGTCGTCGTCGACGGCGGGCCCAAAGAACTGGCGGAAGCCGATCGTATGCTTCGCCAGGCTGAATCCACCGAAGTGCATCTGCACGCCAAGTCGAGCGCGGACGCGGCGGAAATCGATGACCGACCTTAAGCCTGCCAATTTTGGCGCAAGACATTCAATCTCAGCGGAGCAACTACCATGACCACCGACAACGCACGCGCGCGATTCAAAAACGCCATCGGAATTCTGGTGGACGAGCCAGGGGGCATCAAGCAGCGGCTGATGATTGCTTACATCAGTCAATTGTCGCGCATCGATCCCAATCAAGACCTTCCAGAACGCTTGATGCCGCAGTTCGACCGCATCAAGTTCACGCTCATGACGGACGAAGTTTCCGGCGATCGGGGCGCGGTGAGCAAGGAACTCGAAAAAATCAGCGATGACGAAGCGTCGCAAATCGCTCGCCAGCTATTTGACATGTTCCTGGAACTTCATGATCTCAAGGAAACTAGCCATGAAACTGGAATTGACCGACGCTGAACACGAGTTGACGTTGCATGTGCTCCAGAACCGGCTGGGTGAGTTGCGGCAAGAGATCCATCACTGTACCGTTTCAAAGTTCACGGAACAGTTGAAAGAAACCGAGGTGCTGCTCAAGAGCGTCATCGGCAAACTGAACCCTAGCGGCGTGAACAAAACATAACCGCCGCGCACTCGCGGCCGCGGCAAAGTTGCTGTGGTGGGGCGGTTGTGATCAAGCTTGTCATTATTTCGTCACTGGTTCGTCACAGCCGCCAGCCAGTCGCGGGTGGCGGGAGCGGCTAGAATGTCAGCCGCACTCCGGCGACCAGGCCATCGAGTTGCGTGTCGCCGATCTCCAGATAGTCGTAGCCGGTGTAGACTTCAACTTGCTTCCACTGCACGCCTACGGTGGAGCGGAGATGAATTAGCGTCGCTTCGCCGAGCCAGCCGGCATCGAGATCGGCGGAAATGACGAACGGCCGGAGGGGATAAATGTCCCCGCCGTAGGTGAAGTTGAAACCGAAGTCGCTGTGGGTGTTGTCGGCCAGCCAATTCAGGCCTATGCCGCTCCGCATTTGCATGGATTCGTTCTGGGCGAAACGGATCAGCACATTCGCATCCCCTTGCCACAGGTTGTCGTACACGCCTGGTGCGAGCGATTGCCGCCAGTAGTTCACTTCCGTATCGAAGCCAAGGCGGGTGTTGGTATCAACGAGCAGATGCCCGCCGTAGCGCGAAAGGCTATCGAAGTCGTCGGCGTATTCGCCGCGCAGGCGCATCAGCCAGGAATAACGCTGTGGCGCCAATTCTTCCGCCAACGCATCCTCGAAGAGCATCGAGCCTGGCGTGTAGTCGTAAGGATACGCGGCGAAGTAACCGTCGGTGGTGTGTTCGCTTTCCAGAATCGCATGCGGACCCCAAAACGGCGATGTCACCACGACGCCGGCGCCTAACAAGATCACCGACCAGAACTCATCGTTGTTGTCCTCATCGCATTCGCAGCGATCGCCAAAGGGGCTGTAATTTTGCGACTTGCTCTTGCTCGGCGGCGAGGCTGGTTCTGGCTCGGAGGGGGATTCCGGCGGGGAAGTGCGAACGTCTTGCCGCAAACTATCGAGAGAATCGCCGCCGAGGACCGGCCGCGCCAGTAGCATTGCTAGCAAGAATATCGCGATTCGCCTGAACATGTTCATCTCCTCCCACTTGTGCGGAGGGTAGCCGTTTGAGGCGCGCGGCGAAAGATCAGCTTGCGAACACGAACGACTACGCTGATTCGACCGATTGCGCAAGCGCTGCCCCGTAGCCCCGTCCGAAAGTCGCGTTGAAAAGCTATACTGGCGCGTGAATGAGTTGAAGGTTCCCCCACTAGTGGGCGTCGCGCGACGCAAGTCCATGAAGATTCAGACATTTCTTGAGCACCACGGCATCGCTCGCAATCCGTTTGCGGATGAAGACGCCCAGACGGACCCGGTCTTTAAGGACCATTGCATCCTCAGCACGTTCCACCCCACCTGGGATAAGGTCTACGGCGATCCGGCGGAGCCGGCGACGGCGGTGGTGTTTGGCGAAAAGGGCTCCGGCAAGACGGCCATGCGGCTGCAAATTGCCAATCGCCTGGCCGAGTACAATCGCCAGCATCCCGGCAAACAACAGTTCATCATCCACTACGACGACTTCAACCCGTTCCTCGACCGCTTCCGCGACAAGCTCTCGCGCGGGCGACAGCGGAGCGACCGCGTCCTGGCCCAGTGGCGACTGTGGGACCACATGGACGCGATCCTCTCGATCGGCGTCACGGGGCTTATCGACCGACTGCTCGAAGAGAAGCAGCCGTCGAAGTTTGTCGAAGCCGAGCTGCAGCCTGCGATCTTGGACAAGCTCGACCGGCATCAAGCCCGCGACCTCTTGCTGCTGGCCGCGAGTTACGATCAATCGACCGCCGCGACGTTCGAAGGACGTTGGCATCGGCTGCGTAAACGCCTGCGCTTCCACACGTGGAAGTCGTGGCGGGAGTTTGCGATTGGCCTGGGCGTTTCCCTGGGCCTGTTATCGCTGCTCATCGCCATGTGGGCCAGCGGCTATTCGGAATGGTTCAAGCCGCTCTGGTTGTGGTTGGTGATTTACCTCGGCGTGTGCGCGATCGCTTGGGCGCCGTGGCTGAATCGCTTTCAGAAATGTTGGCGGCTAGCGCGGGCCGTGGTGAAGAAGATGCGCGTCGGCAACCACGAGACCGGCCCCGTGCGGCGGGTGCTGATGCACTTCACGCGCGAGGAACTTTCCAACCAGCCGCTGCCCAACAAAGATCGCACCGACGATCGCTACGAACTGCTGCAAAAGCTGCAAGGCCTGCTCTTAACGATGGGCTACACCGGCATTGTGGTGCTGGTCGACCGCGTCGATGAGCCGCACTTGATTAATGGCTCCGCCGAACTGATGAAGGCCCTGCTGTGGCCGATGCTCGACAACAAGTTCCTCAAGCATCCCGGGCTAGGCGTGAAGCTGATGCTGCCGATTGAGCTCACGCGGTTCATCGACCGCGAGGATCGCGATTTTTATCAGCGAGCCCGGCTCGACAAGCAGAACATGGTGCCGAGTTTTGAATGGTCCGGCGAAGCCCTGTACGACGTGACGACGTCTCGTCTGAATGCCTGCGCCGCCGATAACCAGACGCCGACCCTGCGGGCAATGTTCGATCCAGCCCTCACCGATCGCCGCCTCATCGACGCTTTTCGGAGTCTGCGCGTGCCGCGGCACTTGTTCAAATTCCTCTACCGCGTGCTGGTGAATCACTGCAATTCGTTCACCGACAGCGAACCGGTCTGGCAAATCTCGCCGCAGACGTTTGAATCGACGCTGGCGGTGTATTTGCGAGATCAGGATGCGTTTGATCGAGGGATGGGAGCGGGTTGAGCGGGAAATCTGAATATCGAACTTCTTCAACTCCGCAGAGCGCCCATCCAGAAAGCTCCTCATGTCCGACTTGATCGACTTCATCCTGCATATCGACGAGCATCTCAAGTCGATCACGACCGACTATGGTTGGCTCACGTATGCCATCTTGTTCGGCATTATTTTTTGTGAAACGGGGCTCGTCTTCATGCCGCTGCTCCCTGGCGATTCGCTCTTGTTTGCGGCGGGGGCGATTGCGGCGGATGACGAGTTTGGCCTGAACGTGTACTGGATGTGGATTTTGCTCACGATCGCCGCGATCATTGGCGACACGGTGAACTACCACATCGGCTACTTCTTTGGCGCGAAGGTGCCGTTCATCAACCCTAAGCACATTGCCCGCACGCAAGCGTTCTACGACCGCCACGGCGGCAAGACCATCGTGCTTGCCCGCTTCGTCCCCATCGTGCGCACGTTCGCGCCGTTTGTGGCCGGCATCGGCAAGATGAACTACAGTCAATTCATCGCCTACAACGCTATCGGCGGCGCCCTGTGGGTCACCATCTGCCTCTTCGCCGGCTACTTCTTCGGCGGCTATAAGATCGTCAAGGAAAACTTCGAACTCGTCGTCCTCGGCATCATCTTCGTCTCGGTCCTGCCGATGCTCATCGAAATGGCGCGGGGGTGGTATCTGCGCAAGTATCCCGGGCAGGAGTAGCGATTGCTTACTCGGCGGCATCGCGGGGCTTTTTGGGCTGTGCCGCTCGCTTGGCGCGCAATAACCGCTGGGCGTAGGAATCTTCCTCCACCGGCGCCTCGGGGGCATGGGTGGGCGCTGGTTGGTTTCGTTGTATCTGCGGAGCCTGGCGTGTTGTTCCCACTGGCTCAACACCTGCTCCGCCCAGCGGCAATGGCCGGCGGGCTTGCAGGCGAGCGTTCGTCGGCGGTGCGGTGCGGACTGCACGCCAACTTGCTGGCAGCCACTGCTGCACCAGCGGCCAGTGCGCCGGCGCACTCCAGAGCACACGGCGATTGAGAACATCCAAGAAGAACAAGCCGCTGGCGCAAAGCAAAACAAGCGGCCAGATGGATGTTAACAAGCGGCCGCGCGGTAAGTCGCGACGGAAGATATTGGCGCCGGGAAACTCGCGCCATGCGGTGGGATCGTCCGGCAAGCGGATGAGCTCGCCCGGCTGTCCGCCGGCGGGCGCGAGTTGCGAAAGGGAGAGGAGCAAGTTCTCGTTCGCCTCGCGGTCGAGATACTCGCGCGAGTAGGGCACATTCACGCCGACGCGGACCGGCGCTTCGCCTACGCCTGGCTGCACCGCGATGAGATACGCGCCGGTTTCTGACAGCTCTTGCTCGGCCTGATAACGGCCCGGCGCGATCTGCTTAAACTTTAGCGGCGTCACGTGCTTGGCGTCGTCGGTCACGACGATGCCGGAGAGATCGGCGCCGTTGACGAAACTTCCCTCCGCGTCGATGCCGGTGGCGACGACTTGCAGCCGGCCTTCGCTGACATTGGCGGCGATTTCGAACGAGCGCCGCTCGGCGGTGGGACGCATCGACCAGCGCACCAGTTGCACGAACAACTTGTCGTACGACGACCACTCAGGCCAGGCCGTCGCCCAGCGCTGGCCGGCGTCCGTCGTCAGCACGGCGGAACGGCCCAGGCCGAACGTCCAGGTCGCAAGCACCGGGTTGTGTTCGTTGTTAGGCTTGGTAGCGATGATCGGAACTTCGACCAGCGGATTGTCCTTGGGCGTGGTGAGGACGTAGCCCTTAAACGGCGGGAAATCTCCCACGCCGGCGAGCAGTTCATGAAAACCAACCGTCTGCGGCGTGATGCCGGAAGGGTCTTCGTGAATCAAGGGGCGCAGCACGCGCCGCGTTTCCCGCGTGAAGACGCGCGGAATCGCCTTGGGGTTGGTCACTTCATAATACTTGCCGCCGCCGCGGAGCGCGATGTTCCGCAGGAGCTGGCGGTCCGCATCCGGGCCGACGGCGATCGCGGTGGTGGTGATGTTGCGCTGTCTTTCGTCGCTGGCCATGCGCTCGAAGTTCGCGCCGAAAGTTTGACCATCGGTCAGCACGATCATGTGCTTCACCGACGCCTTGCAGTTGCGCAGCGCTGTATAGCCTTGGCGCATGGCCGGTTCCATGTTGGTGCCGCCATCGGAAGTGATCCGCGAAATGCGGGCTTGGATGCGCTGCCGATCCGCGCCGATTCGCTGGAGTTTGACGACCTCCGTCGCTTGCGTGTCGAATGCGATGACGCCGATCTGGTCATACGCGCCGAGCATGCTCAGCGCCGCCCGCGCCGCCATCTTGCTCATTTCCAGTTTCTCGCCGCTCATCGAGCCGGAGCGATCGATCACAAGCAACAGCGCGCCGACCGCCTGTACTTCCTGATTCTTGACGCGAAAATCGACCGGCATCGCTTCTTCCAGGCGAGTATTCGCCCAGCCGCCGGCGCCGAAACTATCGGGTCCGCCGAGCATCACCAGCCCCGCGCCGAGTTGCTCGGTATTGCGCACGAGCATTTCCACCTGTTCGTCGGAGAATTCGGTGAGTTGCTCGGCCGCTTGCCCCGTGGTCCGTGGCACGTTGGCGAGCACGACCGTATCGAACTGTTGCAACTCCGCTAGGCTCGTGAAAAGGGCGTCGGTTGATTGCACGGTCACCTGCAACTCGTTCTCTTGCAAGCGCGATGCCAGGTGATCGAACTCGTGCGGCGTTTCACCGTTGACAACCAAGAGCACTCGCCCGCGCCCTTGCAGATTGGTGAAGGAGGTCGCCGAGTTGTTTTGCAGCACGCGATCGTCGTCGGGATTCGTCGGCGTGAAGCGCGCTTCATAGCGATAAAACGCTGGCTCCTCCAGTTTCTCGCGGAACGTCAGCACCTGCTTCCCAGGCGGAACGACCACATCCTGCTCGGCGATGAGTTGTTCGAAGTCGCCGGACTTGCGGACGACGGTCAACCGCCCGGCGACGGGGCGGTCGGTGACGAGCTCGGGCGCGACATTTTGCAGCACCACGGAAACATCGAACGGCGCGCTGCTCCGCGCTTCGACCGGCGCGATCACTTTATCGACAATCACATCGGAGCGCGGCAGCGTCGGGACCGGGACGACATCGATGCCGATGCCCCGCTCGGTCAAGATGCGCGCTTCGGCCAGGGCGTCGCCGAGATTCTGATTGCCGTCACTCACCACCACGACGCGCCGCGCCACCCCATCCGGAAACGCAGCGCTGGCCAGGCGCAGCGCCGAGGCGAGGTTGGTATGTTCGGAATCGACGCGCGTTTCGATATCGCGCGACAGCAGCGGCCCGTCGTACAGCGGCGACTCCACGAGCGCCTCGCGCCCGAAGATCACCACTCCAGCCATGTCGCCTGCGCGCGAGTCGCGATGGGCGCGCACGGCGGCGTTGGCGTAGTCGAGCGCTGACGTGCGCTGCGAATGGGTGAGGCTCAGCGATTGGTCGAGCAGAAAATACGTCGCGATCCGCTCTGTGATGCGCACTAGTTGCACGTCGGCCAGGGCCAGGACGATCAACACGACCACCAGCGACCGAGCCGCCAGCGCCACCCAGCGCCGCGTGCGCGACATCCCCGCCAGGCTCCGGCGGGAAATCCACCACACCACCGGCAATAAGCCCAGGAGGAGCAAATACCACGGCTCATCGAAGGCCACACTAAGCCAACGCATATCGTTCTCGCACGCTGAAGGTCCGTCTGCAAAAGGCAGTGTTATTCTACCGGCATTGTAGGACCGACATCCAGCCTGCCCAGCATTACGACAGCGTCCAGACCATCAGCTTCCCATGCCCGGCGGCGACGATCGTGTCGAGCTTCGCATCGGCCACGGCGGCGTGGATGTGCGTGGGGGCCTTCTCTTGCTTGAGAACTTTCTTGGTTTCCAGGTCGTAGATTTGCGCCCAGCCGCCATTGTCGCCACCGAGTGCGACGAGCCATTTACCGTCGGGCGCGAAGATCATCTGCTCGGTGAGCCCCTTGAATTGATCGCCAGGAAACTCGTGGGTGCGGCGTTGTGCTTGCCAGTCGAAAATGTCCAGATGCGACTTCCCTTCGAGGTGGTCGATGTTGCCAACCTGTCCCATGCCGCCGATCGCGAGCAGTTTTCCATCGGGACTGAACGTGACGCTGCGCGCGCCGCCGATGCTGTGAATGCGGGCGGTGGGATCCCACGTGTAGAGCGCGGGGGCGACCACCTGTGCGAGCTTTTCGCCGCTGGCAACTTCCCACACGATGCCGGTTCCGACGCGATCCACGGTCGCCAGCTTCGTCCCATCCGGCGAGAACGCGCATGCGTACAGCATGGACGGGAAGTGATGCGGCGTTTGTTCATCGTGGCCACGGAGCTCGTGCAGCCTCTCGCCGCTGGCCACGTTCCAAACGCGGCAGACCATATCATCCCCCACGCTGGCGAGTAGTTCGCCGCTGGGGGAGATCGCCAACTTGCGGATCCATTTAGCATGGGCCGCGGCAATGCTGCGGGTCTTTTCGCCGCTGGCGATGTTCCACCAGATGAGCTGACCGTCATAACTGCCGGAGATGAGCGTCTCGCCGGCGAGCGCAAGCCCCGTGACATAACTTTGATGGCCAGTCAGTTCGCGCGGTTCGAGCTTATCGGCCAGCACATCGGCAATGTCGTACACCTTGCCGTCCGACGCGCCGACGAAAACACGGCTGGTTTCTGGAACCAGCGCCACGCTCAGCAGAATCTCGCTGCGGCCATGTTCTTTCGCCAGCTTCAACTTATTGGGATCAGGCATGTCGTTATTTCCTACGTTCGTTCCTGCAAATGTGCGGTCTAGTAGGCAGGCGCGCTTACGCCAGCACTTCCATCACCGGCTTGGTTCCAGGATCGGTGAGTGGGACGGGGCGGGCGCCCAGGTGATAGTCCTTGCGCGGATCGATGCCGACGGCTTGGAAGATCGTCGCGAACAGTTCCGCCGCGCCAATCTCGCCCTCTTTCACCGTCTGGCCGTCCGCGTCGGATTCGCCGTACACCGCGCCGCCGCGAACACCGCAACCGGAGAGCGTGCTGCTCCACGCCGTGGCGAAATGATCGCGGCCCAGGCTGGAGTTGATGTGGGGTGTGCGGCCGAATTCAGACAGCGTGACAACGAGCGTCTGTTCGAGCAGGCCTCGCTCCTGCAAGTCATCGAGCAGCGCCGCCATGACGCGATCCAGTTCCGTGACGAGTTCCAAATGCGTCTCGAAATTTTGCCCGTGACTGTCCCACCAGGCCCGCGACACTTTGACAAACGGCACGCCAGCCTCCACCAGTCGCCGCGCGACCAGGCATTGTTCGCCAAACAGCGTGGGCCCGTACTTCTCGCGCAGCGCCGCAGGCTCGCGGCTGACATCGAACAGCGCTTCACTGGCCATCAAGCCGCGCACGCGGGCGAAGGCTTCATTGTGGCTGGCGACGGTGCCGGTCGAGCGGCCGCGTGTGAATCGCTGGCTGAGCAGGTCGCGCAAGGCCGCCCGATCTTGATGATCGATGTCGCTAATCTGTTCCAGCCGCCGAAGGTTCGGCGGGATTTGATCGGTGGTCAAAGACATCGCGTCGTACCGCGCGCCGAGAAAACCGGATTGCCCCAGCGAACTGCCGCGCCCCTCCGTTGCCGTATAGAACGAGACATAGTCGGGAACCTGGCTATCCGCCCGGCCGAGTTCGCGCGCGACCATCGCTCCCAGGTCTGGATATTTGAGGTTCGGCTCATCGCGGCGGCCCAGATGCATGAGCCGCGCGGCGCCGCCATGATCGCCGTTCTTGGTGTTGAGCGACCGAATAATCGCCGTATGGTTCAGCCGCTGCGCCATCTGCGGCATCAGCTCGGAAATCTGCACGCCGGGCACGGAGGTGTTGATGGCGCGAAACGGTCCGCCGGTCGGTCTTCCTGGCTTGGGATCCCACGTTTCCAACTGGCTCGCCCCGCCTGCGAGCCAGAGCAAGATCACGCGCTTGTCGTGTTGCTTCAGTTCGCTGGCGAGCGCGGGGCTTTTGAGTACGTTGAGCTGCGTCATATCCGCGGCGATCGCCGTTGCCGTGGCGGCCGCGCCGAGAAATGTGCGACGTGAAAGTGAACTTGAACAAGAAGTAGCCATAGCTGCATCCTGGCGTAAGGCGGGGGTGAACGTCTTCAATAATTAAACCGTGTTTCGCTGCTGGTCAGCATCGCCCAGAGCAGTTGCTTCCAACGTTCTTCCAGACGGTCTGGCTGGGCTTCCAAGTAAACGACCAGCGCGTCGAGTTCGTCGTCTTGGGGGGCGCGGGCATACACGTTCCAGATGGCGGCGATTAACGCCGCCCGATGATCGGGGTTCGCCACGAGTTCAGCCAGCAGGCTGCCGTGACTGTTCTTGAGCAGATCGTTCATCACCCGCTCGTTGTTCGATAGCAGCAGCGCTTCGTCGACGCTGATTTGAAAACCTTCGCTGGGATATTCGAGCTTGTCGATCGCCCCGCGCCCTTTGCTTTCCGCCGCGCGCACGCGATTGTCATACTCCGCCGGTGCGAGGTCGCCTGCGAACTGCGTGGGGCTGGTGTTGGCAAAGCCGAGCACGGCCGCATACTGAGCAGGCGAGAGCGGCCGCACGTTGGCCACCGCGAACAGCGCTTGCGGAGGCCGGCTACTGCTCTCCCAGCGGCTCGAACGAGCGTAGGCATTGCTCAGCACGAGGCCCCGCATCAAGCGTTTCAAGTCGTAATGGTGCGCGACGAAGTCGCGGGCGAGCCACTCCAGTAACTCCGGATGGCTGGGGGGGTTCTCGGGATGCATTTGGTCGATCGGCATCACCAGGCCATAGCCGTAATACCGATTCCAGAGTTGATTCACAATCGCCTTGGCGAAGTAGTCGCGCTGATCTTCGCGGAGCGCCACGTCAATCAACTGGGCGCGACGACTAAACGCCGGCGGCGGCACCGGCTGCTTGTTCTTCTTCAACTGCTCGAGCTGTTCTTTTTCCTGCTTCTTGGCGTCGTCCGTAGGCTCTTCCACCGCAGGTTCTTCCAGCACCGTGCCGGTCAGGAACATGAGCTGCGCGGTGCGATTTTCTCCATAAACGGTGGTATAGCTGACACGCCCGTAGTCGCGTTCGCCGATAAAACCGCCGTTCTCGAACGTGCGGCTGAAGAACGACGTCATGCCGTAGAAATGTTCTTGCGTCCAGGCATCGACCAGTGGATGGTCGTGGCACTTGGCGCAAGTAACGTTCACGCCAAAGAACAGCACGCTCGTTTCATTGGCCAGGCGATCCAAATCATCGATGCGACTCTTGAGAAACTGCGCCGAGCCTTTGCGGGCGGCGTCAGATTCATCGCCGCTGATGAGCTCGCGGAACATCACGTCCCACGGGCGATTTTCAGCCAAGGCGAGAGTCAGATAGTCGCGCAGCTCGCTGCGGCCACGGGTTGAAAGCAGCACGTCGAACTCGGCAACTTGATGCCGCAAGTAGCCAGGCGATGCCAAGAGTTGATCGACCAGCGCGACGCGTTTGGCGGGATCGTTGTTGGCCGCGTAGGCTTTCGCTTCCGCCGCCGTCGGGCCGCGGCCGACCAAATCGAGCATCGTCCGGCGCACCACGGTCGTATCGCTGGCCAACGGCGCCGGCGTGACCTGCTCCGCCGCGAACCTGGCATCGATGTAGTGGTCGATCACTTCGCCCAGGGGACGATCCGGCGGGAGCAACTCGCCGGCGCTCGTCGCGCCGGCAGCCAAGAACCAAACCACACAAACCAATCCTAAACGATTCACATCCGTCTCCCGCAGGGATTCAACAACTAGCCGCCTGCCGCACTTATATGTCCCTGGGCCAGGCGACGTTACGCCGCCTGTCCAATGGACATCGACCAATCAAAGCTGCTTGATAGGTTAACGAATCGGGACGGAAAAGGCCAACATAAAGAGCGGCGGGTCGCGCCGATGGCCGCCGCAAGCCCCGTTTGCCACCGGCTTGGCGTGCTGCTAGCAGCCGGGATTCGCGGGTTGCTAGGGGCGGCGGCGGAGGTCGAAGGATTTGGGGGTGCGCGTGGAGGCGAACCATTCGAGCCAGGCGGTCTTGTCGTAGCCCAAGTTCTTCCCCCCGGTAAGCGCGACGAGGGCGGTGAGGACGGTGTCGTTGTTGATTTCGTTGAACACGACTTTCGTGCTCCCGCCAGCGCTGAAGCTGCCGTTGCTGGGGCTGAAGCTGGCGCCGATGCCACCGCCGCCGTTGCCGGTGGTGACGACGAACTTGTGCCGGGTGCGGAGGGCTTCGATCAAGTCCTGAATATGTTCCGTCGCTTCCAGTCGGCCGAGTGCGGCGGCGGCGCGGTTGACGACCTTGTTGTCCTTATCTCCCAGCGCGGTCGCGAACATCGGGGCGACGGAGCGACGATCGCAACGTTCCAGATATTCCAGGCACTTCTCGCGCACCTCCGGCGCTTTGTCGTACAGCGCGTGGTTAACCAAGGCCCCGCGAGCCAGCGGGCTATCCTTCGCCATTTCACCCAGTAGCTCCGCATAGAGGAGTCGATAGGCCGCCGTTTCCCTGTCGTCGTCGATCAAGTCAACCAGCGCCGGCGACGCCATGGGATCGCGAATGGCCCGCAAGTTTGCCAAGCCTTCGGCCGCTTTGGAATTGCGCGAGAGCCAGGAGCGCCAGGTTTTGATATCCGCCCGCCACTGCCGCTCAGCTTCTTCGACTTTCGCGCGCGACTCGGCCAGGGCCACGTCCTGCGGCGTGCGCCAGGCGCCTTTGAGCTTGACGAGCCCCCGTCCGGCAGCGTGTTCGTCCGGCTTGATCCAGTGGCCGTCGATGTTGTTGTAGCCTAGCGCGAGCCGTGCTGGCTCATGACCTGGATCGAGTTCAATGATCGCTTGCAGGTGAAACTCGCGTTGTGCCAGCAGGCCGTTCTTCACGCACCACTCGGCCATCGTCCAATGGCCTTCGACCGTGGCGGGCATCTTGGCGAGATACTTGGTGTATAGCTGCTCGGCTGCGTTCTCCGCCACCACACGGCTAACTTGGGCCTTGGGAAGCGTAACGACCGCGCCGGATTCGACCTTCACCATGTAGGTTTCGCGAGGTGACTCTTGCGGATTGAGCAGTTGGCCTTCGAACCGTCCGCCTGTGGCGAGCACGAAGAGGTCCGCACGGGCGAACGAGCCGGCCCCCGCGCAGACCGCGAGCGCCAAGAATATCGCGCGCTTGAAGATGGTGCTGTGCCGCATTGTCACGCCTCCCACGCGACCCCTGATCGCATCTGTTATTATACGTGCCGCAGGGGGGCGACGGCAATGAAATCCGCCGGGAACTTGACGTCCTTCGCACGCAAAACCCGCACAGAGCGTGCAAACGGGGTCTTGGCCACCGCGACCACCGGTCAGCTTGTCGTAACGCGGCGGGGGGTATACCAGAGACGGACGTCGACCCACGTCATGCCTGCGCGCCGCGCGGCTTCAATTCCCAGGTCCGAATCTTCATAAACCCGACAGGCGACCGCCGGGATGTCCAGGCGTCGTGCGGCTTCCAGAAACACATCCGGCTCGGGCTTGTGGCGTTCCGTATCTTCGGCCGTCACGATTGCCGCGAAATGGTCGAAGATGCCGATCTGGCGCAATTGCCGCTCCACGACATTCCGCCAACCGCCACTGGCAACGGCCAGTTTGAGCCGCCCTCGATGAGCGTGCAGCGCTCCAATGACCGGCGCGATCGGCTCGATCAAATGCAGCGAGCGCAAGAAGTCCGCTTCCTTCTCTTGCGCAATCGCGACGGGGTCGAGCGGAATTCCTTGTTCCGCCGCCAGCATGGCGACGATCTTGTCGGTGGGCATCCCGCCGAGCGCATAGAATCGATCCTCGTCCAGCGCAACACCATACCGCGACAACGTCGCACGCCACGCGAGGTAGTGCACCGGCATCGAATCGGTGAGCGTGCCATCACAATCAAAAATGAGAGCTTGAATGTCCATCAAGGCCCGTGGAAGCTGTGGGTGGGAACCGGCCGTCGAGAGCCTCTAACGTATCGCGCGGCGGCTGGATTTCTAGGCCGCTAACCCTCGCTAACAATCGCCCAGGATAGCCGCCACGGCCACCGCCAGAGGATCGCGCGGCACGCCGGTTGCCAAGGTGTTCGCAACCGTCTGCGCTCGCGTGGCAAAGGCGGGGTTTTCCCAGATGGTCCGCAGCGCCAAGATAACTGGCCGCGGCTGCTTGGGATTGGCGACCTGCCCCGCGCCCAGAGCCTTGACGCACGTCGCGTTCAGCCGTTGTTCGAGCATCAGCGGAAGCATTACCTGGGGACGACCGGCCGCGAGCGCACACGCGGTGAAGCCGTGCGTGCCGTGACCGATGGCCACATCGCACTGGCTGATGGCGGCCGGCAGATCGACTGGACTGAGCACGATTGCGACATTCGAATCGCGAAAGGCCCTCGCGAGGGCCGGATCGATTTGCGGACAGACCACCAGCGACGTTGCTTGCAACAGGCGCAATTGTTCGAGCAAGAGCGGCAGCGCCGGGCACGGCTTGAGATACGCCAGGATCTTGCGCGGCGGCCCCGCAGGCCACTGCGGCGGTGCGCCGCCAGCAATCGGCCAGATGCCGAAGTAGGTGGTTTGCGCGCTGCGTCGCGGGGCGTAGGAGTCGAGCGCCGGATAGGTTGCCAAAAGCTGAGCGTGCGTGTCGTGGTACAAGTCGCTGACCTGGGCCAGTGGCGATAATCCACGCCCCACGAGCCAGGTGTTCATCAGGTCGAGCACGCGCCGCTCGTCGGCTTCCAGGTTCGCCGTGCGCGCCACTCTGGGACGCCAATCCGGCAGTTGTGGCACGGCATCCGGCAGCGTGAAGCTGTGTCCCAACGGCAACACGCGGGCAGTGGTTTCGCGCGCTGCCAGCAACGCTCCAGGAGCGTGCTCGCAGACGATCGCATCCGGCTGCACCGCCGCAAAAATGGCTTGCCAGGTGGCGCAGCGGGCAGCGATTTCAACCGATTCGCGCAGGCACGTGTTGAGCAGCACATGCGCGAAGGTGCGCGGGAACGCAATGGGCGGCGCGCGCCGCTCGGTCGCGGGAACGACCATGAGCGAACAGTCGATCTCCCGCAGAATCGTCGCCGCCGCCGCAACTTGCGGCGTCGCCACGAAAACACGGTGTCCTTGTCGAACCAACTCCCGAGCGAGCGGCTGGATTTTTCCCAGGTGGCCCCACCCGCCACCAAGCTCCAATGCGAACAAGATCGTACGAACGATAGCGGTCCTTATCGAAGGTCTGCGGCAGCGCATTTCCCCACCCCTCGCGGGTGAGAATGCGAAAGCAAACGAGCCTTGTCAATTCTCAATGAAAAGCGGCCCTCCCTGGGGCGGCGGAGCGTGCACTGCCCCGTGCTTCCGACAAACCCCAAGGAGAGCCACCGTGGTCGCCTTGAGGAACAATCGAAATCCGCGCGCAAAAGCGGACATTGCTGGGAAAGATTTTTTCAAAATTGTGGGCTAGGCGGCTAGGGCGATCCAATAGGGATTCGCCGACAGCCCCTCCAAATCGGTATAGGAAATGGAAAGCCAGCCCGAGGTGACCTCCGGGATCGGCACAATGACCACGAACCACCCCTCCTGATTGACGTCGCTTGTAGCGGTCCCCGCGCCGCCGATGATGACCGGAGCGCTCGCTGGCGACTCGTCGTTGACTTTCCCGGTCAACTTCCAGCCAAAACTCTGGACATACACCACTGAAACGTTGGTAATCGTGGGGAGGTCCGCAGTCTCGGTCGCTTCCCGGTCGACAAAGTTGTCCAGCCCCGCGCCGCCGTGGAAGAGATCGTTTCCGGCGCCGCCTGTCAGGGTGTCGTCGCCAGCGTCGCCGTAGAGAAAGTCCGCACCGGGAGAGCCCGTCAGCACATCGTTGCCGTCGCCGCCGATGAGATTCGCGCCCGTCAGGCTGGTCTCGTTGAGCGCGATCCCGCTCATGTCGAGCGTATCGTCGCCAGCGCCGCCGTACGCGATCAATTCGTTGACGGAATAGGCGGAGACCATCCGCGTTCCATTGAGCGCTAGCCAATAGTTGCCGCTGTACAACTGCGTCGTAACCGCAATCGCATCATTGCCAGCGGTGCCCTGCACGGTGAGCGTTGTGCCATCCAAACGCCAGGCGATATCTCCCACCCATCCATTGGTCGCGCCGCCATAGGGATCCCCGCCATACGGGTCGCCGCCATACGGATCACCGCCGTAGCTTGAACTACTGTATCCGCCTGTCGTTCCACCATCGGCGGATAGGATGTTCCGCAGACCATCAGCGGGTTGCACTTCACCCAGTTCGCCGTAGACGACCGCGTGCGGATTTTCGAGCAATACGACGTCGAAGCCATCTTCGCTAAACAAAGGTTCGCCAGGCGTTTGTTGCGCGGCGGCTGAATATAGCGAGTCCTGTCCGGCCTGGCCGGAAGCTTCGTCGCTATCGAAGTCAAACAGCCACGTATCGCCTGCGCTCGTGTCGATTCGACCAGCGGTGCTAACGAGCTGCGGCTGATCCTGGCCGTCAGCGCTCACCGGGACAAGTTCCAGGTCCGCGGCCATCAAGCATCTCGTTTCGAGGTGCTCGTGCCGAAGTTGCCAGCCCCGCCTGCGCGGCAATGCAGGCATCCGGCGACGATTTCCCCAACCCAGGCGCGCGGCCACGCGCTCGACCCATGCTACAGACATACCAATCCCCTAGCGCATAGAAGTTGCGAAACGAGCGAGACCGCAAGTGGGATCGCATGAACGACGATCCGAACTTGTGTTCGCCTTGCGGGGACATAATCGAAAAACAGTCCAAAAAGCGGACATGCGATTTCGAAAAAAAAGAAATGGCCGAAATCAAGGCCAAAACGGGCCGCCAAGCAGAGCGTGCCTCAGCGGCGATTTACCGCACCGCGCGGCCGCGCTGGGCTTGCGTGACGGCCGGGTCGCCGAGCGGATCGAGCAAGGCAAACGTCGGCAGGGGAGGAACTTGAGGTTGCGCAGGCAAGACTTTCAGCGCCTCCGCTTTAATGGGGAGCAGCGCGCAATCGGAGATTGTCATTCCCACGAGCGCGCCGGCGGTCATCGTAGCGCGGATTTCGTCCAGGTAGTCGCTCTGTTTGAGAAACCAGAGATACATGCACTTGTTCACGAACATCGGGACACGCGGCGCGTCGCCAGCGAGTGCCGCCGTGGCGCACTGCAAGGCGGTTGGCAAGTCGCCCAGCGACTGATAGACCATGCCCAAGTTATGCCAGGCGATGGACATGCGGGGGCGAATTCGAAGCGCTGCGCGTAAAGGCTCCACGGCTTGCGCGTTGTGGCCCAGGTTGTCGCGCTGCGACTTGCCGAGATTGTTGTACAGCTCGGCGCTCGAAAACCCTTCCTCTATCGCGCGCTCGTAATGCGCAATCGCCCAGGCGTGCTCGCTCCTGACCGACGAGCACATCCCCAAGCAAGCGGAGTAGCGCCCGTCCTGGCGGCGCCGGTGCGCTTCCGCGAAGTGCTGAAACGCGAGCGTAACTTCGCCCAAGTGCTGCTGCGCGCGGCCGCAGCCAAACCAGGCTTCGTCCAGTTCGGGATTGTCGACGACCAGCTTATGAAAGACGCCCAAAGCCACGCGCGGCTCGCCGCCGGCGAGCAGTTGCCAGCCGCGCTCGAGTTCGCGCTCGGCATAGGGCGCGCGCGAAAGCAGCGCCGCGGCCACAGCGCCCAACGTCGCCACGGCGCTTCCCGCGACGAACAAGAACTCGCGCCGGTGCTGCTCGCCCCAGCGGCGCAAGCGACTGCGCGCCTGGAGCGATTGCTGAAGCGCGGCGGAAAATTCGGCCGCGGTTTGATAACGATCCGCCGGGCGCCACGCCAGCGCGCGGGCAAGGATTTGGCTGAGCTCGCGGCCGACGCGCGGGTCGTGCTGCTGGGCCGGCGGCGGGCCGGCGCGTTGCCGCTGGAGCAGGTCTTGCGCTACTTGCTGCGCGCCGCGCCGCCACGACAGACGGCCAAACGGATACTGGCCGGTCAGCAGTTGATACAGCAC
>CAUJKE010000311.1 GCA_963205385.1 Planctomycetota bacterium | reverse complement strand
CCGCGATGCGCGAGCGGATTCATAAGATGCGCGGCGCGTTCGTCGAGAAAATGAAAGCCCGCGGCGCCAAACGCGACTTCTCCTTCCTCGCCAGGCAAAAGGGAATGTTCAGCTACTCCGGGCTAACGCCGCTCCAAGTCGACGAGCTCAAGAACAAGCATTCCATTTACATCGTCGTCAGCGGTGGACGAATTAACATCGCCGGGATGACAGACAGTAACCTGGATCGGCTGTGCGACGCGATCTGCGAAGTGCTGTAGGGGGGAAATTCCCAGGAAGTCCGAATATCGAAATTCAGAAGGAATTCAAAGCACGAAGGAGCGAAGGCTCAAAACGGCAAGAGTGGACATCCGACGAGTTCTCATTTTGACCGCATCGTCGCTGCGCACTACAATCGAGGGGTGTTCAAGCCTTGGAGAGAGCGCTCATGAGTGATGTTCAACCGTCGGATTCGCTGACGAACGCCGCGGATGGTGTGCGTGTAGGGCCACAGGCGGATCCTCTGGCGCATGCGTTGCGCATCACGAACGATATTTTTCCCGGTCCGACCAAGGTCGAGGAAGAGTTCGATCCCGAGGATCCAGAGGATCAGTGGCAAGTCGTGATCGTACCCGTCACTGGAACCGTGAAGGAGATTGTGGAGCGTAAGTCTCTCTGGCACCGGCGCATGATCTTAGAACTTGGCGCCGCCGGACATGGCATCACGATTCGCGTCGTGCCCACGCTGTTATGAATGGGCAAGACTTTCTCGCATTCGCGAGCAAGATCGCAGTTCTCCATTCGCAACCTGCTGCGATCCGCTCGGCTATTAGCCGCGCATATTACGGCGCGTTCCACTCGGCCGTACAACTTCTTCACGAGCTTTCCCTGAAAACCGAGGCCCGGCATGGGAGCGTGTGGATGGATTTCATGACGCCGCCCCAAATCGAATCCCAAGCGATCGGTAATCACTTGCGCGAATTGCATGCCTACCGAGTGGCCGCTGACTATCAACTTGGACGGGTCGATGTCGAAGAAACACAGCTTGCCATGATCTGTGTTGAGACTGCCGAACACGTTGTTTCGTTAGTGGCGTTGTTGCAAGAAATGCTCCAGCAAGACAAGGCCCGCGACGAGTTTATTCAAGCCATCTTGAAACGCCGACAATTGACCGGGCGAAGGTAGGCCGCCAACGACAGTCGTTGCTCCCGACAAAAAACGCCGGGCGACGTCATCGCGTCGCCCAGCGTGATTGAATCTCTCATTGCCCTTGACTGGCTACCAACGACGGATGATGACCGGCGGGGCTACTACGGTTGGGGCGTAATAGGTTGTTACCGGAGCGGGACTCACGACCGTTGCGGAAGGGGCGTAAAACGTCTGCACCGGAGCGGAATAAGTCGTCACTGGCGCCGCCGGGGCGTAGTAGGTGGTCACCGGCGCAGCGGGCGCATAGTAAGTCGTCACTGGGGCAGCGGGAGCGTAGTACGTCGTCACCGGCGCGACCCCGACTGTCGGTACATACGACACCGCCGGAACCCGGTAAAATGGCCGCAGGATGGGGTTGGGGCGATAATATGTCACCACCGGCGTCACAGCCGGGGCGACCACCACTTGAGCGGCGGCTTCTCGCGGCGATGCGACCAACGCCATGCCGAGCGCGACACTTCCCACGAACATGCATTTTACGAACGTCTTCATTGGATGTCTCCTCACAGTTTCGTGTTTCGCGGCAGTGCCATGCACGCCAACCGCAACACAAAACTACGTTTCTTGACCCCGTGGGTGAAGCGTGCGCCTCACTTAACACATTCATTATAGCGACTGGAACGTCGGTTGTGACGCTCATGCCGCAAACTACAATAAGATGCCAGTTACCGGACAGTTAGTCCATGGGACGCAGTTCACCGTTAAGCTGGGGAAACGACCTCATCCCCCGGAGTTCCGCCATGCCTTGCCGCGCCACGCGCTTCTGCTTGCACGCTGTTGTCATCTTCACGCTGCTCTACGCCACGCTCCCCCTTGCGGCGCAGGATCGCCGGGGTGTTTTCACTGCCCCGCCGCGGAGCGTGCGGAGTCGTGAGATCGACCAGCAGCATATTCGGCTCGAGCTCGACTTCGACTTTGACCAGCAGCAAATCGACTGCCGCGCCCTGCAACGCGTGAAACTTTTCCAACCGCTATCGACCATCACGCTCGACGCCGCGGACCTGCAAATTCAAAAGGTCACAGTACGCGCGACAGGCGACAAAGCACCCGCGCAAGAAGTGAAGTCGCGCACCAAGGGCCAGGCGATTGAGATTCCGCTGGGGCGCGAGTATCCCGCCGATGCGGAGCTCGAACTCGACATTACTTACGTCATCAAGAAGCCCAAGCATGGCGCGCACTTCGTGCTGCCGGACGCGAGCGAGCCGGATCAACCGAAAATGGTCTGGACGCAGAGCGAACCGGAGTTCGCGCGCTATTGGTACCCCTGCTTCGATTCCCCCAGCGACCGACTCACGAGCGAGATCATCGCCACCGTCCCGGCGGAGTATGTCGTCCTCTCCAACGGCGTTTTGAAAGAGAAGTCCGAACCGGCCGAGGGCCGCCGCACCTGGCACTGGGTGCAGGCGAAGTCGCATGTCCCTTATTTGCTCTCCGTCGTCGCTGGCGATTTTGAAATGCTGGAACAAGCCTGGGACGGAATCCCGATCGTGGCCTACGTGCCGCGCGGACGTCTGGCCGATGCGCCGCGCTCGTTCCACACCACGCCGGCAATGGTGCAATACTTTTCGGAAAAGATCGGCGTCCGCTATCCGTGGGAGAAATACGCGCAAATCTGCGTGGATGAATACAACTGGGGAGGCATGGAGCATACTTCCGCCACAACGCTCAACTTGAACACGCTGCACGACGAGCGCGCCGCGCTGGACGTGTCGAGCGACAATCTGGTCGCGCATGAACTCGCGCATCAGTGGTGGGGCGACTTGCTCACGTGCAAGGACTGGGCCGAGCTATGGCTCAACGAAAGCTTCGCCACGTACTTCGCCACGCTCTGGACGGAACACCACCAAAGCTGGGACGAAGCCGCGTGGGAGCGGCGCAAGGAAGCGCTTAGCTACCTCGAAGAAGACAAGCGATATCGTCGCCCGATTGTGACCTATCGCTATCCGCGCGCGGATACGATGTTCGACCGCCACACGTATCCCAAAGGGGGCCGCGTGTTGCACATGCTGCGGTTCGTGCTCGGTGACGATGATTTCTGGAAAGCGCTTCGTCGTTATGCCGAGGTGAATCAACTTCGCACGGTCGAAACGGCCGATCTGCGTAAGGCGATCGAGGACTCCACGGGGCAAGGCTTGAATTGGTTCTTCGATCAGTGGGTCGCGCACGGCGGGCATCCGGAGTTTCAGGTATCGTGGGAGTGGGATGCCAAACATAAGAGTCTGGCCGTTGTCGTCAAACAGACTCAAAAGGTCGATGACTTGACCCCTCTGTTTGAAATGCCGGTCGAACTCGAAATCGGACACGGCACGTCGACTCAAACCAGGCGGATTCGCGTCAGCAAGGCCGAAGAGACGTTTCACTTTGAACTCAGCGAACGGCCGACGCGCGTCGTTTTCGATCCGCGGGACTGGATTTTGAAGACGCTCACCGGCGACAAGAGCAAGGAAGAATGGCTCGATCAGTTAACGAACTCGCCGCACATCATTCCGCGGGCGGATGCCGTGGAAGAACTCGCGAAGCTCAAGGATCAAGCTGATGTCGTCACGGCACTCGGCAAAGCGGCCCGCGAAGATGCGTTCTGGGGCGTGCGAGAGACAGCCGCCAAGGCGCTCGGCGCGCTCAGTGGAGACGACGTTCGCCTGACGCTGATCGAAGTTGCCCAGCACGATGAGAAGTCCTTTGTGCGACGCGCGGCGCTCGATTCTCTCGGTAAGTTCAAGCACGACAGCACCAACGCAGCGCTGCGCAAGACGATTGCCGAAGATCCGTCGTATTACGCGGTGGCGGAAGCGCTCAAGTCGCTGGTAAAGGTCGATCGCGACGCTTGCGAGGCGGACCTGCTCGCCGCGCTGCAAGTGAGCAGTGATCGGGATGTGATCCTGCGCGCCGCGTGTGACGGTCTGGCGGAGCTGAAATCCGTCGCGGCCGTCGAACCACTTTCCCGGAAGCTCGAGGAGAAACTTTCGCCTGGCGAGCGGATCGTGGTGCTGAGCGCGCTCGCGAAGCTCAAACCCGACGATGACAAGCTGCTCGAACAGTTGCATCAGCAGCTTGACAACGACCGCGGGCACGTCCGCCGCATCGCCATCGACACCGTCACCGCGCTCGCCACGCCGCAAGCCGCCGACTGGCTACAAGAATTGCGCAATCGCGAAGAGAACCCGCGAATGGTGCAGCAGATTGACGAAGCCATCGAGAAGATTCGCGCGGCGCAAAAGCCGGTAACAAAACTGCAAGAGGAACTGGAGAAACTGCGCGCGCAGAACAAGAAGCTCGAAGAGCGGTTGCAGAAACTGGAGCAGAAGGATTGAGCCGGGGCGATTGCCTGCATAATCGCTACGTTCCTACTCCTCGACGCGGTGCTGCACTGCTTGTCGAAAAATGGCCGAAAGTGGTTGTGAGCCCTTGCTCGCTCCCCGGCTAACTTTCGACGAACTGCCCATGGCGACCGCTGCGACAAAACTGGAACTCTCCGCGCCCGCCGTCGGACCTTTCGCCGGCGACTATTGGCAGGTGTCGCGCCGGCCGCTGGTGAGCCTGGTGTTCGTCGCGCCGATGTTGGTGTTGTATGAAGTCGGCGTGCTGGCGCTGGGGGGCCACGCGCCGCGCAATGGCGCGGATGTGTGGCTGCGCTCTTCGCTGGATGTGCTCGGCATCGGCCAGTATTTTCTCCTGCCGATTCTGGTCTGCGGCGTGCTCTTGGGGTGGCATTATTTGCGCCGCGATCCGTGGACCATCTCGCCGCGCGTGCTGATGCGGATGCTGGCCGAGTCGCTCGTCTATGCGCTGGCGCTGTTGCTGTTGGCCCGTGTGCAAGGGGTGATTTTTGGCCACCTGCGCGCGGCGCTCGCGGCGGATATTACGCTCGCGACCCATGCACCGCCGGGTCTGTTCAGCCGCATGGTCGGTTACTTGGGCGCTGGGATTTATGAAGAGCTGCTGTTTCGGTTGCTACTCTTGCCGCTCGCGATCACCGGCCTGATCGCCGCCGGACTGAAACCGCGCGCCGGTGTAGTCGGCGGGATTGTGCTCACGAGTCTGTTGTTTTCGGCGGCCCACTATCAGCTCGATCTGTGGTTCGGCCCTTGGCATCTGGCGATGCCGGTAGGCGATGCGTGGAACTTGTTCTCGTTCACGTTCCGCTTCCTGGCCGGCGTGTACTTCGCGGTGCTCTTTCAATCGCGCGGCTTCGGTCTGGCCGCCGGCGCGCATGCGCTGTACGACATCGCCGTCGCGCTCTGCACGCAGTGGTCCTGATGCGGCTTGCTAGCGTGCCGCGCGACAAAACGTGACCACCCAATTCACGCCTGTCAAGTGCTGCGCACCAACTTTATTTCTGGCAAAGAAAGTGGCTTTGTTCGAGCCGCGAGCGCCGCGTATAATGCAGCCTTGAACCTTGCTCGTCCTTAAGGATTTTCGTTGTGCTATCTGCCAGACCACGGGTTGCCGAATTGGCCTTTCAGTTATTTGGCCGAGCCCTGCATCCCGAACTATTCGATATCTATCAGTCTCGCGAGATAGAACGCGGCGGCTATACGGCGAAAATCCAAATTACCAGCGCCGGGCATTTGGTCACCTGGCGTTATGGCGGCCTCACGCTGACCGAAGTCGCCGCGAGTGCGCAGCATCCGCTCCCGCAACGCCGTCGCTTGTTGTCCTACAAGCTCAAAGGGGAGCGGCACGACCGAGTCGAGTGTCGGGGTGGGGTGCGCTACCAGTTCAATTTTTCGCTCGAACCGGTCGCGCCAGAAATCTTTTGGATGTTTCAGCAAGAATTAGCGCACGAAGGGGAGCGCCAAGGAATGCTCCACCGCTTCGATGCCAGCGGCCGCATGGCGCTCGGCGCGCTCAGCTACATCCATGTGGAAACCCGCAATCGCAGCCTCCTCATTCAGGCGTTTCACACCTTCCCCGACGACTACGCGATTGTGAAGAGCCAATCGTTGTTCGAGTTGCCGTAGGCGCCGCTTACTCGCAGGCGGCGCAAGTCAGGGCTTTCGTTAATCCATCGCGCTGGCGCACGTGCGGGGGTAGCCGTGCTGCGCGGGGTAGTCTTGCTGCGCATTGTCGTTATGATCTAGGGACGCATCCGTTTGAACTTTCCACCCATTTCGCGCGCGGGAAATCGCCTTTATGCCTGCCTCCGCCTGGCATACCCAGTCCGCCACCGAGGTTGCGCGGCAACTGGAGGTGGATCCTGCGCGAGGTTTGAGCAAGCCAGAAGCCGCCCGCCGCCTGCAGGAGCATGGTCCCAACGAACTGGTCGATAAGGGGATCAAGAGCCCGTGGCGAATTTTGCTGGAGCAACTTTCCGGCACGCTGGTCATAATTCTGATCGTCGCGGCGGCGATCTCGGCCGCGCTGGGGGATTGGCATGACGCCGTGGCCATCGTGACGATTGTCGTGCTCAACGCACTGCTCGGACTGCGGCAGGAATACAAGGCCGAAAAGGCGATGGCAGCGCTCAAACGCTTGGCGGTTCCGCATGTGAAAGTGCGCCGCGGCGGGCACGTGCAAGAATTGGAAGCGACGCAACTCACGGTCGGCGACATCGTGCAGCTTGAAGCCGGGAGCGCCATTCCCGCGGATGGCCGCTTGCTGGAAAGCGCCAGCGTGCGCGTGCAAGAAGCAGCCCTGACCGGCGAATCGGAACCGGTGGAGAAAGACGCCGAGCTGACCGTCGCAGACGATACTCCGCTCGCGGAGCGCCGCAACATGGTCTACCTGGGAACCAGTTCCAGCTACGGCCGCGGCGTGATGCTCGTGACCGCCGTCGGCATGGAGACCGAACTGGGGCATATCGCCAAGATGATTCAGTCGGCCGGCGGCGAGGCGACACCGCTGCAAAAGCGGCTCGATCATCTCGGCAAACGCCTGGCGGTGGTCGCACTTGTGTTGGTCATCGCAATCTTCGCACTGGGCGTGTTTCGCGGCGAAGCCGATAAGCCGCACGGTTGGCGGACGCTGTTCCTCACCGCCGTTAGCCTGGCCGTTGCCGTGGTGCCGGAAGGGCTGTCCGCCGTGGTGACGATCGCGCTGGCCCTCGGCTCGCAGCGAATGCTCGCCCGCAACGCGCTCATTCGCAAGCTCCCCGCAGTGGAAACGCTCGGGTCGGTCACGGTGATCTGTTCGGACAAGACCGGGACGCTCACCAAGAACCAGATGACCGTCACCGCGCTCGATGTCGCCGGCCACAGCGCCAACGTCACCGAAGCAGTGGACGACCAAGGCCGGGCCCGGTTCACCCTGCGCGCGGATGACGTGCTGGCCATTGAAGAGCAGCCGACGCTCGCGCTCTTGATCGCCGGCGGCGCGCTCTGCAATGACGCGGTGATCGAAGAGCGCGAGCAGGATGATGACCGCGCTGAGCCTGCGGAGGACGAAGTCGTCGGCGATCCCACCGAGGGCGCGCTCGTGATGGCGGGAAAGCGGCTAGGCGTCGAGAAGCAGCGGTTAGAGCAACTCTTTCCCCGCATTGCGGAACATCCGTTTGATTCCCAGCGCAAACGGATGTCAACGGTGCATCAACCGACAGACAATAAGCAAGGCGACTTGTCCGCGCTCTTTCCAGACGCCTTGCGTCAGACGGAGCGTCCGATCGTCTTCGCCAAGGGGGCGCTCGACAGCTTGCTGGAAGTCTCGACTCAAGTCTGGGCAGGCGATCAACCCGAGCCCCTCAATGACCAGTGGCGCGAACGCATTAGCCAGGCCCACGATCGGCTCGCACAGCAAGGGATGCGCGTGCTGGGCGTCGCGTTTCGCACGCTGGACAAAACGCCTCCCAAACATGGCCAGCAGCCGGATTGGGAGCGGGAATTGACGTTCATCGGGCTGGTGGGGATGCTCGATCCACCACGGCCGGAAGCCATCGGCGCGATTGAAAAATGCCACACCGCTGGCATCCGCGTGATGATGATCACCGGCGATCATCCGCTGACCGCCAAATCCATCGCCGAAAAACTCGGGCTCGATGTTTCCCAAGGGGTCGTCAACGGGCGCGAGCTCGACCAGAAGTCGCCGGAGGAATTGGCGCAGCTCGTGCGCGAGCGTTCGATTTACGCCCGCGTCTCGCCGGAACATAAACTGCGGCTGATTGAAGCGCTCCGCAAACAAGGGGAAATCGTCGCGATGACCGGGGACGGCGTGAACGACGCCCCCGCGCTCAAACAGGCGGACATTGGCATCGCCATGGGAATCACCGGGACCGACGTCGCCACGGAAGCGGCCGACATGGTGCTCCGCGACGACAACTTTGCCACCATCGTCGCCGCCATTGAAGAAGGCCGCGTGATCTTCGACAACGTCCGCAAGTTCATTCGCTACTTGCTCTGCACGAACGCCGGCGAGATTTGGGTGATGCTGCTAGGGTTGCTGTTTGGCATGCCGCTGCCGCTCCTGCCGCTGCAAATCTTGTGGATGAACCTGGCGACCGACGGCCTGCCGGCGCTAGCGCTGGGAATTGAACCGCCGGAGAAGAACATCATGCAGCGCCCACCGCGCGCGGCGGGCGCGAGCGTCTTCGCCGGCGGCTTGGGGCGCGACATTTTGTGGGTCGGCATCGTGATGGCGCTCTGCGCGTTCGGCATGGGTTACTGGTCGTGGTCCCAAGACCCCAGCGGCCCCTGGCAAACGATGGTCTTTATGACGATGACCCTCTCGCAACTCTTTCACGCCTTGGCCGTGCGCGGCGAACGCCACAACATCTGGCAGATTGGCTGGTTCACCAATAAAGCCTTGTGGGGCGCGATCGTGCTGATGTTCGGCGCGCAAATGGCCATCACCTATGTGCCGGCGCTTCAGCGACTTTTCAGCACGCAACCATTAAGCCCCGCACACCTGCTCCTCTGCATCGGCCTGGCCTCCGTGGTGTTTTTCGCCGTGGAAGGAGAGAAGTTTGTGCGGTGTACGCTCCTCAAACACGACGCTTGATCGAAGGCGCAGCGCGAGGCGCGCTGCGCTGAGCGCCACGGCACGATTATCCCCGCCGCTCCCAGGCATGACTCTTCTGCTTGCGGAATCCGGTAACGCGGAGGTTGCCGCCGGGCTCGATTTCCAGCAGCGAGTAGCCGCTATTTTCCTCGCCGGAGCCTTCCACCATCGCAACCAGCGTGCAGTAGTGAATCCCGCCAATCTCCTTAACATCGTTCTGATGGCTGTGCCCTTGAAACACCGCCAACACCCGGCCTGAAGCTTCCAGAACCTTGCGCACTTCGGCATGATTCTTCACCCCATGGTTGTTGCTGACATCCAGGCGTTGATGGGCGAAGACAATCACCGGCTGGTCGTTGGCTTTACCGTCGGCGGCTTTACCGTCGGCGGCTTTAAGATCGGCTGTGAGCCATTCGAGTTCCGCCGCGGGAATGTTGGCGTCGGTCCACTTGAAGTTCTTGCGCTCATACGGCTCTCCATCGCTCCGGAAGCAGGCATCCAGCACGACGAAATGAACGCCGCCGCGGTCGAACGAATAGTACGATTTCTCCTGCTGGACGCTGCCGAGAAACTCCTCTTTTGTGAGCGTGTCGACGCAATGATTTCCCAAGACGTAATGCCGGTCCTTGCCGATGGCCGAGAACTCGCGGTTGATCGTCTTCAGATAGCGCTGCTCAACCGCCACGGAGTCGGCCGCGTCGATCAAGTCGCCCAACTCGACCACGAAGGTCGGCTGGTCTTGCTCGAACTGCCGCGCGGCTTCCGCGAGCTTCGTCAGCGATTCCCGGTAATGTCTTGTGCCGGCTGGCGCTTTATCCGCGTAATGCAAGTCGGTGACGAGGCCGACGCGCAGCGGGCGAGCGTCGTCCGCTGCTAACAACTGTCGCGAACTAAGGGCCGCCGCCGTAAGCACGAGCGTTCCCCCTCGGAGAAACGCCCTTCGTCCCAGTTGGATGTCGTTGCTGTTGTTGATGTTGGCCATTGGGAGGCTCCGCTGAGATGGATTCAGAGGCGTCCGGCAAATAACGTTCTGGTCTTGTAAATACGAACGCCGCGACTTGCGTGACACTTGGATACTGATCTGTGGCCTGCCCCGAACGGCTTCCCGGACCCCATCCAGCTCGTCTGGATGGTGAACCAGATGGTGAGCTAACTGCGTTGCCGCTTCGTATTTCTTAGACCCCATCCGCCTTGTGCGGATGGTGAATGAGTTCCTTAGCTGAAGATCCCCGCGTGGCGCCGGTAGCCCACAGGACTTCTTCACCATCGGGCCGAGCCCGATGGGGTCGTGATGTTGGTGCATCTGGCTACTAGCTCACCATCTCGCTCACCATCCGCACAAGGCGGATGGGGTCGTGATCTTTTGACCCACGTGAAAATCGGAAACATATCGATCGATCGCCCCTCAGTCGTTACACACGTGCGGTTGGCGATACACTCTCTTGCGCCAGAAGTCCCACATCACAGAACTTCCCGTCACTTCGCCGGCTTCGCCGCGTCCGCCGCCACAATCGCGGCGATCTCCTTGTTTGCCGTTTCGAAATCCGGCACGCCGCCCTGCATGCTGTAATGCAAACGATGAGTGACGACGGCGCCGTTGGCGTGGACGCTAATCAGGCGAAGTTCATGATTGCCGTCCTTCAAGTCGCCGACGCGTACGAAGAACTCGTTGTTGGGGCTGATGACGGAGACCCACGTGGTGGCGTCGTAGTCGTTGTTCACCGCGTAGCCCTTTTGTCCAGCGTTCTCGCCGTCGTTGTAGGCGAGCATGGCGATCGCGGGAATGTCCGCCGTGAGATTGCCACGGATATGAATCTCGCCGTCCTCATAAGACAGCTTTACTTCTTGCAGTCGCATGTTAGGCGCTTCGCTAGCTCGCTGCGAAGTGCCGCTGAACACTGGATGCACGAGCAACCGGATGGCATGGGCGTGGGTGAGAAACGAACCTTTCCCTTCATTACGCCACTCTTGCCGATAGGTGTAGTTGCCAGCGCCCATTAGCGCGGTGCCCAGTTTGGCTTCTTCGCTGGTGGCGTGGTTGTGGGGCAGCGACAGCCCGTGCCCCAACTCGTGGATCGTGCCGCCGATATAAGTCGTGTTAAACCGCGGCAGCGTGAACGGCTCAAAGCCACGATGCTCTTTGACCTGCAGCGTAGTACCGCTAGCGGCCGGCTTCAGGCCGTCAATCGAAAGCCAGTCCGAATCAGCGACGAAGCAGATTCCCTTGGTATGATTCGCCCCCATGCCGTAGTAAGGGGAGTAGATCGTCACGTTCTGATCTTCGGTTTTCGATAGCCCACACACGATCAGCAAAGTTTCTTGGTTCGCGTCGATGCCCTCCTCGGCGAGCGCTTTCACGACTTCGCCATAAATGCGTCCGCCTGAGCCATAGTTGTAGCTGCCGTCGTCCTTCGCGGCGCCGCGCACTTCATGCAATTTGAGCTTGCCGTGCTCGCGTTCCAGCGAGAGCGTGACGTCGCCGTAGCCGAGTCGCCCCATCTGGTCGCGATAGAACTGCTCGATATCGGTCATGATTCGATCCCACCGCTGGGCATGATCCTGTTGTTGCTCGCGATCCTGGGGGACGAAGTAGACCACGCGCAGCGACCGGCCGGCGCGCGGCTCGTTAGTTGTCCGCCACGCTTGCAGTTGTTTCAAGATGTACGCAGCTTGCTCCGGCTGAGAGTCCACCGCGGACCAGTCAAAACCCGGTGCAGCGGTGCGGCCATCCACCGCCTCCGCGGCAGGCGCCAGCGTCAGGAGCGCGAGCAACACGCTGGCGAGTGCCAAAATATTTCTCATCACGATCGGATCCCTTTGTTAGTAACTCACAAAACACACGGAGGCGTTTTCCGCCCCTGCACGCACCCTACCATGTTCGCATCCAGGCGTAAGGCATGCTAGACTCACGCGTGATCGGATTCGCAACCCAGCCTACAATGTTCTCATGTCTCGACACACGCGACTAGTCTGCGATTGCGGCGGCGAAGTGCCCCGCCCGCTCCCTCCCAATTGCCCGCATTGTGGCCGCATCATCAAATCCGTGCGCCGCCCGCCGCTAGCATTTCTTTGGCCGGCGGTCGTGATCGGCGGGTTCTTTGGGCTGTTACTCGCTGGCGTGTACTTCCTGGTGCAGTGGGCGAAGTAAGGGGCGCGAGCGCGATGCGGTGAGGAAATTGAACACGAGAGGACGAAGGACCGAAGAGCAGAAGGAAAGCAGAATTAGAAACAACTGGCTCGGCCGACGGTCCATTTGCTGATGTCTTCTTCGTGTCCTTGGTGGCTTCGTGGTTCAATCTGCCTTTCACCCCGCCACCAGCCCCCGGCTTCGCGGTGCAACGCGCGCCACATTTGCTGGCACAATCGTGATAACCGCGCCCCTTGCTCTTGCCCCCACACGAGGAGTGCGTACGATTGCCTATGGGAGCGCTCTTGCTCCCTGCGCTGACCGCGTTTTCTTTTCTGATTCACTGGAGGCGGCGCCATGTTGTGGCAGACACCATCCACGCGCGTGCCCAATATCCGCATGACGCTCCCCGGGCCCAAGGCCCAGGCGCTCATCAATAGCGACGAGCAGTTCACGTCGCCGTCCTACACGCGTGTCTATCCGCTCGCGGTGGCGCGCGGCGAAGGGTGCGTGATTGAAGACGTCGATGGCAACCTGTTTCTGGATTTCACCGCCGGGATTGCGGTCACGGCGACCGGCCATTGCCACCCGCGCGTGGTCGCGGCGATTCAAGAGCAGGCGGAGAAGCTGTTGCACATGTCAGGGACCGATTTCTACTATGGTCCGCAGCGCGCCCTGGCGGAGAAGCTCGCAACGATCGTCCCCGGTAGCGGCGCGAAGCGGGTGTTCTTCACCAATAGCGGGGCGGAATCGGTCGAGGCCGCGTTCAAGCTCGCCCGCTATCACACCGGTCGCCAGCAAGTGATTGCGTTTCGCGGCGCGTTTCACGGCCGCACAATGGGCGCGCTCTCGCTCACCGGCAGCAAGGCATTGCAGCGCCGCGGCTTTCAACCGCTCGTGCCGGAAGTGACGCACGTCGATTACGACAACGTCTATCGCCATGAGGTCGATATTGCCCGCACGTTGGAAACCCTCTTCAAGACGACGCTCCCGCCAGACGAACTCGCGGCGATCTTCGTCGAACCGATCCAAGGCGAAGGCGGATACATCGTGCCGCGCGTCGAGTTCCATCAAGCGCTGCGCCGCATTACCCAACAGCACGGCATCTTGCTCATTGCCGACGAAGTTCAATCCGGCATGGGGCGGACCGGCAAGATGTTCGCCATGGAGCATTTCGGCGTCGAGCCGGACATCATCTGCCTGGCAAAGGGGCTGGCCAGCGGTATGCCACTGGGGGCGATGATTGCTCGCGAAGAGGTGATGAACTGGCCGCCGGGGTCGCACGCCAGCACGTTCGGCGGGAATCCGCTGTCGTGTGTCGCGGCGCTCGAAACGATTCGCCTGCTCGAAGAGGAGTTGATCGAGAACGCCGCGCGTGTCGGCGCGCACTTGCAAGCCAAACTGCGCGCGCTCGCTGAGCGGTTCGCGGTCATTGGCGATGTGCGCGGCAAAGGGTTGATGGTGGGCGCGGAACTGGTGCGCGATCGCGTTACGAAGGAGCCTGCGACCAGGCTCCGCGACGACCTGGTGCAAGCTTGTTTCCAGCGCGGCCTGTTATTGCTAGGCTGCGGCGTCAGTACGATTCGCTTTTGCCCACCGCTGGTGGTGACGAACCAGCAGTGCGACACCGCCGTGGAGATTCTTGGCGCGGCGCTGGCGGAGTTGACGACGCCAAAGTAGGCCCATGCGATGACCAGAGACCTCGCGCTCCGCGCAACGAGCGCCGCTCGCGGAGTGAGATGCGTACTCGAAGGTGCTTCCATGAACATCCCTTCCCTGCTCGAACGTCTTGGCCTGGCCGGAACACTCTCCGCGGCGCATGCGGCCGATTGGTTGCCGACCACAGGCGCGCCGCTCACGTCGTTCAATCCGGCGAGCGGCGAAGCGCTCGCGACATTCGCCACGGCGACGCGCGCGGACTACGAACAAGTTGTCGCCGCGGCGCAAGAGTCGTTTCGCGCGTGGCGCGCGGTCCCCGCGCCGGCGCGGGGTGAATTGGTGCGGCGCATCGGGCTAGCGCTCCGCGAGAAGAAGGCGGACCTCGGTCTGCTGGTGACGCTCGAAGCCGGCAAAATCATCAGCGAGGGGCAAGGCGAAGTGCAGGAGATGATCGACATGTGCGACTTCGCCGTCGGTCAGTCGCGGCAGTTGTATGGCCTCACGATCGCCAGCGAACGCCCACGGCACCGCCTGTTCGAGCAATGGCATCCGCTGGGCCCGGTCGGCGTGATCACGGCGTTCAACTTCCCCGTCGCCGTGTGGGCGTGGAACGCATTGCTCGCGGCGGTCTGCGGCGATCCGACGATCTGGAAGCCGAGCGAACATACGCCGCTGTGCGCGTTGGCCGTCAGCAAGCTCGCGGCGGATGTCTGTCGCGAGATGCAACTCCCGCCGGTGTTTCAACTCTGTCTCACGGCCGATCAATCCGGCGGCGAGTGGCTCGCGGCCGATGAGCGCGTGCCGCTCGTCTCCGCGACCGGCAGTTGCCGCATGGGGAGGAGCGTCGGCCAGCAAGTCGCGGCGCGGCTGGGGCGTTCGCTACTCGAACTCGGCGGCAACAACGGAGTCATCGTCACGGAGAGCGCCGACCTCGAACTCGCGGCGCAGGCGGTCGTCTTCGCCGCCGTCGGCACCGCGGGCCAACGCTGCACGACGCTTCGCCGCTTGATCGTGCAAGACTCGATTGCGGAAACATTCGTCGGCCGCCTGGTGCAAGCTTATCACTCGCTCCAGGTCGGCAATCCGTGGGAAGAAGGGGTGCTGGTCGGTCCGCTGATCTCCGAGATCGCCGTCGAGCAGATGCTCGCGGCGGTGCAACAAGCGAAGCAGGAGGGCGCGCGGCTCGTCACCGGTGGGAAGCGCATCGCCCGCGCCGGCAACTTCGTCGAGCCGACCATCATGCGCGCACACTCTGGGATGTCCATGCTCCGCCAAGAGACGTTCGCCCCGCTGCTGTATGTGCTGACGTACAACACGCTCGACGAAGCGATCGCGTTGCATAATGACGTGCCGCAGGGGTTATCTTCCGCCATCTTCACCGACAGCGTGCGGGAGTCCGAGCGGTTCCTCTCGCCGGTCGGCAGCGATTGCGGCCTCGCCAACGTGAACATCGGCACCAGCGGGGCGGAGATCGGCGGCGCGTTCGGCGGCGAAATGGAGACCGGCGGCGGGCGCGAATCCGGCAGCGACGCCTGGAAAGCCTACATGCGACGGCAGACCTGCACGATCAACGACGGCGACGCCTTGCCGCTGGCGCAAGGCGTGAAGTTCGAACTGGAGTAGCGCGACTTCGTTTAGCCGCGTGGGCATCGCGACGGGCCGAGACCATCTCGCCAGATGGCAGGTTATATTCTCACGATGCGACGACCCAGCAACGCGCAGGCCATTAGCCACGCGGTTGAACGGCGTGTTTCAGTCGTTCTAGCTCACGATCGTGCCAACGACTAAGGAGCACCACGGCGGCGAGCGCGCCAATCAGCGCCCAGAGCATGTCCCACTGCGCGTCCCAGATATCTCCCTGGTGGCCAAGAAACTCATCTGCCCCAGCGCCTGCGATCAGCGTGGCGGCCCACTCCAAGAGTTCAAAACAAGCGCTAAATGCCAGGCAACTCGTGATCACGAAGTAGCTCAGCCAACCACTGCGCGTGACCGGCGACGCGCGGACGAACAGCTCACGAAAGATGATCGCCGGCACAAAGCCCTGCAGGAAGTGGCCGAAGCGATCGTAATGATTGCGCGACGAGCCGGTCCAGTCTTGAACCAGCTTGCCGAGAGGGTTATTTTCATACGTCCAATAGCCGCCGGCGATGAGCACCAAAGCGTGGATGACCAGCAGCCGATACAAGAGTGGAGTGAGTGGAAACCGCTTGCGTGTGAGTAGCAGCAGCGGCACGCCCGCCGCGACCCAGCCTGCATCGAGCAGCCAGTTCACACGATCGTCCGTCCCCACGAAAGTGACGACGGAGACGAGCGCGACGAGGCTGACCCAGAAGATAAACTCACCGCGCTGCATGGGATTCTTTCTGGCGAGCTACATCCCGCGCGACGTCATGATCGTTTGCACCACTTCCGCCGCGTCGTGGTCGGTCAACAAGTCGGCATGGTGCGAGCGCGCGTACACGGCCGCCACGCGAAAGTGTTCACTGCGCAGGGCCATGTTCACGAGGTCTTCCGCCGCCAGCGTCATCCGCCCGGCGCGGGGAAGCAAGTTGAACTTGACCGATCCCAAGCCTTCATACGAACGATAGACGACCTCGGTGCAAACCAGCCGATCCGCCCGTGTGAAGTCGAAGCCGAAATCGTAATGTTTTCCCTCGTGAAACATGCCCCGCGTGAGAGCCTCGTTGATCAGCATCTCGTCGAGCTGCGGGCGAATGACGACGACGGAATCCGTACCGCAAGGAGACCGGAGCGAACGAACGAGCACGCCGTCCTTCATCGCTTCGAGCACGCGGCCCTGCTCTTGCAAATCGCACGACATAAACCGCGGCCAGCGCGTTCGAAAATTCTGATGCGTCGATAGCCCCCGCCGCTGGAGATCGTCGACCTGTCCCAGGAACAGCGCGGCGTGCGGCCAATAGCCAGGCAGGAAATAGTTCGTCAGGGCGTATTCCTTGCGCGTTACCAGCACGTCGCCAGGGGCGAGGCGGTTGCGCAACTGCTCAATAATCTCCGGCGGCAGTTGGGGGCGATGGCCTGGGCGAACGTAGATATTGGCCACCACGCTCCCCGCCAACTTTTGCAGGCCGTACAGCGCCAGGTGAAACAAGTCGCGGTTCACACTCGTCCAGGCTTCCCGCACCCGCACCCGTAGCCGCGCGGTCGCATAGTCGCCGATGCTAATCGCCAACCGGACAGCGAGCTTGTCGATGATCGCCAGCATCAGCGCGCAATGCGCGTCGTCCCGCCCGGCGGCTTCAAGTGTTTGGCGATGCTCCTGGAAGTAGAGCGACGCATGATAGAGATGCCAGATGTGGATCGGCTTTGTCACCGATTTCTGCACCGTGTCGTAGACATCGCCGGGGATGCCGAAGTGCGGCTCCGGCTCGTTCAACTTCTGCCGAATCGTGGGATAGGCGTGGAACTGCTCGCGCAAGAACCGCGCCGCATCGATCAACACCATCGCGCCTGCGTAGCCGACGAGAAACACCCGCGACCGTTGTTCGCCGGCCGTCTCGACTTGGTCGCGCAGCGCGGTGACGACCTCAAACAGCGCGCACCGCAATTGCCAATAGGAAATCAGGAGTTGCCGCACCCGTTCGTCTTCGGTCGGCGTGAAGTAGCCCCGCTCACGCGCGGCGTACGACGCCAGAAACCCAAACGCGGACTCCTTCAGTTCGCCGAACTGCTCGAACACGGCCGCGACCGTGCGCCCGCCGCTCTCCACCATGGCAGCTAGCGCCGCGGGATCAAGTTGGGAACCTGCGCCTGCCATAAAGTACATCCCGCACAACGAGCACCGAGCCTGTCAACGTGGGGCCAACGCCCACTCTACGTGGAGCGTCACTTGTCAGTCAACGGACGTAGAGGGGGACAGTAGTACACGACTTCTGCCCCCTCTGGCCTAGAAGCCCCATGCCGCGTGCGAGCGGGCGTTGCCGCTCCCAGATTCCTGAAAAACCTGATGTGACCGCGCAATGTCACAGCGCTATTTAGCCGACCCGTTCCACTTCCAGGCAATTCTCGATCTCGACGTGGCTGGCCTTGCTGACCAACTCCTGGGCAATTTGCTTCATGTAGAAGGTTGGCACGCGCCCGTGGAGCGTGAGAATGCCATTGTGATAAGAGCAGTGGATCGCCCGCAGTGCGAGGTAACTGCAGGTGCGCAAGCAAAGCTCCGCGCTGCGAAGACATTCTTCGCCATCCATGGATTCTGACAGCAGCCGATTGCTGCCTGCATCGTAGGGACGTGCTGGAAAAATCATGTCACCCTCCCACCGTGGAATTGAGACTGTACCGCGCGCGCGTGCGCGAAATGATGCGCACCAGTTTGAGCGCGACGTCCTCCGCTTGACGGCGCGCAACCAGCGCCGCGCGAAACCCGTTTTCGCCAGCGACGCCTGACCACATGAACGACACTTAGGCAACGGCCTTGCGGATGAAAAGCTGGGCAAGGCGACTGGTTTGCTACTGGGCGGCGAACAAGGTCGGATCCCTGAGAATGCTCGCTGCCGGTCCACGCGATCCACACGTTTCGTTATAAGGTCTAGTCGCGCGGAGTCAATCGAGGATGGCGAATTTCGCCAAACATTTATGCCCGCTGCGTGCACGCCACGCGCTCAGCAGAAGGTCGTTCCCATCGCAGTGTGCGAAACGGTAACAACCTGAACGAAGTTGCGCGCAAGTGACCTAAAAACGATAGGCGTTAATCCGCAGTTTCCAACTGGTAATAACGAATCGCTTCGGCCGGATTGAGATTGAAAATCGCCCGGCCGTCCGTCACCCACTGCCCTTGATGAAAACGGAACACCGCCGTGGCCGCGCGGAGGTTAGCGACATTGGGGTTGTCTTCCATGCCGCCCCCTTCCACGGCTTCAAAGCGAATCGTCACCGCGACGAGCGCTTGCAACTCGCGGGATTCGCGCGCTCTGGCGAACGACACGTCGTCCTCAAAATCGCAATCGGTCCAGGCCAGGCCGCGGGGCTTGCCGCTTGCGGCGGCGAGGGTGAGGAACTTCGCTTCCAACATCTCGCGGCGAATGTGGAATTCATCCCGCGAGCTTTCCTCCGAGACTTGGAGCACCGGCCGAACCACCGGCCCCGTGCGCTGCCGCGCGACGAGCGCCGCGGCGGCTAACGTCCCCACGAGCAAAACCGCAATTCCCAGAGCGACGTAAACGTAGATCATGTTCCGCACCTCCAAGCCTCGGCAGCGCCATCCTAAAACCACGCCAGCGCAATTCTCCGACGCTCGATTTTACTATTCTATCCGTTGCCCAGCACTCGCGGCAACGGAAGTGCGCAATTTGCTCGCTTACCAGAAGGTGGCGGGCGATTTCGCTCTGTGGGATGATGGGACGATAAGCTAGTTTAGGAAAGAAAAGCTTCCGCGCAGCCGTCGCCCCCTGCAACCGCGGGGGCGGCCAGTTCGCGACTGGCGCACGCAACCTTACAACCGCTCCCCGCGTAGATAGATTCGTATGAAGTCCCGCTCCGCTCCCCGTCCGCCGACCACCCCGCCCGCCTCCGCCCGCCTGCGCGCGTGGCGGCAGCCTTCGATAATTCTGGCCGTGGCGCTGGCGATCGTGCTGTTGGCCGGCGGTTTGATCTTCGCCGATTGGTACACCTGCCTCCCGCCAGACACCCAGGCGACCTATGTGGGGCGGAACAGCTGCGTCCAGTGCCACCAGCACGAAGCGAGCCTCTATGCAGGCTCACATCACGACCTGGCGATGGATCGGGCGACGGACGAGACGGTCCTCGGCGATTTTAATAACGCGGAATTAACCTACTTCGACGTCACCTCGCGCATGTATCGGGACGGCGAGAAGTTCATGATTCACACCGAAGGCCCCGACGGAAAAATGGGGGACTTCGAAGTAAAGTACGTGCTGGGGGTCGATCCCTTGCAGAATTACATGGTCGAATTCGACCGCGGGGCGGACCTCAAACCGAACGAACTGGGGCGCGTGCAAGTGCTCCGCATCGCGTGGGACACGAGGAAGAAGCGGTGGTTCTACCTGCCGCCGCCGGACGTGGACGACAAGCTCGCGCCGGACGATGACCTGTACTGGACGAACATCGCGCAGCGATGGAACAACATGTGTTCCGATTGCCATTCAACCAATGTGCAGCGCAATTTCGATCCCCAGACGCTGAAATATCACACGAGTTTTTCTGAAATCGACGTCAGTTGCGAAGCCTGTCACGGCCCCGGGAGCACGCATGTCAAACTCGCCAAGGCGAAGTCGCTGTTTTGGGATCGGAACCTCGGTTACGGATTGACGGCGAAGCTGAAGGTCGCCAGCGCCGAGCCGCAGATTCAAGTCTGTGCCGAGTGCCACGCGCGGCGGCAAGTCGTGGCCGGTGATTACGATCCCGGCGACAATTATTGGGATCATTTCGATACGGAATTGCTCTCGCGGTTGACGTATCATACCGATGGCCAAATCGAGGACGAAGACTTCGAGCATGGCTCGTTCTTGCAGAGCAAGATGTATCACAAGAACATCCGCTGCACCGATTGCCATGACCCGCACACCGCCAAGCTCCAGCACGAAGGGAACAAGCTCTGCACGTCGTGCCATCAACATCCGGCCGGCAAGTACGATACGCCGTTGCACCATCATCACCAGGCAGGGACGAACGGCGCCTCGTGCGTCGAGTGCCACATGCCGCAAACGACCTACATGGAAGTCCACGCGCGGCGCGATCATAGCATCCGCGTGCCGCGGCCCGATCTCAGTGTCCAGCTCGGCACCCCAAACGCCTGCACGGCGTGCCATCTGGATCAGGCGAAGTTGAAAGCGGAAGTCGCGGGGAGTGAGAGTGAGCATGCGAGTGCAAGTGAGAACGCGACGAAGGTTTCGCGCCTCAAACAATATTTGAATTTCATTCAAGCGGCGCGGGCGGGGGACAAAACCATTGGCGCGGAATTGAAGCGGCTCGATCAGTGGTCGGCGGACGCGATTGAAAAGTGGTACGGCCACCCGCCGAAAGAAGTCAGCGACGATCCGCACTTCGCCTTCGCGCTTGCGGCCGCGCGGGACGGGAAGCCGGAAGCGGAAAAACTGCTGGCGCAAGTCGTCGGCAATCGGCTGAACGCGGCGATCGTGCGCGCGACGGCGCTCACCGAGTGGGGCGCGTTCGACTCCCGCGCAATGCTCGCCTCATCCGAAAAGGCATTGGCCGATCCCAATCCACAAGTGCGCGCGGCGGCCGTTAATAATCTGGCGCGCCTGCCGCAGGAAGAGCGCGCGAAGTTGTTGGCGCCCCTGTTGGCCGACGAAGCGTTTCTGGTGCGACGCACGGCCGCCCGTGCGCTGGCCGATTGCGCGCAGTTGCTGTCAGGCAAGCAGCGGAATCAATTGCAACTCACCCTCTTGGCCTGGACGGAAGGGGTTCTGGTGAACAACGATCGCGGCGGCGCGCATCTGGCCGTGGGGAGTCTCTACGAACAGTTGCGCGACGGCCAGCGGGCGGAAGCGGCGTACCGCACGGCGCTCCGCGTGGAGCCGAACCTGATCGGCCCGCGCGCTAACCTCGCCGCGCTGCTCGAACAGAAATTGCAACAACCGGAACTCTCCGCCGCCGAGCGGAGCAACATTGCGAGCGAGATCACGCAACTGCGCAATGCAGACTTTGAACTACTCGCCCGCGACGCTCGTCTGGCGCCAAACAATGCGTCCGTGCAGTATCGCTACGGCCTGGCGCTCTATTTGCGCGATGACATCCCGGGGGCACTCGCCGCTTTAGCAACCGCCGTCAAGAGCGAACCGAACGTCCCCGACTTTCGCATGGCTTACGGTCTGCTGTTGCAGAAAGAGGGGCGCGATCAGGAAGCGATCGACCAAATGGAGGCGATTCTGGAACTGCGCCCGCGGGATCCGGGCGCAGCGCAGATTCTCGCCGAACTCCGCCGCCAGGTGGCCGAACCTAAGCAGCCGTAACTTGTAACTTACTCAACGACGGCCGAAGATGCCGGTGGCGTACCAGATGCCGTTGCGGCCGCGCTTGATGTCGTACGCGAAGACCGGTTGACGCGCGCGGACGGCGGACCAGTGGCCGGACGATTGCCGCCAACTATGCACGCATTCCTCGGCGGCTTCGACCAGATCTTGCCCCGGCCAGCTTTCCGCCACGACTTCTTGCGACATTAGCCCGCGACCGAGCAGCGCGTTGATGCGATGAAAACGCGATTCCCACCGATGATGCCCTTGCACGCGAATGTTCGCTTGATATTGCGAATGGCTTTCGGTTTCGCTCGCGAGCGTGGGATCGAACTGGCCCTGGGCGCTTGCAGGCTTTTCCGGATGCGTGAGCACCGCGTAGATCATCGTCCGCTGCGTGAGCGAACCCTCCGGCAAGTCCATCATCACCAACAGGCGATCCGGCGCGAGGAACCGCGACTTGAACGGGAAGACATTGACCACATGGCCATAAAACTTGCTCTGGGTGTGGGCGTAGTCGATGAACGCAACGCCGGTGTGCTCGTGCATCTCTTCAAACGCGGGATGACTCAAGAGTTTGGTGCGCGCGTGTTCGGTTTCGGTGCTGCCTTCCGCAGGGGGCGTGACGACTTCAAAATCGACCGGCAACTTGCACATCACGAAGTTCTCGGCGGCCGCTGCGATCTTCTCATTCTTTTCGAGCGTCGCGAGGTAATCGTTGTAGGCGTCGGGGAAACGCGGGTCGTGAAAGAAGACAATCAACATCTGCTCCGACAGTTGCGCGGCGCGTTGCGCCTCGGCGTAGTCGGTGTACCAGGCAATGGGGGAGTTGTGCGCCGCTTGGGGGGCAGGATCTTCAGCGACCACACGGGCCGCGCTGCCCATGAGCAGCACAGAGGCGAGCATCGACAAAGTAAGTATCGAACGCCACGGCATGTCGTTTCTCCTCGGAGGAAGGCATAGTCTTTGGGGTCGAGCGCAATGCCGGACGGCAGCAGCAAAGTTCACGAACGGCTGACATCAACTAAAGTGGCGGTAATGCGAACCAAGAGCAGGCGGGATTGCGCGACGATGGTAGGCGGCGAGTACACGGCAGGCATTCCCTGCCGGGCGACCCAAGGCAGGCATTCCAAGTCAGGCGCGGCTCCTGGCCGCTTCACCTGCGAGGATGTCAGGTCGCACTCCATTGGGAACAGCTCGCCGCCCAAGGAAGGTGCCGCCAGAATAGAAAAGGCCTCGGAGCCTGTCAATTGGCTAAGTTAGGTTAATTAAGATAATTTTAACGTCCACTTTCAGTCCTCATGGGGGGATCGCAATTGCCGTGCTGGGTCGTACAAATCCCCTCATTCACCTATGCTTTGATAGTTCACCCTGGATTTCGTCCCCCTGAGGCGTTCTCAGGCGTTGGCAAGCGGCGGTGACGAGGGTGCATTGTTCGAGTAGGCAAAAAAAACCAAACGTGTTAAGACAACGGGATTGGCGAGACGGAATCGCCTATCTTTTCTTTTTAGGAGCGGCGTCATGCCAGCGTTCTCAAGCGCCATCAGGATCGGTTTTCTCGCTTTCGTCCTCGCAGTGGGGGCTTCGCCGGTCTGGGCGGACTCCGCCGGCGAGGTAGCCGCCAAACTGGCCGTGCAAAATAAATGGCTTGGTCCAGGGAGCGCGACGGCGACCGGTTGGCACACCTTTCTTCACAACCGGGCCTTGGAAGAACAGCTCGCCCTGGGCGCCAAGGCGGATCAGCACGTCGTCGCGGAGGTGCTGAAACAGTACAACAGCGGCAAGCCTGGTTTAGAGCGGCGGCAGTTCGTCGCGGTCCGCACAGCACTCGCGGCCTGGCTCGAGGAGCTATCGCAACCGACCGCCGCCGAGCTGCCGCAATTTGTGCTCGAAGCCAAGGATAGTTTCACGCCGCCTGGGGAAAATTATGTGGCGCAGGCTCGTGAGCAATTGCGGCAAGCTTTGAACCGGCTGAACAACTTCCTGAAATCCAATCCAACCAATCAGGCGGCGTGGCAGGCCTATCTCGGTTGGTCGGCATTGCA
Organism: Planctomycetota bacterium; assembly: GCA_963205385.1. Classification (GTDB taxonomy): domain Bacteria; phylum Planctomycetota; class Planctomycetia; order Pirellulales; family Pirellulaceae; genus JAEZGD01. Next base: position 33,571 of record CAUJKE010000311.1, on the reverse strand, counting down.
AGCCGAACTTGCGAAAGAGACGCCTGACGCGCGCGTGCTAGAGGCGGTCGCGAACAATTTTTTCCAGAACGAAGTCGGCCTCGATCTGCCGCAGTTTGTGGAAGCGCGCCGCGCGCTGCGTAACTACATCGCCGCGCTCGAGGTCGCGAGTCTTCCCGACTCCAAGGCGGTCTTCGATACGCGTCTCGAAGCGCTCTCTCAGCAGCTCGCTGCTTTTCAAGCCGCGCCGACCGATGAACAAGCCGTCACGATTGGCCAACTGCTCGGCCAGCTCAAGCGCCAGCGACAAGCCGGGCCGGTGATTAGCGCGGTGCGGCGGAACTATGCACGGCCTAATCTGTATGTCATTGCCTCGCAACGCTTAGCCGCCGCCGGTGTGAACGATCCAGTCGACGACATTACGCCGGTCCGTGAAGTGATTTTGGGAACCAACATTTTCGGGACTGCGCACACGGTCGGGAATGTTTCGCTCCGCACCATTCCCAGCGGCCAAACGGCGCTCTTGGAAATCCTGATGTCCGGCACTTCGAGTTCGCGCAACAAAGGCTACAACGGCCCCGTCACGATCTACTCCAACGGCCTGACGACCCTGAGCGCTTCCAAACGCATCTTCGTCGATGCCCAGGGTTTGCATGCGGAACCGGCGGTCGCGGTTGCGGACACCGACACCGACATCACCGGCATTGGCGCCAAGCATCGCATCGTGCGCAAGATCGCCGCTAAGAAAGTCAGCCAGAGCGCCGGCCAGGCGGAAGCGATTGCGAGCAAGCGGGCGGAACGGCGACTCGAAAAGCGCGTCGATGAGCGTGCGGACGAAATGCTCGCCAAGGCCCGGGATGCGTTCGAGAACAAGTTCCGCCGCCCTTTGCTCCGGAAGGATGGCTTTCCGCAGCAACTGCAATTCGCGACGAGTGCGGACAACATCTTCGTCACCGCGCTGCAAGCGGGAGCGGACCGACTCGGCGCGCCCACCGCGCCGCCGGCCTTGCAGGAAGAGTTGGATCTCTCGGTGCGCTTGCATGAATCGATGGTGGGCAACGCCGCCGAGATCGTCGTGGCCGGACGCAAACTCACCGACGAACGCCTGGCCGAAATGCTCGAGGAAGCAACCGGCGAAGTGCCAGAGGAGTTGCAGATCTCGCAAGACAAGGATCCCTGGTCGATCACGTTCGCCGCTGTGCGGCCATTTTCGGTGGAGTTTACCGGCCAGACCGCGACGCTGGCGCTGCGCGGGCGACAGTTCACCCGCGGCGATCAAGAGATTAACGACCGCATGATGATCACCGCCAGGTACAAACTCGAGCAAGACGGCAACGGCTCGAAGCTCACCCGCGATGGCGACGTGGTGGTGGAATACATGGACATCAAAGGCCGGCAAAGCATTCGGCAGATCACGTTCAAGACGTTCCTGCGGAAGAAATTCGAATCGCTGTTTAAGCCAGAGTTCGCTAGTGAAGGGCTGAAATTGCCTGGGCAATGGGAGCGCGCCGGCCGGCTGACGCTGCGCCAGTTGCAATCCGACCAAGGCTGGCTGACACTCGGTTGGGAACTGCCTGATGCGGCGGAGCATGTGGCGTCGCTTGGTGCTGAATAGCCACAGGCAGACTCCGTTTGCCGCCAGAGCGATAATTCCCTCCGTCCGCGCAAGGCTTTGCGCGGACGGCCCGCGGGAGTGTGCCTGCTGCCTGCGGCGCGTCGAACTGATAACGACACCAAACTATCCACTCGCTGGGAGCCTGCTTTCATGAACCGCTGGGTTGAGATCAATTTCGATTGCCTGCCGCTGCGCTCGGTGACGCGGCTCGATATTCCGCTCGATGCGTCGCCGGGTTATCGCGCACTCTGCGAACGGATCAAAGCGGCCATCGAAATGCACGGCAACCACAACACCTATTACTTGTACAACGCCAGCTGCACGTACCATCTCACGAATCACCCCGATGTTGGCATGTTGCAGTTCAAGTTCGAAGGGACGCTCTTCACCGACGCCACGGACCTCAAGCCCAACCGCTGCGATTTGACGGTGGAGCTGACGCGCGAGACGTGCGACTGGATCAACGCGTCAGTCGTGCAATGGTTTCACGAATCGGTGCAGCACTCGGTCTGTGTGGAATTCGGCCGCTACATCGAAGCCGGCGACTTGCAGAAGACAGTCGAGCGGCTTGCAAAACTCCGCGAAGCGAGCGATGAGGCCGGCGGGTTTGTGGGGATGTACCTATAACCGAGGCTGCTGCTCATGTCGTCGCCCCGCCCCGCGAAACTTAATCCGCAAGTTGTACGTCTGGCGGTCTTTCTGATCGTGCTGGCGGTGGGCTATGTCGCCGCGCGCAATGGCTGGCTGCCGGAGCGCGCAGCACCTCGTGCGCCGACGACGACGGAAACGGGGCCACTCACGCCGGAGCAACCGCCGCAAGCGGTGACTGAACCGGGCGACGTCGTCGTGCCGCGGATGACGATTCGCAACGAACAAGGCGACGTGGTTTATCGCGGCGACGTCGAGCTCACGAACACGCTCGCCCGCATTGCGGCCGGCAAGCGAATGCGGTATTCCCACGACGGCTCCGAATTTCAAAACCGCGAGCGCCGCCTGCCGCAGCGCCCCGCCGGCTACTATCGCGAATGGGTCCACCCCACTCCCGGCCTGAGCGGCCCCGGCCCACAACGCGTCGTAACCGGGAGCGACGGCGAGATCTACTACACGCCGGATCATTACCAGACGTTTGAGCGCTTGGATGATAACGGGAAGAAATAAAAGCAGCAAAGAACCACGAACCCTAAAAGGCCCGCAGGAAATGCTGACGGAGAAAGTTGTCCAGCGTATCGGCAAGCGCATTGCGTTCGCATAACTTTGCTCCTGTCTTCTTTCCGTCTTTCTCCCTTCGTGCCTTCGTGCCTTGGTGGTTCCCCTCCCCCTCTTCACTCGCATCTAAACCTTCACCACCTTCCCGCTCTTCACCGCCGCCGTTTGCCGATGACACAGCACGATGGCGTCGCGCGCGAGGTTAGCGCCCAGAAGCGCCGAGGGCTGGTTGCTCTTAATGCAGGCGAGCACTTCTTGAATCTCCTGCTCGAAGGCGATGAGCATCGGGTCGCCGGGGGGTGACGCTGGGCGGCGCACTTCGCCGTCGGGCGTGAAGATTTTGAGCGGCTCGCTGTCATTGGTTCCATCCTTTACCACCGCGAAGTCGAATTGCAGCGTGGCCTGTTCCAGGTGAATCTCGTAGCCGTGCGTGAAAGGGCGGCCTTGCTGACCAATGATGCCGCTGGTCGCCAGGACGGAAATGCGCGGGTCCGCGAAGTGGAACAGCGAGTTGCAATACTCGACGACGTCCCCGCGCATGCGCCCTTGACTAACCACCGCGGTCGGCATGCCGAACGCCGTGCGAATGAAGTGCGCGTCGTGTACGTGCAAGTCGATGAGCGGCCCGCCAACTCGCGCGGGGTCGAAGAAATCCTTGAGCCAGGTGGGGTCGCTGATCACACGTTTGAACGTGCCGCCGAGCGGCGCGCCGTACTTGCCGCTGCGGATCGTCTCCAGCGCGGTCGCGTACTCCGGCAAGAACGGCAGCACATGCCCAACGAACAGCAGCTTTTGCGCCTCGTTCGCGGCCGCGACCATCTTGTCGCAAGCGGCCGTGGTGAGCGCCATCGGCTTTTCGACAAACACATGCTTGCCGGCGCGCAGCGCGGCGACGGTCGCCTGTTCGTGCATGTGCGGCGGCAGGCAGAGATCGACAAGGTCGATGTCCGGATCGGCGAGCAGGTCATCGAGCGCCGAATATTGCTTCACCTGGCTCACATCGACTTGCTCGCCAGGCGGGCCGAAGTTGCCTTGGATATCGCGCCAATCCCCGCCAAGCTTTTTGGCGTCCCGCGAACAAATGGCCGTCACCTCGACACCGCGCACCTTGTGATACGCGAGCCAGTGAATCCAACCCATGAAGCCAATCCCGACGAGTCCAACGCGAAGCATGTTGAGTTACTGTGGTAGAGAGGAGTTAAATATTAAATATCGAATATTGAAATCCGAAACAAACGAATTATCACGAATCACAACGCCTTGCAGCGCGTCTTTCGTTTATCACCTTTGGTCATTTGGCATTTGAATTTGTTTCGGATTTCGATATTCGGATTTCGGATTTTCTTGAAACTTCCCCTCACCCGACCAGTCGCTGAAATCGCTCGTAAGCGTAATCCCAAATCTCTGGTCGCCGGGGCGTGTATTCGTGGACCTCGAAGCTGTTCTTGATAATCTGCCGCGCGGCGGAGACCGATGGCACTTCTCCGGCGGCGACTGCCTGCATCATGACGTTGCCGATCGCGGTCGCTTCCACCGGCCCCGCGATGACGCGGCGGTTACAGGCATTGGCGGCCATTTGGCATAGTAACCGATTGCGCGTGCCGCCGCCGACGATGTGAATGGTGTCGATCCGCCCGCCGGTCAGTTGTTCGAGCATCCCCAGCACCATGCGGTAGCGCAGCGCGAGGCTTTCGAGGGCGCAGCGGATGACGGCCCCTTCGCTTTGCGGAATCGGTTGGCTCGATTCCAAGCAATAATCACGAATCGCGGTCGGCATCTCGCGCGGCGCGGCGAAGCGGGGATCGTCGGGATGAATCAGCGACACGAGCGGCGGCTCGGCTTCGGCGCGGCGCACGAGCTCTTCCCAGCCGTAATCGTGCCCGGCGTTACGCCACACGCGGCGGCACTCTTGCACCAGCCACAGCCCAGCGATGTTCTTGAGCAATCGCGTGGTCGAGCCGATACCCCCTTCGTTGGTGAAGTTGAACGCGCGGCATTGCTCGGTGACGATCGGCTTGGGAATCTCGACCCCCATCAGCGACCACGTCCCGCTGGAGATATAGCACCACGCAGGCTGAGCTTGCACTTCTCCTTCAGCCGGCACCGCCATCACCGCGCTGGCCGTATCGTGCGAACCAGGCAGGACGACATCCACATTCGCCAGCCCTGTTTCTTCAGCGACCTGCGGCCGCAGCGGGCCCAGCTTCGCGCCGGGATGCATGATCGTTCCCAGGATGTTCGTCGGCACGCCGCAGCGCTCGAGCAGCGAGCGCGACCAGTCGCGCGTGTGCGGGTTGCAAAACTGCGTGGTCGAAGCGTCGGTGAACTCGTTCGCCTTCACGCCGGTGAGGAGCCAGTTGAAGACGTCCGGCATCATCAAAAAGTGCTCCGCCATGTCTAGCAGCGGCGACTTGCTGAGCACCATCGAGACGATTTGATAGAGCGTATTGATCTCCATGAACTGCAAACCGGTCTCGGCGAAAATCTCCTCGCGCGGCACGAGCGCGAAGGTTTTTTCGAACATCCCCGTGGTCCGCTGATCGCGATAATGATAGGGATTGCCCAGCAGTTCATCGCCGCGCCCCAAGAGCGCGAAATCGACCCCCCAGGTATCGACGCCGATACTCTTCACCCGCTGGCCATATTGTTGGCTTGCCTGGCGCAGGCCGCGGGTGATGTGGTTCCATTGGTTGAGGACGTCCCAATACATTCGGTCGGCTGCGAAGACGCCGCCGTTATCGAAACGATAGCCATCTTCGAGCGTGAACTTCTGGCCGTCATACACACCTGCGACGACGCGCCCGCCGGAGGCGCCGAGGTCGACCGCGAGATACACCTGGGATTTGTCAGCCATGATCGATTGCCCATGCCGCTGATGTGGAGTTTGCCGGGGAGCGAAGCGATTGCGAAACCCAGAGGATGACCGCTGACGCCAGCGGCGTCAACCGCTTTGGTGAGCTAATATGGTTGACCTCCGGCCTGGCGGCGATAAGACTGAACGTACCAATCAGCGACGACGACGTTCGTATGCGGAATTGCGAATGCACAGCGAGATGAACCATGCCGATTAAACTGGCCTGCGACTGCGGTCGCAACTTGATCGTTCCCGATGAGCGCGCGGGATGGAGCGTGCAGTGTCCTAAGTGCGGGCGGCGCGTGAGCATACCGGGGGAGCGCCGCAACGTTGCGTCGCCCCGACTTCAACCGCCTGTCGTAGAACGTGCGCCAGCGGCAGCGAGCGGCCAGAGGCCCGATTCGGGACGCGCGAAGCACGGGGAAGCGATGAAGCCAGCCAAGGCTTCCCGGTCGGAAAGTCAGCAGGCAAAGAAACGTCCCACGCCGCCGCCGCTCAAACCTCGCATCCTGGAACAAGTGCAGGCACACACGGAGCCCACGCCGCCGAGTTCGCCAGGTCCGCCATCGTCGCCGGAATCGACGCCTGCGGAGCCAGGCTCGCCGTCGGGTCCGCCGCCGATCACGCTCCCCACCGAGCCGATCGCCCCTTCCGCCAGGCAGCGACCGCGGGAACCCCAGGAAGACACGCTTGTCGCCCCGCTCGCAACGACGCCAGCGCCGAGTCGTGCAAGCAGTTCAACGGCGTCATCTTCCCCACCGCCACTGGCGCCGGCTGCGCCCGCCGGCGTTGCGAGCACGGCGAATGTCGCGGTGCGCTATGGCTACCAGCCGGATCAGGAAAAACTCGGGGCGGCCTACTTGCTCGCGATGCTCGTGGCCCTGTTGGGCATCTTCAGCATGATTCCCGCGACCTACGACGTGGTGCGGTATCTCAGCAACACCGATTCCGAATTCGTCGGACGGTGGGCCTTCATGCTTTTCTTTCTCGGGCTGATTCACCTGGCATATGCGATTTATTTGGCGCAACTGCCGGACTGGAGTTCCGCTTGGGTGCTGACGGGAGTGACGCTCGGGCAAGGGGCGATCTATGCCATGCTGCTAACGGCGATTTATCTCGTGCGCGGACGGAGCCAGTTAGTGCAAGCGCTCGACCTGGGACCGTATGTGGACAACGGCCAGGCGATTGCGTGGTGTTTCATCATGCTCCTCTTGACCGGCTTAACAGCGTATTTTTGCGGCCGCGTGAGCATCCGCTGGCGACGCTCGTACCTGCTGGTCCGCCGAGCCTACAGCCCCGCTGCATAGCCGCTCTAAAACCATCCAAAGAGGTGGGAAAGTTCTTATTCGGCGCTTGCTTGCGGGTAGCCGCTGCGGGTACTATGAAGGAAGGAGTCGATAGGGGCAGGTTCTCCTTCTTTTCTGGGGGCTGGATTCATGGAACAACGGACCATCGCCGAAGTGCTTGCCGATTCCAACCGCGGAGCCGAGGCGAGGGCGCGGCACGGGTCGGACTACGAGACGACCGACCTAGGTGAGAACAAGCCTTCGCTGTCGATTCACCCACTGCAAGCGCACACTCATGTGAGTCCGTCGACGGACGACGCCGCACGCCCTCAGCCAGAGAACATCGGCCGCTATCGCGTGCTGCAATGTTTGGGGAGCGGCGGATTCGGCACTGTGTGGCGAGCGCGCGATGAGTTGCTCCATCGGGATGTCGCGGTCAAAGTTTCGCGGCAGCCGCTCTCGCCCCACAGCAACCGCTCGGAAGTTTTGCTGAGCGAGGCGCGCAAGGTGGCGGGGTTGAAGATTCCTGGCATCGTGCCGATTTATGACGTGGGCTGCGAAGGGGGCGAGTTTTATATCGTCTCGGAATTGATGGCCGGCGGCACGTTGGCCGACGGCATGAACCAGCCGATCATGGCGTTTCCGCAGATCGCGCAATTGGTCGCGGACATCGCCACGAGCTTGCACCAGATTCATCTGAGCGGACTGGTGCATCGCGACATCAAGCCGGCCAATGTGCTGCTCGATCGAGAGGGGCGGCCGTACGTCGGCGACCTGGGTTTGGCGGTCGATGAGTGGGAACTCTTGACGGAAACCGCAGGCCGTTTGGGGACCGTGTATTACATGTCGCCGGAGCAGGCCCGCGGCGAGAGCCACCTGGTGGACGCGCGGACGGATATCTACGGGCTCGGGGTCGTGTTCTATCAACTGCTGACGCATCGCCTCCCTTATTTACCGATCGACGCGGAAGCTTACGTGGTGCAGATTCTGGAAAAAGAACCGCGACCGCTACGCACGATCAACGACAAGATTCCACCAGAGCTCGAGCGAATTTGCCTGCGCTGCTTGGAGCGCCGCCCTGCCGATCGCTACTCGACGGCGGCCGACCTCGCGCAGGATCTCATCGCCTGGAAGCGTTCCGTGGACCCGGCGGAAAAGGTGGTCGTCCCGGCGACGTCCGCGACCAAGGGGTCGTCCACGAGGTGGCTGTTTGTGGGGACGTGCACGTTTCTCTTATTGCTCGCGTCTGGAGTAGCAGCCGCGCTTTGGAATCGCCCCGTCGATCAAAGCAACCGCGCGCCGGCCCCGGTGGTCGCGCTGCCGGACGATGATTTTCACGCCTTCAATGAAGCTGAACTCGTATTCGAACGCCCGTATCGCTTGCTCACCCGGCCGCCGCTGGCGTTAGTAAGTACTGCCGAAGGCCGCTTCCATGACGCCGGCGCTCAGCGCTGGCACGTGGCGGCGACGGACTTGGGGATTTACAAGCTGGGAGCGATCCACCACGCGAGCTATACCCTGCAACTGGATTTGAAACAGGCCGCCCAGTGGGAAGGACAGGTCGGAATGTTCTGGGGACTGCATGACGAGCCGGATGGTGCGGGGCAGACGGGACAAGCGATAGTCTTGATGCGCAATACCGCTGCGGATCACCAGGAGTTTCCCTATTTGATCGCTCGTCTGAACTTGACGCTTAGACACGACGTGACGATGCCTCCGCCCCGCACGAGCGCGCCGTATATCCACAAAATCGGGCGCCTCTACGCCGGAAAGCACTACCAACTGGACCTGGTTGTGAACCAGGGGCGATTGACCGAGGTCCGCTTTGCCGGCCAATTGCTGGCGAATTTGTTTTCGACGGAACTGAACCGGGAGTTTCCGCACGCGGCGTACTATGGAGACTTTGGCGTGTTGGCGGGGCAAGTTTCCGGCGTCTCGTTTGAAAACGCGATGATTCGCTTGCATAACGGAACGTGACAATACTGTCGAGTGTGACTGCCGCATGCCGTATGACTGCCGCCGCGAGGTACTGGCGCCGTGCTAACCTGGAGCTGCAACTGTGAGTACACCAAGACCGGACGACGAACTGTCGTTCCACTTTCGCCTCGATCGCCGGCTCGCGGCGCGCGCGAATCGCTTTGTCTTTTCGGTCACTCTCGAAGGTGGCGGAAGCGACGAGGCTGATAAGTCGCGCGGGCCAACCATGGAGATCGCCACCGCGTCCGCGTCGTTGGTAACGTGGTGCTTGCCGCCGATGGGCAATCCGCTGCAAAGCGTGCGCGCGGCCGATGGCGGTGTTTGCGTGTTGGGAAACGCGACCATGTTCGGGACGGAGCCTGATTATGTGGTAGGCAAAGTCTATGCGCCGCCGCTGGACGCGTATCCCGACAACCCGCCGGCCGATGCGGTGCAGGCGCAGCTCGTAAACGTCCTGGGACAGCCGACCTTTTCGCCCCCGTCGCCCTGCGGGGCGGTCAACTTCGTCTTTCATCCCACCTATGGCAACGAACTGACCGGCGCCGCGCATTCGACGACCGGCAAGCCCAGCGATGTCGTGGTCTGGCTCCTGACCGGCAGCGCGGTCTCGGGGCCGCATATCGCGCCCTTTCGCGGCGTGACTGCGGCCTCCACAGAATGCTCGCCAGGCGCGGCGCCGCCGCCGAGCGCGCTGGCGATGGGAGGAGCGCGCGTTCCCGCGAACTTGTCGCTGACGATTGACGCGGATTTTCTTGCGGGGCCGGTTTCGGTCACGCTGCAACGCAAGGATGCGGAATGCAATCACAGCGAAACCGTGTGGGCGTCGTGCGCCAAGGCCCATCCCGAGATGCGCTGGAAGCTGTGGGTAATGCACAACAACGGGCAGCCCTACGCCGTGGTGTCGCTCGCGCACTTGTTCGGCACGCGACTCGAAGCGCCGCTGGTCTGGCGAGCGCAAGCCTGGAGTTTGCCTGGGGAGAACCAGTTCCTGGCGGACTTGCCGGGGCCTGCACAAGCCAAGATGCCGGTCGTGACGATCTCGGACTAGGGGTGACAGGCCGATGAGTCTGGCGATTGCAGTGATTACGGCGCCTCGGCCGCAGCCGACGTTCAACGCGACCATTGGCGAACTTCGGCGCGCCGGTTTTCGCGAGCGGCTGCACGTCTTCGCCGAGCCGCACAGCCGCCTGGGATTTCATCCCGACGTCGAAGTGCATGCCCACCCGCAGCGCTTGGGAATGTGGCGGAACTGGCTACACGCGGCGCGGTGGCTATTATGCGAGACGACGGCCAGCCGGTTGCTCATCTGCGAGGACGATCTGTCGCTCGCGGCCGGCGCGGCCAGCGCGCTCGCCGCCGCTTATCGCACCTTGCCGTGGACCGACTTCGGCTACGCTTCGCTATACACCCCGGCGCACAACGTGTGGGGGCAAACGCTCCAAAACGGCTGGCAGCCGCTGTCCACCCAGCGCATTGCGTGGGGCTCGCTGGCCCTGGCGTTCACGCGCGCATCGCTACGCGAACTGCTGCATGCCAAGACGACGCTCGCGCATGGCGGGCAGAACGGCACGGATGAAGTGGTCTGCGCGGCGACGCAAACGCTCGGCCGCCGCGTCTATTTTCACGTCCCTAGCCTGTGCGCGCATGCCGGAGGGGCGAACTCGAGCGTCGGCCACTACTCCACGCCCAGCACCGCCGCGGTGGGATTCGATCCGCTGTTTGGATGGGACAAGTCGGCCTGAGGGCGCCGCATGGCCGCGGGCCATCTAGCGCGGTTATGCGCTTCAGTCAGGAGATGCCGAGCATAACGCTGGCGTTGTCCGAGAATCGGCGCGCGGTCGAAGGTGCGCGCTTCGAGCGCGGCGCGAGGGTGACGTAGACTTGAGCACGACACTCGCTGCATTATCGTCTCCCATCCTCACGAACTTGCCGCTCGCTCGGCAACCTGGCGCCGCATGGAATCCCTGACTGTATCGAACTCCACCTTGGCTCATTGGGTGGGTCCACCCCGACGGCGGCGCGCGCATCGCGCCACGATCCTGGCCAGCGGTTCGGCTGTTCCGCCGCTGGTGGTCGGCAATGAATTCTTTGTGCAAGAGTTGGGACTCAACACCTCTTGCCAGTGGATTGAAGAGCGGACCGGCATTCGCGAGCGGCGGCACGCCGCGCCGGAAGTGCAGGCGTCGGACATCGCCGCGGACGCCGCCCGCTGCGCCATCGAGCGCGCGGGACTGACGCCGCAAGATATCGAACTGATCATCGTCGCGACGAGCACGCCGGACTACATCATGCCTTCGACGGCGTGCCTGGTGCAACAGAAGCTCGGCGCACGCCAGGCGATTGCGTTCGATATTGTCAACGCTTGCTCTGGCTTTGCTTATGCGCTGGACTGCGCCGCGCGCTACCTGGCGACGGAGGTGGAACATGCGGTGGTGATTGGCGTCGATTTAGGAAGCCGGTTGGTGAACTTCGCCGATCGCGGAACGTGCATTTTCTTTGGCGACGGGGCAGGCGCGGTAGTGCTTGGCGCCAAGGGCCAAGGACGCATCCTCGCGACGGCGTTATTTTCCTCAGGCGATGCGGAGTCGTTGTCGGTGCCGATCGGCGGCGCGATGAGCATGGACGGCCGCGCGATCTGGACCTTTGCGACGCGCGTGTTGCCGCAGACCGTGCGCCACCTGTGCGCGGACGCCGGCGTCACGGTCGATCAAATCAAACTACTCGTGCCGCATCAAGCGAATGTGAACATCATCGCGACTTCGGCGGCCGAACTCGGCATTCCGCTGGAGCGCGTCGCGATCAACATCGAGCGGTACGGAAACACCCTCGCCGCCAGCTTGCCGCTCGCCTTGGACGAAGCCTTGCAAGCCGGCCGCGCCGGCCCAGGCGACCTGGTGGCGCTTGTCGGTTTTGGCGCCGGACTCGCGTGGGGGGGCGTCCTCTTGGAACTGTAAACTCATCCCCCTTCCGCCACACTTCCCCCTCAACGAGAAAGCACGCTCATGTCTCTACCTTTTGCAACTGCTTATCAACGCTTCGCCAAAATCAAGGCCGACAACGGCCGCCGCGCCGCGTGGGAGTACGTCGTTGATCGCATCGGCGGACGGCTCCTCAACCTCAGCGTGAGCGAAGTGGTGTGGCTGGGTCTCGACGACATCAAACTCGCTGGCGACTTGCCGGAGGGCTTCGAGTTTCGCTTCCTCAGTGCAGACGAAGTCGCCGCCTTTGCTGCGCCAGAGAATGAACTCGACGAGCGGCACGTTCGGCGCGCCCAGCAAGGTCATGACCTGTGCTTTGCAGCAATTTCCGGCGAGCGGCTCGCTGGCTACGGCTGGTACGCGCTGGGGAGCATCGAGGGGGAACACTGCGATGGCGTGAACCTCTCGTTCCCTGCCGATGTGTCGTACATGTACAAAGGGTTCACGCATCCTGATTTTCGCGGCCTGCGGCTGCATGGCTTCGCAATGCGGCTGGCGCTCGAAGCTTTGGCGGCCGAGTACGACGTGCGCAGTCTGGTCTCGACCGTGGACTGGACGAACCTGGCGTCGCTCAAGAGCTGCGACCGCTTAGGCTACCAGCGCCTCGGACGGATCGTGACTTACGGCTGGGGGCCGTTGAGCCGCGCGCGCTTTCCGCAGGGGGCGATCGAGCGCGGCGTCCGTTTTGGCGCGGCCGCCGATCTCTCGAACCGCGGCGCGCCGCGCGCAGAAGTCGCGGTCGCCGTGTAAGATCGCCGGTGCAACTGAAGTCTTGGCGCTGCGCTGGGTTTACATCAACTCGCGCACTTCGTTGGGAGCACGGCCGTCGCTGGCGACGCGGAGTCGATCCTTGCCAGCGACCGCGTATTCCGCGAAGAGCAAGTACCAGTCGATGCCCCGGTCGCCGTGCAGCGTGTCGCCGACGAGGTCGTCCATGGCGAGATCGGTGAGCGCGTCAGCCGCGCCTTCGCTATCGCCGTCGCGCCACGACATCCAGATGGCGATGAGATCATCCAGTTCGACGTCTTCGAATAGCCCGCTGCCATAGAGCAGGTCATCGCCGCTTTCGCCATAGAGGGAATCGATGCCATAGCCGCCGATCAACACATCGTTGCCGGCGCGGCCGTAGAGCAGATCGGCCCCATCGTCCCCCAGAACGAGATCGTCATCATTGCCGCCATCGACCCGGTCGTTCCCGGCGCCGCCGCGAACAATGTCGTTGCCGTTGCCGCCGGCGACGCGATCGTCGTTGGGTCCGCCATCGACGATGTCGTCGCCATTGTCGCCGGCGAGAGTGTCGCGCCCAGGATTGGCGCTGTGGCCGATCGAGATCTCGCGTTCGAGCGAATCGAAGTACACCGCCATGCCGGACACGTTATCGACGGTGTCGTCGCCGTGCAGATAGTCGTTGCCGTTGCCGCCGCTGAGACGATCATTGCCGCCGCCGCCGAGCAGGACATCGTCGCCATTTCCGCCTAAGATGCGGTCATTCCCTTCGCCGCCGTCGAGCAAGTCGGCATAGGAGCTGCCGGCCAGGTAGTCGTTACCGGCTCCGCCGTAAAACTCCACTGGGAGGACATAGCCGGTGACTGTGATGGAATCGCTGCCGCCGTTGCCGTAGACCACGACGCGGTCCCAGACAGGCTCCGAGGGATAGTAGTTGCGGCCGTCGATCTTGACGAACACGCCCTGCGAGTTCGAGCTTTGCACGATGATGCGTTCGCTACGGTCGGTGCCGCCGACGTACAGCACACCATCGATTACAACCAACCGCGAGACGACGACGCTCGTCAGGTCGATCGTCGTGGAAGCGCCGTCGACATCGGTGACGGTCAGAGTCGGTTGATAGCCAAATTCATCGCTGAAGTCGTTGTAGACGTGCGTGAATTCAAGCGGCTGCCCTTCCGCGAGCAGTTCGCCTTGCGCGCTGCTGCCGTCGCCAAAGTTAATCGTGAACTGGAACGGAGCATCCAGGTCGTTGAGCATGTCATCGACGCCGGCCGGATCGGTCGTGGTGACGACGAACGTAACCGGCACGCCGGGGACGACGCTGACCGAGGGGACGGGGCCTTGCGACTCGCCTTGGATGAGCAGGTCCAGTTGCTCCGGCAGCGGCGGCAAGTTGTTCACGGTGACCGACATCGTGCGCGTGACGCTGGCGGAGTCATTGTTGCTGGTTTCGGTCGCCGTGGCGGTGACGGTGAGCGTGAACGGCGCGTTGCCGGGGTTGTTGTTGGCCTTGGTGAGCGCGACGGCGTTCGCCTCCGCACCGGTCATGCGCCAGACGCCGCCCCCCTGATTGATGCCTGCGGAAAGCGTTGCGTCGCTGGGGACGCCGGCGATGATGACGCTGAGCGTTTCGGAGCCGTCCGTGTCGTTGAGGGAGGTTTGGATCTGGAGTGGGATCGGATTGTTTTCGCCGCCGGAAACGTTGGTGACGACGAGGTTCGGCGGATCGGCCACGGCGGTCACGGTCAAACTCACCGTGACGGTGTTCGAGTTCAATTCGCCGTCGTTCACATAATAGGTGAAGCTGTCCGCGCCGGAGAAATTGGCGCTAGGCGTGTAAGTAAACGCGCCGCTGGCGGTGAGGTTGAATGCAGCCGCGAACGACGGGCCGGTCGCGAGGACCGCGGTCAGCGGGTCGCCATCGGGATCGCTATCCAGCCCCAAGGGGTTGGTCACGACGTTGGCCGTCAAGGTTGTGTCTTCCGGTGTCGTGAAGCTATCGGCCACGGCGACCGGCGGGCGATTGCGAATCAGCGCGACATCGTTGCCGCTGCCGAGCGTGCCGCTGCCGGCATCGTAGCGGTAGGTGATGCGGTACCGCTCGCCGTTGACGGAGACTTGCGCGAACTCGGGAAGTCCGTTGAACGTGCCGCTCACGGCGTCGCCGCCATCGTTGGTGATGATCACGATCGCCGTGCCAGGCGCGGCATTGGGGGCCGTGCCGGTGATGCTCAGCGTGGCATTGTTGAGCGCGACCGACCCTTGCACATTCAACTGGTCGTGCTGCGCGCCAGGCGTCGTGCCGTTGATCTCGACGGCGTAGGTCGAGCCGCTGTTGAGCACGAGGTTTCCGGTGGTGAGGATCTTGGTCGCGGGGCCGGGGGCGACCAGGCCGCCGCTGTTGCCGGTCACGGTGTTGTTCACTGCGCCTTGACCGGAGAGCGTACCGCCGCTGGAAGTGACGACAGGCCCCGCGAGGCTGCCATCGACCTGCAGCGCGCCGGCGGTGACGCTCGTTGTGCCGCTGAGTGGGTTCGCGCCGGGGAGCACGAGCGCGCCGCCGCCGTTCTTGGTGAGGGGACCAGTCCCCGCGAGTTGTGCGGCCGTTTGGATGGTCGCGGTTTGCCCGGCATCGACGGTGAACGTGTGCGCGGCGCCGGTGAGGACGTTGATCACGACGTTGGTGTCGCTGAGGTTCTGTCCTGGCAGGTTCTGGATCGTACCGCTGTTGAAGTTGAACGCAGCCGAGTTGCCGTTCTGGCTCAGCGCGCCGAAGCGGAGCGTGCCGCCATTTTGGTTCAACGTGCCGTTGACCGTGCCGGCGGTTCCCGCGTTGGTCCGCTGGGCGATTTGAATGGTATTGGCGTCCACGCTGCCGGCGTTCATGGTGAACGTGCCGGTAGTGGTTCCCGTAGCGTTATCGGGCTTGCTTCCCACGCGCAACAGATCCAGAAACGCCGTAACGGTGCCGGCGCTGAGATCGACCACGCCGGTCGAGCCGCCGCCGGTGCCGACGGTTTGGTTGGCGATCAACAAGTCGACCGGGCTACCGGCGGCGCCGAGCGTGAGGCTGCCGCCGGGCGTGTTGAAATCGAGTCGGCCGTTGCCTTTGCTGCCGCCGACCATGAACGTCGGCGTCTGGATGTTGTTGTTCTGCCCCAGCCCCAGGCGATTGACGTTTCCGCCGAGACCGACGCTGGGCGAATCGGCAATGACGATTTGATTGCTGGCGGTGAGCGTGTTGTTCTGGCCCAAGAGCAGCGTGCCGTTGGGGAAAATCTGGCCGCCGCCGCCGCCGATTACGGAACCTACGCCGAGGATGGCGACGTTGATGTTGACGGAGTTCGCGCCGGAGAGGTTTGCGGTGGAAGCCGCCGCGCCGGTATAGGCCGGATTGCCGAGTACATCTTGCGTCCGGCGACCGACGAAGAAGTCATCGCCGCCGCCCGCACCGATATTCACCGTGCCGCTGTTGACGATCAAGTTCCCGATGCCGCCGTTGAGGCCGAGGATCGTGTCTCCGCCGGAGACGGTCAGCGCGCCGCCGTTCATGGTCAGCGTGCCGACGGTATTGCGGGGATCGTTGCTGCCGTTGGTCGTGGAGACGCTCGCCTGACCCAGGACCATTTCGCGCACGTTGACGGTGCCTGCGTCGAACGTGAGCGTGCCGACCGCGCCGCCAGCGGCGCTGCCGCTGCCGTGCCGCGCGATGCGGAGTTCATCGAGCGTGGCGTTGAAGGTTCCGCCGGAGAGATTGACGTTGCCGCGGGCGATCGTTCCGGTTCCAGTAACGTTGCTGGCAATGAACAGGTCCGTCGCGGCGCCGGTCTGGCCGGCGAGGTTGAGCACGCCGCCGGGGAGGATCGTCAGATTGGCTTCCGCCTTGCGGCCGGCGACGGTGAACGTATCGGCGTTGATGTTGGTCACGCCGCTACCGAGCGCCAGCAGGCTAAAGTCGCTATCGATGAGGCCGACGGCAGGCGAATCCTCGACTACGATCGTCGGGGCGGCGATCGTCACACTTCCAGCCGTGGGGAGGGTGAGCTTGCCGTTCACCCCCCCCTGCCCTCCGCCGACAGTACCGACGACCGCGCCGAGTTGGACGGTATCGACTTGAATGTTGGCGCTGGTTGCATTGGCCAGATTGACCGTTCCGAGCGTTTTGGCGCCGGTGTCACTGTCTCGCAGCCCGATGCTCAGCGAGCTGCCTGCGGAACCATCGCCGATGCGGACGGCGCCGCCATTGACCGTGAGCGTTGCCGTCACATTCCCGCTGGCCTTGGCTAAGCCGACGAGCAGGTTATCGACATCAAACCCATTACCGACGGTCATCGTCCCGTTTTCGAGGCGGATGGTGCTGGCGCCGCCGCCGTCGATGACGCCGCCGGTGATGTTGATCGCACCGCCGGTCTGGTTGATTTGGCCGGTGGTATTGGCGGGGTTGGCACTGGTATCGGGATCGGCGAGCGTCACGTTGCCGGCGACGTTGATCGTGCCGGTTTCGAAGTAGAGCGTACCCACGCCGCTCCCAGATCCAGCGGTATGCACCCCAATCACGAGGTTATTCAGCGAGGCGTTGAGCGTGCCGCCGCGCATGTCGAAGACGCCGCTATCGCTCGCGCCTGTGCTGACGTTATTGCGGCCAATGTAGAGATTCGCGTTCCCGGTTCCGGCCCGGTTGTTGATCGTCAGTACGCCGCCGGGGAGGATGGTGACTTGCCCCTTGGACTTCAGGCCGCCGACTTCAAACGTGTTGGCGTTGACGGTGTTGTTGCCGCCGCCGAAGACGATATCGCTCGTCACGGCCGTATTGCCGGAGTGGTCGGAATCGCCGACTTCGATGTTGTTCGCGGCGAGAACATTGTCGCCTGTGGTGGAGAGGAGCAGGTTCCCCTCGGCGAAGCCGTTCACGCCCTGGGTGATGTAGCCTAAGCGAATGTCGTTGACGTTGACATTGACGCTCGTGGCGGTTCTGAAGTCGGCGTTCCCGATAACGTTGGTGCCGTTAAGATTGGCGGCAAGACGGCCGATTTCGAAGGACGTGCCGTTGCCGCCGATCTGCACGCTCCCTCCGGTGACGGTCAGGTTGGCGATGGTGCCTGCGCCTAAATCGGCCAGGCCGACGCGGGCGTTTTGCGCCGCGAGGTCGCCGGTGACGATGGCGTCGCCACGGTCGATGTAGACGTTGTTGAGCGCGTCGAGGCCGTTGTCAAAGGTCGCGGTGACGCCGCTGGCGACGTTCTGATCGTAGCTGTAGACCTGGAACGTGGAGTTCGCGTCGATGCTGCCGGCGCTGTTGATCGTGACGGTGCCGAGTCGTCCCGAGTCGGTGGGGCCAAAGCCGGTTGGCGCAGCGTAGCTCGCGTCTTGCAGAATGAGCGCATCGAGCGTCGAGCCATCTTCGCGCTGGCTCACGCGAACGGTGTAGGTGCCCGGCGCGGTGATGTTCCAGGTCGCGGGGATTTTGGGATTCCCGTCGGCGCTATTGATTTCAAACCCGCCAGTGCCGATCCACGCCTGGTTATTGAAGTTCGCGTCGGGGGTGAAGTTGTATTCGTACCAATCGGCATTGGTGCCTGCGCCGAGCCCGTCGATCAGTTCCACGATGCTCGCAAACGCCGAATCACTAGCGCCAGCGGTGCTGCTGTCAGTGTAGTTGCCATCCAGACGCAGATACAGTTGATAGAGCCCCGGTTCACGAATCTGGACCTGATACTCGATGTTCGGTGTGGCGTTAGGCCCGCCCCCGCCACCGGAACCGTCTGGCAACGATTGCACATACTTAAAGCCGCGGGCGTTGATGGCGCGCGGCCCCGCGCCGGAGTCTTCCGTCGGCACGACGAGCCAACTATCGGTGGCGCCGAAATCGTTGCGATTGAAGAAGTTCTCCCCTTCGATCACAAACATGCGGCTAGCGGAGGCGACGGCCCCGATTTGCGGCAGGCCGACGGCGCCGTTGAAGACCACGCTCCCTGTGCCGGCGTTGATGGTCAAGTTTGCGGCGAGCGGGTTCGCGGATTGCAAGCGATCGTTGAAAATAATGTTGCCATTGGCGGCCGTCGTGTCGAGCGTAACGTTGTCGGTCGTGAAGGTATTGCCGCTAACCGTGATGCCCCCGGCGGTGGTGGTGATGCCCGCCCCTTGCAATACGAGTCCGGCGGTGTAATTCACCGAGCCGGCATTCACGTTCTCCGGCAGAATCAACTGCCCCGCGGCGGTCAACTTGAGCGCGCCGGTGACGCTGGGCGCGCGGACCGTCATGTCGTTGGCGTCGCGCACATCCGCGGATGCGACGTTGACCAGTAGCACTTCATTAAAGTCGTTGGCGGCGCTATTGAGCACCACCACCGGCTCGCCGGCCATTTGCAACTGCGCGGCGGAAAAGTGCGCTTGAACTTGCGCCTGGCTCAAGGCGTTGTTGTAGACGGCGAATTCATCCAAGAGGCCATCGAAAGCGCGCTCTTGTCTGTTGACGTCGATGCGACCGAGCGCGGCGCGTATGTCGTAGTTGATCGCGGCCGATGACGTGTTCGTTGTGGAATCCAAGACACCGTTCAAGTACAACTTCATCGCGTTGTTGTCGTTGACGACAACCAGATGATTCCACGCGCCTGTGGTATACGACTGATTCGAAGGGTTGATATTCTGCCCGCCGCCGCCTCCCGACGGCGAGCGATGGAGATAGCGGAGATGTTGCCCCGTGAGCGTCTCGAGCAGGATGCCATGATTGCCGCCTGTCGCATCCGTCATGCCTGCGAGATCCTGCCCGGCGGCGCCGGTATCCGACTGGAACCACACTTCGATGGAGTAACTCCCGTCGCTAAACAAGCTGGCCGGCAAGTTGCCCAGGATTTCGATCCAACCATTGCTCCCATTCAAATGCGGCGCGAGGTTATTCACACCGTCCGAAGGGATCGCGCCGAGCTCGCCCAGCGACACGCCCCCCTGGTAGGTCGCGTTGTTCGCGCCTGTGGTCGGAACTGCATTGGTTCCCGTTGTTTCGCTGAACTTGAAGTAATTCGCCGGGTTATCCGCGAGCACGGCTTGCGTGTAAGCGCCGGGAGGCTGCGCCGCGATCTTGAACGTGCCACTGACGGCGAACTCCGAGGTTTGCGTCACGTTCTCGGCGTAGATGTTCAGGTCGCCGGGGAGCGTGAAGTTGCTTGTGAACGTCACCGTGTCGATGCCGCCGCCGCCGTTGATGGTCAGCGAATTGGTCGGCAGCGCGAACATCTGCACCGCCTCGCCGGAGGTGGAAGCGACTTGCAGTTGCCCCGCGCCTGGACTGCTGACGGTGATCGTCTCATCGGCGGGGCCATAGTTGAGCGTCACGTCGGTCGCCGTGATATTGGCCGAGATCGGCTCCAAGCCGGTGTACGAAATCTGCCAGCCGTCCAGCGAGATGCGGCCGTCGTGCTTGTTCGTGAAATAATAGTTGGCGTGATTGACCGAACCGCCGGTGAGCGCGAGCGTATCGAACCCGGCAGCGCCCCCTTCGTAGTCGATCGGAAGCGTCCAACCGCCGCTGATGTCGATGGTCAGCGTGTCGTCGGCGTTGTCTTGGCCGGTGACTTGAACCCGCGCGGTCGCGCTGAGGTCTTGCGTCGCCAGCACGCTCGTGGGGTTGGCGGTCTCGACGATTTCCAGGTTCGCGCCGCTCAACCGCAACGTGTACTCGCCGACGCCTGCATGATCGGCGGCGTTGAACACGAACACGTCCGGCGTGACCGCCGTCGCTAAGACTTCGCGGCGTTCCAGCGTCTCCACGCGCATCAGCCGCCGTGCTCGCGAGGATTGTTGCAAACGGCGGGCACGACGCGAGGCGGCGCGGGAAGACGAAAACATGGGGGGACTCCTCTTGGGGACGGCGTATCGACCCGCGGAAACGTAAATATCAAATGGCGGTGAACTGTGTTTTGGAGCCACGAGTAGGCTCACGGGCAGGAACCAACCGAGCGCAACGCAGAGTTGACCACTGTAACGAATGATAAGGCTGCGCAAACTAACAGGGCTGTAACGGCTGTAGCCCGATAGTAGATCGGATTTCTCCAGGCGTCAATAATTTAGGGAACTTTTGCCTAATCAACCAACCTCAAGTGGCGACCGTTAGAGGTCGGGAGCGGAGCGGGCTGGGATGCCCTGGCGGACAACCGCAACATCGCGGGCAAAGCCGCTGGGGCTCGCGTCCGTTTCGGTTGCGGTTTCGCGCGCAACGGGGCGGTGATGGAGGGGCATTATTCCACCCATTATAATGGTCGGTGCGCAACACCCCCCAGATGGTGAAGGTCGCTAATAAGGGCAGACGCTGGGCGGGACGCAAATGACGCAAGTCGTTTTCAGAACGTTATTTACGTCGATTCGCTCGTGCGCGCTGCGCTAATAATTGTCCTCACAAGGGGGAATTCTGGTTCCGGCGGCAGGTGCGCACGTGTCCTAATAATTGTCCTCAGAAGGGTGGAGCCATGGTTTGGGGGAGCGCGACTTCGCTGCTCGGCGCGCGGGTCGGATCGGCAGAGGCTAATCGCATTTCGAATCTAATTGATAAAAATGTATTGACAATACTTGATTAACTCCGTATACTCTTGCACGAGACAGATTCAGTAGTTGATGCTCAATCACACGGGAGTTTACGCGGTCTGTCGCCTCGGGCTAATACGTTTTGATTACGTTGGGGCTCTTCGCTTCCGAGCTGACGCGGAGGCGGTCGCGGGCGAAGAGGAGGTACCAGTCGTCACCCCGTTCGCCGTGCAGTGTGTCGCCGGAGGCGTCTTCGTCGCCGAAGAGGCTTTCCAGCGCGTCAACGGCGTCTTCTGGTTGCGCGGTGCGCCAGAACATCCAGAGGTCTTGCAGATCGTCGTCGGTGTTGTCCTCAAGCAGATCGCCGCCGTAGAGGAGGTCGTCGTCGTTGCCGCCGTAGAGCGAATCAAGTCCGCTGCCGCCGATGAGGATGTCGTGGCCGCCGCGGCCGTAGAGGAGGTCCGCGCCCCCTTCACCTAACAGGAGGTCATCGCCGTTGCCGCCGTCGAGCCGGTCGTTCCCTTCGCCGCCGCGCAGCAGATCGTCATCATTGCCGCCGGTGAGCGTATCGTTCCCCGGTCCGCCATCGAGGGTGTCGTTGCCGTTGTCGCCGGCAATGGTGTCGCGGCCAGGCTTGCTCCCGAGGCGAATGGGGAGTTCGACCATGTCCGCGCCGCCGCTAAAGGAGAACGTGAACATTTCACCGTTGGCGAAATCGATCATGTGGTCGCCGAACGCGTAGTCGTCGCCGTTACCGCCGCTGAGACGATCGTTGCCGCTGCCGCCGAGGAGAATATCGTTGCCGTTTCCGCCGAGGATGCGGTCGTTGTCGTCGCCGCCATCGAGGATGTCGTCGCTCGTACCGCCGGCGAGGTAATCATTGCCAGCGCCGCCGTAGAATTCGACCGGGAAGCGAACGCCGCTGGTGCTGATCGTGTCGCTGCCGCCATTGCCGAGCACGATGAATCGTCCGCCAGGCCACTCCTTGGGAAGTGGCACACCATTGAAGCGGACCGAGCCATCGCCGCTGACGATGATGCGATCGCTTTGTTCCGAACCGCCGACGTAGAGCGCGCCGTCAATGACCGCCTGGCGGGCGACCGTGACCTCGGCGAGGTCGATGGTCGTGGCGAGCGAAGTCGGCTTGGGCGGCGTCGTGAATTCGTCCTGCACGGTCAGCGTCGGTTGATAGGTTTGCCCCACTTGCGTGTAAACATGCGTAAACGACAGCGGTTGTCCTTCTTCCGACGCCGTCATGACAACATTCGGCGAACCATCGCCGAAGTTGACCGTGAAGCCAAACGGCGCGTCGAGATGATCGAAGGCCGGATCGGTGGTCGAGACGACGAATGTCACTGCAAGGCCAGGGACGACGGTCAACTCGGTCGCGCCGCCGCCCAGCGATTGGCCGTTGAGCAGCACATCGTCTTGCTGGGGAACCGGCGGGGAATTCGTCACGATGACTTGGGTCGTGCGGACGGTGCTTTCCGAGAGGCCTGCGATGCTGGAAGTGGCGGTGACTTGCACCGTGAACGGGGCATTGTTGGGACTGTTGTTGCGCTTGAGAATTGCCGCGCTGGTCCACTGGCCAGGCGTGGTCAGCACGTACGAGGCGGCAGGCGATTGTTCGACGCCTTCGACAAACAAGCGTGCGTCGGCCGGCAGGCTGGCGCCGTCGATGGTGACGGTGAGCGTCCCGCCGACATCGACCGACGTCACGGAAATGCCGAGCGGAATCCGCGTATTCTCACCACCGCTGAGGGCGGCCGGCAGGGTGAGCGTGGGGGCGTCCGCCACCGAGTTGACGATGATTTCCAACATGCCGCTGGTTTGCGCGGTCGTCCCCCCTTCGCTGGCGATGGCCGTAACAAGCAGCGCGTTGCCGTTGGCGATGGTGTAATCCACGTCGCTGTTGAGAGGGGGCGTCAAGCGCACTTGCGACGCTTGCAGTGGTGTCAGCGTGTAGCTCGACATCACCGGCAGCGGCGTACCGTTGATCGACAGGATCGCCCCCACAGGGACATTGCTAATGACCACCGAGAGCGTTTCCGAACCATCAGGATCGTTGGAAGTGGCCGTGATGTTGAGCGGGATCGCGGTGTCTTCGTCCCCTTGCGCGCGCGGCAGAATGAGCGTAGGCACATCAGCGACCGCGGCGATGTTGATCGTCACGGTGGCGACGTTCGACACCAAGCCGGCAGGATCGCGGACTTCGTACTGGAACGAGACCTGGCCGGAAAACCCGTTCGGAGGCGTATAGGTGACGACGCCATTGGATGCGAGGTTAAAGTTCCCCGGCGGCGCTGGGCCGACGAGCGTGGCGGTGATCGCGTCGCCATCGGGATCGCTATCGGCCCCGTTGGGATTGGTGTTGGTGATGACATTGGCGGTCAAGGTGGCGTCTTCTGGGATCGCGAACGTATCGTCGGTCGCCACCGGCGGGCGGTTGAACACGATCGCGATGTCGTTGCCGCTGCCGGTGGTTCCGGTGTTCGTGTCGTAGTTGTAATAGATGACCGCCGGACGGCCGTCAAACGTGAACGGAAAACCGCCAGGCTGGTTGGGCAAGCTATAGAATTCGCCGACGATCGGGTCGGTCCCGTCGTTTTCGAGCACCACCACGGTGGCGTTCGAAGAATAGCCGCTGGCGATTTCGCCGGTGCCGATGGCCGTGCCGGGAGCGATATTGACCGTCCCGCGGACGACGAGTCGATCGCTGCCGCTATTAGTAATATCGGTGGTGGAAATACTATTGGGCAGCAGATTGAGCGAACCGACTGTCAAGGTTCCCGCGATCGGCGCTCCCGCAGGCATGTTGAGGAAGGTTGGCAAACCAAAGCCGCTAAGATCGCCGTTTTGATAGCCGTTGCCGGCGGAGAGCACCGCGAGCGCGTTCACATTCACAGTTCCCGAGATCGTTCCTGTGCCGCCGAGATATCCACTTTGCACATCCACATCGCCGGCGCCGGTGGCGGAACCGGCGGCGTTGCCGACAATCAAATTCCCAGCGCTAACGGTGGTGCCGCCGCTGTACGAGTTGCCGCTATTAACAAGCAGCGAGCCCGAGCCGGCCTTGACGAGTTCGCCGGACGACTGCGGGCCGTCTTGCAGCAGGCCGGTGATGACGGTGTTGCCGCTGCCGTTGATGGTGAGTTTGGGAAACGAGACTTGCCCGGACAGCGTGAGCGTATCGGCTTGCGTGGTGATGGTCGCTGCGTACGACGCAGGCTGGAAGTATTTGGCGTCGAGATAGGCTTCTACCGCTTCTCGCTCCTCGGCCGAAAGCGTGCGGTTGAAGGCGATGATTTCGGGGATGTCCCCTTTGTACTGCCGCGCGCCATTGCCTGCGGTGGAATTATTTTGACCGCCGACATTGTAATTCGTCTCGGTCGCGTTGCCGGTGACGGTGCGGGTGAGAATGTTAGCGCCATCGAGAAACAACTGCGTGCCGTTGGCGGCGCTGCCGTCGCGGGTCAAGGAATAAACGTGGAACGAACCGTCCTGGACACCACTGGCGACGTTAATCGTATTGCTGGAATTTGGCGATTCGAAACGCACGGCCGGCGTCAGGTTGTTGCGCTGCAGCGCGAGCGAATACTGATCACTCGACGCGTAAACATCGCCGTCGCCGGTGAAGAACGGGCGGCAGCAACTTCCATCGGCGTTGGTTTGCGCGGCGTGTTGAATCACGAAGAACAGCGAGACATTGTTACCGAGGTTCAGCCCGGCAATCTGCAGATCGTCGCCATTGGCTTCGTCGTTGGCATCGTTGGGCGAAAAGCGAATCGCAGGCAAACCGTTGACGGACGACGCGATCCATTGCGGTTGCTTGTTGGGATTCGCTTGCACTGCATTGCTGGGGTTGGTGTTGTCGCCTGCGAGCGTATCGTTCCAACTGGAGATGAGGTCGCCGTTGTCGAGCGAGCCATCGGCGGAGACGATGCTCGCGAGATTGGAAGCGTCGAGCCAGAGTTCGAGTCCTGCGGTCACTCCCAAGCCGGGCGCGTCCGTTACCGTGACGTTGCCGGTGAGCGTGTTGTTGCCGCGGAGGTTCTGAATCGAAGTCGTCGTCGTATCGGAGGCGTTCTCGAAGATGATCTCTTCGGCGATGGTCAAATGAGCGCTGTTGTCGAGCGCGCCATTGTCCGCGAGATCGACGAAGGTGTTATCAAGCGCGAGCGTCGCACCGGCTTGGATGCGCGTGTTGGCGGCTGTCGCCCCGAGCGCGGAGTTGTGCGCGGCGACGAGCGTGCCCTCGCTGACGAGGGTCGCGCCGGTGTACGAATTGTTGCCGCTGAGTGTGAGCATTCCGGCGCCGCTCTTGACCAAGCGATTCGTGCCCACCGTTGGCGTCGCTGCCGGATTCGCCACGGACATATTGGTCGAAATGCGCGGCCGCACCAGGGCACTGGGCTCAAACCGGCCTTGCATCGAACTGCCGCCGCCTGTGTCTTGCACGACATAAGCCAGCGTATAAGTTCCTGGGTTCAGGTGAACGCCGGCGGGAACGGCCGTGCTGTTGTTGCCGCTGGTAACTTGGACGCGCTCGCCGCTGGCCGTCACGAAGGCGCCGTTGTGATCGAGATCGATCCACACAGCGGCCGCATCGTCGTTGTTGGAGATAGCGAAGTAATAGTCGCCGGCCTCTGCGACGGTGATCGTGCTGACGAACACCGCCGTGAAGTTGGTCGTATTGGAACCGACGGCTGCGTTTCCGAAGAAATTGCCAAACGCCGCGTCGTTGGCAAACACGAGCGGCGCGGACAACGTGGCCGTGTTGGCCGGTGTGCCGGTGAAAGCGAGCACGTTGATGTTATTCGCACCGTCGGCGGCGGTATCGTTTTGAAAACCAATGTTCGCGGCGGTGAAGAGTCGCCCCGTGAAGTCGCCAAACACCAGCGGCGCGCCGTCGCGAATTTCTCCGGCGATCGACACCTCGCCGTCGCCTGTGATGGTGAGGTCGCTAGCGATTTCGCGCACGACGCCACCGCCGATCGCGAGCGTTGTCCCAGCGCCGGCCGCGTGAATGGTCGCATTGCCGGCCAGACCAATGTTGCCTGGCAAGCTGATGTTGCCCGTGGCGCGGAGCGCGCCGCCGGAATTCAAGCCTGTCCCTTCCAGCACGATGTCTTCCGCAGGCAGCGCGAGGTTGCCGCTCAGTTCGAGCGCGGCGCCGCTGTCGACGCGCGTGCCGCTGACGCCGCTGCCGAGCGAGTTACTGTTGGTCGCGAGCACTCGTCCGGCGCCAATCAAGAGAGCGCCATCAAACGTATTGGACCCAGCCAACGTCAGATCGCCGCTGCCGACTTTCGCGAGCGATTGCGTAGAGGATCCGCTGATGACGCCGTTGAATATCACGTCGCTGTCGGTCGTCAGCGTGCGGTCGCCGGTGATATTTCCTTGCCCGTTGAAGGTCAACACGCCGTTATTGACGGGATCGCCCAACGTCACGTTGCCGGTAAACGACAAATTGTTTGCGAGCGTGCGGTCATTGGTTGGCGTCGCGCCGCTGGAGCGCAACTCACCGCTTTGCAGCGCGAGCAGCGACGGGCCGAAGGGGTTGTTCGTGCTGATGATGGTAACGCCGCCGTTGATGGTGGTCGTGCCGCTATAGGAATTGTCGTTCGGCAACTCCAACGCGCCGCTGCCAACCTTGGTGAGATTGCCGGCGCCGACGATGGGCTGGTTGCGAATGGTCGCGGTGGCCAGTTGATTGTAGGCGTTGAGCGTGTTCACGGTCAGCGTGCGGCTCCCCAGGTCCACGCCGCCGGTGATGTCAAAATTGCGATTATCGACGATAATCGTCGCGTTGCCGGAGAGCGTGATCGGACCGGACCATTGATTATCGCTGCCGCGCGACCCCAGTGTTCCGCCCAACGTCAGCGACTCTGGCGAGGTGTAATCGACGTCGTTCAACAGCACGAGGTTGCCGCCAGACGCCACGACGGTGCCTGCGGCCGTCGAACCGAGACTGTTGTTCTCAGTGATGGCCATGTAGCCGGAATTGATGGTCGTCACGCCGTCGTAGTCGTTGGCGCCGCTGGTGACAAACAGCGTGCCGCTACCGTTTTTAGTGAATCCGCCGCCGCCACTGATCTGACCGGCTAGCGCCAGGTCAGCCGAGGTTGGGTTGATGATCGTCGCGCCTGAACCGGGGAGCGTCACCGCTCCTTCAAAGCGAATCGCGTTGCGCACGCCGCCAGCGACCGCAGCGCCGGTGGCGTTCAACGTTCCGCCGGATGACAGATCGAGATTGCCGAACCGCGCGCCCGCCGTGCCGGCGCCCAAGTCGACGCTGCCTCCTGACGAGGTGACGGTGATGTGATTGGCGGTGAAGTTGCCGGGACCGGCGGTGCCTGTAAACGTGAACCGCCCAATATCGAGCAGGGGACGAACATGGTTCAAATCCGTCGCCGCGACGCCCGGCAGACCGTATTGCATCACGGAACCGGAGTTCCCTCCGGTGTCGCGCAGCGCGAAGACGATGTTGTAAGTGCCGGCATTCAGATCCACGGTATTCGCCGTGGTATTGCTGTTGCCCATCGTGGGGGACGTGATGAGTTCGTTTCCACTCGCGCCGGTCGTACTGAACAGACCATTGCCATCGCGATCGAGCCAGATATACGCGCGATCGTCGTTTTGGCTCGACAGAAACGTATACGTCCCGGTGGTTGGCGCGGTGAACTGGCCGACGAACAACATCGTGAACGTGTTCGTGTTGGAGGTCGTCGTGCCGAAGTAACTGGCGATGTTGCTGTCGGCATTGGGAACGTACTCGATCGCCCCTTGAAACAGAGTGCGCGAAAAGGCCGGCGTCGCCGCGAGCGCCGCGGCGATGCTCGCGTCGTTCACCAAATCGGCCGTGCTGGCGGGAAGCAGTCGCCCGTCGAGCCCTTCATACGTTCCCATCCCGCCTGGCAAGGCGCGCACGGTTCCCCCAGCGACCACGAGCGACGTCGTCCCCAGTGCGCTGGCAGCGTCGCCGCCGACAGCTTCCAGAACAGCGCCAGCGGCGACGTTGATCGTGCCGGTCAGCGCGTTGGCGACGTCGGTGAGTTGCAGCGTCCCCGCGTTGATCTCTCCCACCAGGCTTGGGCCGGAGTTCAACCGCGCGGTGATGGTGTTCGTGCCGGTGCGGGTCTGCGTCAACGTATTGACCTGCAACGTCCCCGTATGCAACGTGAAGTCAGCGCCGCTGGAGTTCTCGAACTTCACGCCGCCGACAATGAACGCGCCGCCTCCCAAGCTCACCAGGCCGGGGCTGTCGTCGGTGAACACGGCGAATTCAGCCGGGGTATTGGGAACATCGTTGCCAGCCCAGTTCCCCGGCGTGTTCCACAACCGATCGCCAGCGGCGCCGGTCCAGACGCGGTCGCCGGCGTTTGGCGGCACAGGTGGCCTGGCGGTGACAACATCCTCATACGTGCGCGCGATGCGAAACTCGTCCATCAAATAGGTATCGCCAGCTTCATGAAACGCCTGACGAAATGCGAGATGGGCGGTGGTGGCCAGGCTCAGCCCGGTATCCCCCGTGGCCACGGCCGCGGCGGCCGCCGGCTCTGCGGCGGTGATGGGATTGACGAAGATGGAGACGCGGTCGTAGTTACCGCCGCCGGTATTCTCGACCTTCAAGACGACGAAATAAGTAACGCCCACTGCCGACGCAATCCCCGAATCGTCATTGGTTCCCGTCCCTACGCGGGCCTGCCAGGTGTCATTGCGGTCCAGCGCGCTCGCGAGCGGATTGGGCAATGTATCGTCGTCAAACCCCAGTTGCATGAAATCATCGTCGGCCCCGCCAACATCATTGAGGGTATGGTAGAGAAAGCTCATGTAGAGCGTACCATCGACGGCGGGAAATTGGCGCGAGGCCTGCTGAACAATGTCGGCGTCCGTCGCCAAAAACTGCAACGCCTTCGCGCCGCCGTCGATCAACAGCTCGCCGCCGTCATAGGTCAGCGCGCGATCCACGATCGTGAGTTCATCCTGGCGACCGCTGGTGACATTCCAAGGACCAACGAATCCCATCCCGCCATCGAGGCCGTAGAGCTGAGCGCCGGTCGCATAGTCCTCGAAGCCGTCATAAATTACCAGCGGCTTGAGCGTGATAACATCGCTATAGGCTGTGCCCATGCGGAACTCGTCGATGAGATACGTATCACCACTTTCATGATTAGCCTGGCGGAAAGTGAGATGCGCCGCGGCCGTCAGATTCAAACCACTATCAACAGTCGACACCGCAGAGGCGCTCGCAGGCTCGGTGCCGGTGGTGGGATTGACGAAGATGCTCACGCGGTTATAGGTCGTGCTCGCGCCGGTCTTCTCCGCTTTCATCACGACAAAATAGGTCGTGTTCAAATCGCTCGTGATGCCGGAACTGCCGCGGTCGGATGTGCCGCTACGGGCTTGGAAGAGATTGTCGCTATCAAGCGCGCTCACGCGCGGGTTCGTAAGCGGCTGATTGTCGAACCCAAACTGCGAGAAATCATCCGCCGGCGTTCCGCCTTCGCCCGTGGTGCGATAGAGGAAGCTGAGGTAAACCGTATCCTCCGTCCCAGTCAAAGGGCGCGAGGCTTGCACGACGTTCACCGGAGCGGTCGCGGCAAACTGCAATGCCTGAGCGCCGCCGTCAATCAAGAGTTCCCCACTGTTGTACGTCAGCGCGGCAGGCACGATGGTGACCTCCGCGCGACGATTGGAATCGGCGTTGACGACCCACGGACCGACAAACCCATCGCCGCCACTGAGCCCATGCAATTGACTGCCGGCCGTGTAACTCTCAAAGTCCTCATGCGCCTTGAGTTTTGGCTTGAGCGTGATAACGTCCGCATACGTTGTACCGACGCGGAACTCGTCGATGAGATACGTATCGCCGGCGTCGTGCCGTGCGCGGCGCATGGCGAGTTGCGACACCGCGTTTATCCCGGAATCGGTGGTCGACGTAATCGTAGCCGCAGGTTCGGTGGCGGAGTTCGGGTTAATGATGATGCTGATGCGGTTGTAATTGTCCCCAGGATTCGCTTTGTCGATTTTCAAGACCACGAAGTACGTCGTGCCGACATCGGTAGCAATGGTGGATGTGGCGCTCGTGCCGGCGCCGCCACGCGCGGCCCAGCGGCCGTTTTCGTCAATCACGCTGACGCGCGGGTTCGGGAGCGCCGCGGTATCGAAACCGAATTGCAGGAAGTCATCATCCGTCGCCGAATTGTTGTCCACGGTGTTCTGATACAGAAAGCTCAGGTACACCGTGCCTGTTTGTGTGGCGAACGGACGCGACGCCTCTTGAACCGCGGTATTGTCCGGCATCGTGAACTTCAGTGCTTGGGCGCCGCCGAGGACTTGTATTTCGCCGCTTGTGTAGCTGAGAGAAGCCGGCGCGATGGTGAGTTCACTGCGTCGTGCGTCGGCTACATTCCAGGCGCCTGCGAATCCCGTTCCACCATTGAGCCCCGTGCCGTCATTGGCTTCCAACTGCGCGCCTGCGGTGTAGCTATCAAACCCGTCGAACGCGACGAGCGCGAGCATTTGTCGCGCGTCGAGCGTTTCGAGGCACAAACGGCGACGGCGCTGCCGCGAGCGGAGCCTGGCGGCGCGGGTCCGAGGGCGGTTGAAACGCGGCGCTAATCGACCGCCGGTCAACTCAAATGAAGGAGCCATGCGTCGTTCTCCGGAACAGAAGTGAAGGCATTGGCGCGTCCCCGGCGCGAAATCGAAGACAGGCGCACTTGGCGCGGCGCTGGGGCGCGGTCGCGCAAGTAGATGAGGACCAGACGAGTGACGAACCAAGCCGAAAGTTTGCAAAAACCCTGCAATCTCACATTAACGTGAGATACTACTTGTTTTATGGCCAATGTCAACATTTTTGTCATCGTCCGGTGAACATCAGAACATATCGTCGGGCGCCAAAACGTTGTCGCGCGGGGCGCGTTGTGTCACACTGGCGTCAGCCAAGAATCGCCCGATCACCGCACGGAAGTCGCCAGATTTCAGACAACCCGCGCGGCCCCACCCACTCCCACATTCCCCATAAAGGAAGCGTCATGCGCCATGCCTTGACTCTCTTGACCCTCTGCTGCGCGCTGCTTGCCACGCGGCTGCTCGTGTGCGCGACCGCCGCCGCCGCGGAACCGCAGCGGCCTAACGTCCTGCTCATCCTCACCGACGATCAGCGCTGGGATTGCCTCGGCGTCGCCGGACATCCCCATCTGACCACGCCCCATATCGACCGCCTGGCGCATGAAGGGGTCTACTTCAAGAACGCCTTCTGCACCACGTCGCTCTGCTCGCCGAGTCGCGCCTCGATCCTCAGCGGGCTCTACGCCCACAAGCATGGCGTCTCGAACAACTTCACCGAATATCCCACCGACCTTCAGAGCTTCCCGCAACAATTGCACAAGGCCGGCTATGAGACCGGCTACATCGGCAAGTATCACATGGGCGAGGATAACGACGAACCGCGGGCCGGCTTTGATTACTTCGTCACCCACAAGGGACAAGGGAAGTATTGGGGCACCGAGTTCAATTTCAATGGTAAGGAGCGGAAGGTGCTGGACGGCTATTACACCACCGTCGTCACCGACATGGCTCTCGATTGGCTGAAGCAAAGTCGTGACAAGCCGTTCTGTCTCATGCTCGGTCACAAAGCGCCGCACAGCTTCTACTATCCCGAACCGAAATATGAACATAAGTTCGACGACGTGAAAATCGAGTATCCCAAGTCCGCCTTCATGCTCGACGACAAGCCGGACTGGATCAAACAACGTTTAAGCACCTGGCACGGCATCTATGGCCCGCTGTTCGACTATCGCAAGAATTTCCCCGACGATAGCCCGGAAGCGGTCAAAGACTTCGCCGCGATGACGCGCGCGTACTGGGGAACGATCGAGTCGGTCGATGACAGCGTCGGTCGTTTGTACGAATTCTTGAAATCGACCGGCCAACTCGATAACACGCTGGTGATCTTCATGGGAGACAACGGCCTGCTCAACGGCGAAGACGGCATGGTTGACAAGCGGACGATGCACGAGCCGAGCATTCGCATCCCGCTGGTGCTGCGTTGTCCGGCGGTCGTGCCGGTCAACCAGCCGCGCGTCGTGGATGAGATGGTCCTCACCGTCGACATCGCTCCCAGCGTCCTGGACATCTGCGCCGCTGAACCGCTGCAAAACATTCACGGCAAATCGTTCAAGAAGCTGATCCACGGCAAGGACGACAATTGGCGAAAGTCGTTCCTGTATCACTACAACTACGAAGTGCAGTTCCCTTACACGCCCAACGTCCGCGGCGTGCGGACCGACGACTGGAAGTATGTCCATTATCCCCACGGCGACGGCTCGCCTGATAAGCACATGGCGGAACTTTACAATCTCAAGGACGACCCCGAGGAGCTGAAGAACCTCATCCACGATCCGCAGTACGCCGGCAAGGTGAAAGAGTTAAAGGCCGAACTTGCCCGGTTGTTAAAAGCCACCGGCGCCGATCCCGACAAGATGCCGCTGGATGAAGGGGTGAAGCAGAAATTGCCGGACCCGAAGATCCGGTAGGGCAGGGAGGAATTCCAAACTCCAAGCACCAAACTCCAGGGATTTTCGCGCTGCTGGCGAGTTTGGCGGCGCGCGGCGCTTTAAGCTGCGTTGAGATTGACGGTGCTGGCACTTTTTCTCGATTGGCCGGCGAATCTGAACGAAAGGAGAACTGAGAGACTGTATTGCCGTTGGAACTCGCACCTCGCGTGCGCCCTGTTATTGATGAACTGTTGACAGGCGACGGCCGTTTGCCCGCCATCTCCGCTGGACTTACTCCCATGACTTCGCGCGCTGGGCTGCTTTCCCAATTGTTGAAGATCGGACCGCTGGCCGCCGGACTGCTGCTTACCGCGCCGGCGTTCGCGCAAGAAGTGACGTATCGCTACTACGATGACGCCCCGGCCGAAGTCGCGCCGCTGGATGCCGAAGAAGCTGCGCTCACGGAGACCTCGGCCGTCGCCGCGACGGAAGCGACCGACCACGCCGAGTGCCAATGCGACAAATGCGCCGCCAAAAAGAAAGCCGAGGCCAAGAAGAAACTCGATGCCGCCGTTGCAGGGGCGTATAAGGGGGTCTTCTACGACAACAACTTCGACTATCTCTGCAACCCGGCCTACGACGACTATCACCTCGGCGAAGGGCTCAAGCGGATCTGCATCAACGACGGTAGCGCGATCATCGATGTCGGTGGCGAATATCGCGCCCGTTACCATCACGAACAGAACATGCGCGGACTCGGGCTCACCGGACTCGACGACGACTTCCTGCTGCACCGCACCCGCGTATACTTGAATGCCCAAGTCGGCGAACGGTTTCGCTTTTACGCTGAATATATCGACGCCGAAAGCAACTACGAAAACTACGCCCCGCGCCCCATCGAGGTCAATCGCTCGGACATTCTCAAC
>CAUJKE010000310.1 GCA_963205385.1 Planctomycetota bacterium | reverse complement strand
TCTTGCATTTCCTTCTGCATCGGTTCGAGCGGCTCGAGGGCCGCCAAGGTTTTGGTCAGGCCCAGTTCCTCCAACTGAATACCGACCGCGCGAATCAGCTCGACCGTCTTGCGCACGCTGCACCGCATCGCCGGTTGGTTCTCTTCCAGATTGGGAAAAGCCACCAGGCTCGTGGCGGGAATGATCGAGACGCTGGCGATGCTCCGCAAATGTTGCAGATTCATGCCCAGTTTGAGGATTTGATACAGCGAATGTTCGGCCATGGCGAATCTCATCAAGACGAGGAACGAGCGAAACGGATGGTTTTAGTCTCGCTGCCTGCGCGGGTTGCGGCAATCCGCGCAGAGACTTTTCACGATTGTTGGCGCCCAGCAGGGGTGGTATTATGCCGAACATATCAATTCTCAAGGCGCAAACATCCCTCCGTGGGAGTCTGGCTGTGGGCCTATTTCAACGCTGGACCGGCGAATCCTCGCCTGCGGTGTCGTACGACGACCTGCTCGCCGCAGCCGCCGACGAACTGCGCGCCAAGACGGAAGCGCATTGCCACGCCTGGCGGCTGCATGAGGCGCACGACTGGAGTTTGAATCAGGACGACGGGCGACTGGTGATCCTGTTTGCCGATGGCATCGTCGCTCGAGCAGAAGCCCAGATCATCGGCACGCTCGACACCACGGCCAAAACCTGGATGTGGGCGTGGAACAACCCGTCGATCGATCGGACTCTCTGCCGCGCCGCCGAGCGTGTTCAAGCCTTCGGCAAACAGCACCACCTCGAGCAACTAACGGCCCCCACCTGGCAGGCAACCGAGAACGAGGCCTGGGGGATGACGGCGCTGGCGTGCAAATTGTGCGACGCCCAAGGCGCTTATCGCGGTCCGGCGGGAACGACCCACATCTTCATGACGTTCGGCGAAGTGCAAGTGCGGAAGGTGCGCCAAGCGGACGATTTTCTCGCCGAGTAGCGCCAGCGGCTAAAACTTCAGCGCTCCGCCGACGATAACGTGCGCAGCCTGGCCTTGCAGCTCGACGCCGGCCAGCGGCGTATTGCTGCTCTTGGACTTGAAACGGCTGGGATCGACGACCCACCGGCGCTGCGGGTCGATGATCGTGATGTCGGCGTCCGCCCCGACGGCGAGTGTGCCTTTGTTCAAACCCAAGGCGCGGGCCGGGTTGATCGTCAGTTTCGCCAGCGCCGTCGGCCAATCGAGATGCCCGGGGTGGATCAGTTTGGTGATGACCAGCGCTAGCGTGGTTTCGAGATTGATCATGCCGAACGGGGCCTGGTCGAGTTCCCGCATCTTCTTCTCAGACGCCCGCGGTGCATGTCCGCTAGCGATCACGTCGATCGTTCCGTCCGCCAGGCCTTCGATGCAAGCCGCGACGTGCTCGGCAGGCCGCAAAGGCGGATTGACCTTGTAGTTGGAATCGAAGGTTCGCAACTTGTCGTCGGTCAAACAGAAGTGCGGCGCGCAAACTTCGGCCGTCACCTTGACGCCGCGGGCTTTGGCGCGGCGAATGAGTTCCACGCTGCCGCCGCTGCTGATGTTCATAAGATGCAGCCGTCCGCCGGTCTCTTCGGCCAGGCGCAAGGCCCGCCCGGTCATCACGTCTTCCGCTTCCGCCGGCATCCCCGCCAGGCCGAGCACCAGGCTCGTGCGGCCTTCGTGCATAATGCCCCCTTGCGAGAGATCGAGCACCTCGGGGTGATTCAGGATCGGCTTGTCGAACATCAAACAATATTCAAGGGCCCGCCGGAGCAGTTCCGAATTATGAATCGGCCGATCAGCATCGGTGAAGCCAACCGCGCCCCCTTCGACCAGCGAGCCGATCTCCGCGAGTTCCTTCCCTTCGCGATTCTTGCTGACGCAGGCGAGCACAAACACGCGACAGTTATTCGCCCGCAGCGCTTTGTGCAGCACGAATTCGACCCCGGCTTGAGAATCGAGCGGCGGATCGGTGTTGGGAATGCAGGCAATCGAGGTGAATCCGCCTGCGAGCGCGGCCGCGGTGCCGCATTCGATGGTTTCGTCCTCTTCGCAGCCAGGCTCGCGCAGTTGCACGTGCATGTCGATCAGCCCCGGCGAGACGATTAGCCCACTGGCATCGATGATCTGCTCGTCGCCCCGCGACTCGGCGTCGTAGGCGGCGATTTTGCCGTTTTCGACCAGTAAATTGGTGACGCGATCGACGTTTGTCGCGGGGCAGATGACGCGGCCGTGGGTGATCAGTAAACGCATGGGCAGGGGGGCAAAGAGGAAACTCCAGGAGCGTTACACATTCATCACCAACCACAGCACGGCCATGCGGACGGCCAGGCCGTTGGTGACCTGGTCGAGAATGACGCTATGCGGACCGTCGGCGACTTCCGGCGTGATTTCCACGCCCCGATTGATCGGCCCCGGCGCCATGATTAGCACGTTGTCCTTCGCGCGACGAAGCCGCTGGCGATCCATAGCGTAAAGCAACGCGTACTCGCGCACGGAAGGGAACGGGCGCGTGTATTGACGCTCAAACTGAATCCGCAACAGGTTCAGCACGTCGCAGCGGGGGAGGATGTCATCCAGTTTATAGGCGACTTCAACGCCGAATTCTTCCCAGCGGCGCGAAACGAGCGTCGCGGGACCGCAAACAATGACGTGGGCCCCGAGCGTCTTCAGTCCCCAAATGTTCGAACGGGCCGTCCGACTGTGGGCGATATCGCCCACCAGGGCGACGGTCAGGCCGGCTAAAGTGCCCCGGTGCTCGCGGATCGTCAGGATATCGAGCAAACCTTGGGTGGGGTGTTCGTGCGGCCCGTCGCCTGCGTTGACCACGCTGCAAGCGACATTGTTGCTCAGAAGGTGGGGCGTGCCGGGAGCGCTGTGGCGGACAACCAGCGCATCGACATTCATCGCCTCGATATTCTTGGCGGTGTCGATGAACGTTTCGCCCTTGCTCACGCTGCTGCCGCTGGAGGTAAACTCGATCGTATCCGCCCCCAGGCGTTTGGCGGCCAGCGAGAAACTGTTGCGGGTGCGGGTCGAATTCTCGAAGAAAAGATTCGCGACCGTGCGCCCCGCCAGGACCGGCAAACGGCGTTTGCAGTTGTCGGTTGCGTGCTTGAATTGTGCCGCCGTATCGAGGAGGCAGGTCAGTTCCTCAGCCGAAAGACCTTCCAAATCGAGCAAATGACGCCGCGTCCAGGCGGCGGGTACGGTCTCAAACTCTGCCACGTCCAGGCTCATGGCGAAGCCTCCTCGCGCGAGAGGTTGGGCGAATGCTGGCCCAATTCTAGCGTGCCAGCGTTCGGCTGCAAGGCGCGGAACGCCCGCCTGCGACGAGCCTCGTGACAAGCACCGTGACCGCCGTCGTGCTGTCGTCGTGCAATTGTTCGCGTGCGTGCTTTCTCTTACGATGCGCAATCGGTAAACCTTGCACGCGCCGTCCCAAAGGTGATTTACGGATATGAGTGATTTTCGCATCGGTTTCGTGGGAGCGGGGCAAATGGCCCGCGCGTTGGCCTCAAGTCTGGCGAGCGCCGGACTCGTCAAGGCGGATGCGATCACGGCGTTTGATCCGGTGGATGCCGCCTGGCTGGAGTTTGCGCGCGCCGTTCCCGGCGCACAGCGAGCGCCCAGCAATGTTGAGGTCGCTTTGGCCGCCGATGTGGTCGTGCTGGCGATCAAGCCCCAGAACCTCACGCGCGTGGCCCACGACCTCAAGCCGGCCCTCACGACGCAAAAGCTGGTAATTTCGATCTTGGCCGGCGCGTCGCTGGAACAACTCACCGACGAACTGGGGACGGAGCGGGTCGTGCGCGTCATGCCCAACACGCCTTGCCTGGTGGGTCGCGGAGCGGCCGGCTATGCGTGTGGCCCCTCTTGTTCCGTGGATGACGAAAAACTTGTGGGCAGGTTGCTCTCCGCAGTCGGCATCTCGTTCGCCCTGCCCGAAAAGCTGCTCGATGCGGTGACCGGCCTGTCTGGTTCCGGCCCGGCGTTTGTGTATCTCATGATCGAGGCGCTCAGCGATGGCGGCGTGCGCATGGGGCTGCCGCGGGACGTTGCGACGGCCCTCGCGACACAAACGGTGCTCGGTGCGGCGGAAATGGTTCAAACAACCGGCGAGCATCCCGGCGTGCTGAAGGATCGGGTGGCCAGCCCAGGGGGGACGACTATCGCCGGGCTCCATATTTTAGAGAGCAACGCCCTGCGCGGAACGCTGATCTCCGCCGTGGAAGCGGCCACCAAACGCTCGCAAGAGCTCGGGCAGCGGTAGACCACCGCCCCCCGCCCGTCGCCGCCGCGAGCTGACGGGATAGCCGCCTGGACCCTTGGCATCGTATGATAACAGCATCAGGTTCGGAAAGAGAGAGACAAATGCCTCTCTTAGGTGGAGTGAGTTCTCGGAGATCCAGGTGAGCCATGAGTTCGGCGTTTTGTAAAATTGATGATAAGTTTGTCCCCCTCTATCGGATTCTCTGGATTTCCGAGGTGCCGCATTTTTGTGGCGAAGAGGACTGCATCTGCGAAGGCATGTACGAAGTTCGACTCGAGCAGGATGAATCCGTTTGGGCCCAATCGCCAGCCGAGCGGGATCTGGTCGTCACGGCGATGGAGCAATGGTGCAAGGGACAGGATGGCGGCCTCGGAGGCGACCCGGACGAACCTTAACCGGCCCGCGGTGCGATGGGAGAATCTCGGCCATGAGCCTCTTTACGGATGACAACTATCGGTGGCGTGATCGGTATTGCGTGTTTCTCGAAGCGGGGCGTCGTCCCGCGGCGGAAACCGTGCGCCGCGAACTAGCAGCGCTCGATGCGCGTTACGAAATCAAATCGATCCTGGCCGACGATCAAGGGCGACTGCGCTCCCTATCGCTCCTGGCGCCGCTCGACTTCGCCGCAATGGATATCACCTACGTCTACGGTGAAGACGTCATCGCGCAAGCCTTGGAATTGGCCGAAACCCTGTCGCCTGTCTGCCGCACGCCCAACAACCATCAGCAATTGTTGCAACTAGCGCATTGCGACGCCCGCCTGGATATCGACCATTTCGAGCAATTGGTGCTGGAAGAAGCGCTCCCTGCGGATGAGCTCGACTGGCTCGAGGAAAACGACCAGGATGCGCTGGCCGATGAGCATCTCGATCCCGGTACGCTGCTCCGCGTCATCCGGCGGCTTTCCAACTTGTGCCAAGGCGTCGGTGTCGATCCGCAGTCCGGCGAATTCGTGTGAAACTGACCTTCTCTCAACTCTTCTAAAACGCTCGTATGCTGGCCAAAGAAATCAAAACCGGTGCGATCCTGGTCTATGAAGGCGAGCCGATCGCCATTCAAACCATTCACGTGCAAACGCCGTCCGCCCGCGGCGCTGCGACGCTCTACAAATATCGGGCGCGGAATCTCGTTACCAAGCAAAAGATCGACATCGTCCTCAAGGGGACCGATTCGCTGGATGAAGCAGACTTTCAGCGCCGCCCCATCAAGTTGATGTATGCGGAACCGGACATGCTGCACTTCCTCGACCAACAGGACTACAACCAGTATTCGCTCCCCCGCGAGGATCTGGAGGAGGAAATTCCCTACCTCACCGAAAACCTCGAGGGGATGCTGGCGCTGATTTACAACGACGAGTGCGTCGGCGTGCAGTTGCCCACCGCGGTGGAGTTGGAAATCACCTACGCGGAGCCGAGCGTCAAGGGAAACTCCGCGACCGGGCGGACCAAGCCGGTCACGCTCTCCACCGGACTGATTGTGCACGTGCCGGAGTACATCAGTCAGGGGGAAATCATCAAAGTGGATACCCGCACCGGCGAATTTCTCGGGCGAGCCTGAGCAGGAAACGAAACATCTTGCCGCTAGCTGGGGTTTTATCTCCCGTACCCCGTTAGGGCATTTTGTGGCGGCGAACCGTTTGAAGGATTTGACGATGCAGTTCCGGTTTTTGGCAAGCATGTTGCTCATTCTCAGCGGCTGGGGGATCGCGGCCGTGAGCGGGGCGGAAGCGCCGCAGCCTAGCCGCATTGGCCGCCAGATCGAGAATTTCAAGCTGGGTGACGTCCGCGGCAAGGCGCACTCGCTGGCCGACTGGAAAGACAGCGCGGTGGTTGTCGTCGCGTTCATCGGCGTTGAATGCCCGCTGGCGAAGCAGTATGCCGGCCGCCTGGTCGAGATTGCCGGCAAATACCAGGACCAAGGGGTCCGCGTCGTCGCGATTGACTCGAACCAGCAAGATTCGCTCGCCGAACTCGGGCATTTCGAGCGGACCTATAAGATCGAGTTCCCGCTGCTCAAAGACCCCGGCAACGCGGTGGCCGATCTCTTCACGGCCGACCGCACGCCGGAGGTCTTTGTCCTCGATGCCGACCGCAAAGTGCAATACTACGGGCGAATCGACAACCAGTTCACCTACGGGCGTCAGAAGAACGCGGCCGATCGCAACTATCTGATCGAAGCCATCGACGCGCTCTTGGCCCACAAGCCGGTGCCGACTCCCGAGACCGAATCCATCGGTTGCCACATTGGGCGCGTGCTGGAAGCCCGCGGCGATAGCCATGTCACGTACTCGCAACAGATCAGCCGCATCCTCAACAAGCGGTGCGTGGAATGCCACCGTCCTGGGGAAATCGGCCCGTTCTCGCTCCGCAATTATGAAGAGGTCGTCGGCTGGGCGGAGATGATCGACGAAGTTGTGCAAGAGGAGCGCATGCCGCCGTGGCATGCCAATCCCGAGCACGGCAAATTCGCCAATGACATTCGTCTTTCGGACGAAGACAAGCAACTCATTCGCGACTGGGTCGCCGCCGGCGCTCCCCAAGGCGATCCGGCCGATTTGCCTGTGCCGCCGGAGTTCGTCGCAGGCTGGCG
The DNA here is from genome assembly GCA_963205385.1 of Planctomycetota bacterium. GTDB lineage: Bacteria > Planctomycetota > Planctomycetia > Pirellulales > Pirellulaceae > JAEZGD01. The sequence goes on along the minus strand of CAUJKE010000310.1, from coordinate 9,566 downwards.
GATCGGCGAGCCTGACCTGGTCGTGTATATGTCGGACAAGTCGTTCAAGGTGCCTGCTCGCGGCGAAGTGCGTTACCAATATTTCCTGGTCGATCCCGGCTTCAAGGAAGACAAATGGATTCAAGCCGCCGAGTGCCGCCCTGGGAATCGGGCGGTGGTCCACCACATCATCGTCGCCGTCAAACCGCCGGGAAAGCGTGGGGCCGCGAGCCGTAGCGAACTCGATTCCGATTGGCTGACCGCGACCGCGCCTGGCGCTCAGCCGCTGATGCTGAAAGAAGGCCTGGCCAAGTTCATTCCGGCCGGTTCTCAACTGATCTTCCAAATGCACTACACCCCCAACGGCACCGCGCAAGAAGACCGTAGTTGCGTCGGCTTCAAGTTCGCCGATCCCAAGACAGTGCGCCGCGAAGTCGCCACGCAAAAGGCGGCCAATGACCGCTTCGTGATTCCGCCTGGCGACGATAATCATCGCGTGGAGGCCGAGCACCGCTTCGACAAAGACTCGCTACTGCTCGCGCTGTTCCCGCACATGCACTTGCGCGGCAAGTCCTTCCGCTACGAAGCCATCTATCCCGATGGGAAGCGCGAAGTGCTGCTCGACGTGCCGCACTACGACTTTAACTGGCAAAATGGCTATGCGTTGGCGGAGCCCAAGCTGCTGCCGGCCGGCACGCGCATGCACTGCACGGCTTATTTCGATAATTCCGAGGACAACCTCGCCAATCCAGATCCCACCGCCACCGTGCGCTGGGGCGACCAGACTTGGGAGGAGATGATGATCGGCTACTTCGACATCGCCTTGGCCGACCAAGACCTGACTAAGCAGCCGCTCGCGACGGCGCGCGTCGACCAATTCCTGGCGGCATACCAGAACGGCCAAACCGAAGTCGATCCTCAACTGCTCAAACTGGCCGCTGGCGCGACGGATTCCAACACGCGCTTCATTGCCCTCGGGACCGCGCTCCGTTCCCAGTTTCCACAGCTCGACCGCGTGTGCTTAACGACGCTCGACGGGGAGACGCTGGAGGTGACGCGCGCGGTGCAGGAACCGCGGTTGCGCGCGACTTTGGGCGCAACCGGAATCAAAGTTGCCGCCCAGGAAAGCCAGGTCGCGGCGATTGCCCAGGGATCGAAGGCCGTCGTCTACAACGATCTCGACACCGCAACCGCGCCGGACCTCAAGCTCATGTCGCGCGGGGTCGCCTCGAGCTTGCACGTGCCGGTCAAAATCGACGGCGCTGCTGCGACCGTTAACTTTTGGAGCATCGACAAAGATGCTTTCCCGCCTGAGGCCGTGAAGCTCCTCGAGGAACTCGCACAAGCCATGGCAAAGTAACGCGGCGCAGTAAAGTCGCACGGTAAAGTCGCGCAGTACAGCGGCTACTTCTTGGACTTTTTGGCGGCTTTCTTGGGAGCTGCCTTTTTCTTGGCGGCCGGCTTCGCCGCCGTGGATTGCGCGGCAGCCTGCTTCTTGGCGCCGCTGGCCTTTCCAAACGCCGCACTCCAGCCACTGGCGTACTTGTCGTTGGAACCAACGCGGGTGATCGTCACAGCTTGTGTACCTTCTTGCTCGAACATTGGGTTAGAACGTCCCCATCGCCCAGGCGCTAACCCTCTCCGCCTGACGACAACATACCGAATCCTCAATTCCTAACTCACAAGTCCCGCGTGGTCAAGGTGAAGGGGTTTTCGCGAGACCGCCTGCCGCCGATTTCACCCGCGTACGGGCTCCCTGGAGCCTCGGGCACGGCCTGAAGTCTGACGCCATCCGCTATTGCTTAGAACTGCGGTGTTCGCCCAGCGTCGCGTGAATGCCGGCGGCGGTCGCGGCGCATAACTGGTCGATCTCCGCGAGCGAGATCGCCAGCGGCGGCATCAGCACGAGGACATTCCCCAAAGGGCGAATCCAGACGCCTTGCGTAAGCGCGTGCTCGCAGACGCGCAAGCCGCGCTTCTCTTCCCAAGGGAACGGCGTTCGCGCCCCCTTATCCGCCACCAGGTCGATCGCCCCCAGCATCCCGCACTGCCGCACCTGCCCCACATGCGGATGCGCGGCGATCCGGGCGAGATGTTCGGCCAGCCGGGCCATTTTCGGCTGTAAATTCGCGAGGGTCTGTTCCTCTTCAAACACGTCCAGCGTCGCGAGCGCCGCGGCGCAGCCCAGCGGATTGCCGCCGAACGTATGGCCGTGGAAGAACGTCCGGCTGGAAGCATAATCCCCCAAGAACGCCTTCCACACTTCGTCGGTGGTTAATGTCGCCGCGACCGGCATGTACCCGCCGGTCAACCCCTTCGCCAGGCAGAGAAAGTCCGGCGACACGTCTTCCTGCTCACAGGCAAACATCCGCCCGGTGCGCCCCATGCCGACCGCGACCTCGTCGGCGATGAGCAGCACGTTGTGTTTGCGCGTCAACTCGCGCACGCCGCGCAAGTAACCGGCGGGGTGCATCACCATTCCCGCGGCGCATTGCACCAGCGGCTCGATCACAAGTGCCGCGACCTGATCGGCATGTTCGTTCAATAAACGCGCGAGCTGCTGCAGATAATGTTGCGCAGCATCTTCGCGGCTTATGCCAGCAGGCAATCGGTACGCATCCGGCGCCGGCAGTCGCAAGACGTCAAAGAGCAGCGGCCGGAACATTTCATGAAACCGCGCCACGCCGCCGACACTCACGCTCCCGAGCGTATCGCCGTGATAGGCCGCATCGAGCGCGATGTACTGGGACTTGCGCGGCCGCGGCTCGTCGCATTGCCGCCAGTATTGAAAGGCCATCTTCAGCGCCACTTCCACCGCCGTCGCGCCGCTATCGCTGAAGAAGACGTGTTCGAGCCCCCGCGGCGCCAGGTCGCACAACCGCTTCGCCAGGCGGATCGTTGTGGGATTGGAGAGCCCCAAGGAAGTCACGTGCGCGACTTTATCGAGTTGCGCGCGAATCGCCGCATCCAGCTTGGGATGCCGGTGCCCATGCACGTTGCACCACAGGCTACTCACGCCATCGAGGTATCGCCGGCCGTGGACGTCGATCAACGTGCACCCTTGGGCCCGCTCGATGATCAGCGGCTCATACTCCTGCATCTGCGTGAAAGCGTGCCAGACGTGCGTGCGATCCCACGCGGCCAGTTCGTCGTACGATTCGTTCGATTCCAACAGTGTTCCCAATTCTCAGAAACTTGCGACGGCGCTGGCCGCAGGGAGTTAAAGAAGTTAGCGGCCAGCGGCACTTACCACTTCACCACCACCTTCTCGCCGACGCGCACGCCGAGCATCAGCTTCGCGCTATCGCCGACGATCTCCAGTTCGAGCTGGCCGTTACTGCCTACGACCGCCAGCAGCGTCATGGGAGGTTCTTGATGATCCGCCGAAAAGATGCCGATGGTTTCGTGCTCGTCGCACGAGACCGTCACCGACTCATTGCGCGGCACATCGGCCAACTGGTCAGCCGAGATGTCGGTGACCAGGTTCCCGGCTTCGCTGATGGCCACGACGGCGCCTTCGATCTTCCCGGCCACAGGCAGGACTCCGGTTTTCGGTCGCAAGTGAGAGGAGCTTCGTTGTGCGCGTATTGTAAGGTCTGGTGCGAGACGTGCCAACCCAAACCCGCACCGTGCGAGGGGGGGCAATTTACGTCCTGCGGGCCAGGCGTGTGCATCAACGGGGCGTGGGGCTGGCTTTCGCCGACCAACAGACCGTCACCGCATCGCCCACCTGGAGCGAAAACCGCTCCGCCGCGCTGCCGCCGACAACCGCGATCTCCAAGTAACCGCCGGAACCGATGAGCGCCGCCCCGGCCCCCGAGGCGCGCTCGCCATAGGTCGCGCTGAGCCCAGAAATGCGGAGCGAACTCCCCGCGAGAATCTCCACTTGCCCCCAATGCTGTGGTGTTGCGCCGGGCAAATGCTCTTGTCGCAAATTCGTAATCGCATTGCCGAAATGATCGATCTCGACAATCTCCCCTTGGGCCGCTGACGGCGTCACGAGCGGTTCCGGCCAGTCGAGCGTTTGCATCGCCGTGAGCGTTTTGCCAAGGTCTGTCGGGTCGACGCCCAAACTCACATGCGCCGCGACCGGCGCCATGATGTCGCGGCCATGAAACGTCGTGGAGACCGCTTCCCGCCAGTACTTGCGATTCTCCACCGCGATGATCCGCGTCACATTCGTCGCTTCGCGCTGCACCAGGCCCAGCAAGCCATTGTCCGGCGCGATGTAATGCCGCCCGTCGATTTCCGCATAGACAATCTTCCGCGCGGTTCCCACGCCTGGATCCACCACGCCGACATGCACGCTTCCCATGGGAAACATCGCCGTCGCATCGCGCATCGCCACCGCCCCTTGGCGAACATTCTGCGGCCCAATCGCGTGCGTAATGTCGATCAACTGCGCAGCGGGGTTGATGCTCAGGATCGCCCCTTTCATTTGTGCGACGTAATGGCCGGTGAGGCCGAAGTCGGTGGTGAGTGTGATTATCGGAGACATCGGACTACCACAGTACCGGAGCGGAATACTGAGCAATAAGTGGATCGACCGAAATCAAGGTGCAACCCTCCGCGATGGCTTGGGCAACCAACAATCGGTCAAACGGATCGCGATGCAACAAAGGCAACTCGTCCAATTGAATGACATGTGATAGCAGTATCGGAAGCACGAGCATCCCATTGGTCGCCTCTTGTCCCCCTATCAGCGTTTGTAGCGGCAATTGCAATGTCAGCTTGCCAACGTGCAACTTTATCTGCATCTCCCAAGCAGACGCGACACTTAACCAAACCTGATTGTGTGGGTCGGCCAGTACCGTAGAGGCAGCGCTGCTCAATCGCTTCGCATCGGTCGTCCACCAAATGAATGTATGGGTATCAAGCAGCAACTTCATGGCTCACCACCAAGCCAAAACTCATCCGGCAGCGGATCGTCGAAGTCTTCGCTCGCCCAAATCGCACCCGGAAAGAGGTCAGGCGTTCTGGGTTGCGCGGTTGTTGGGATACTGCGCGCCGACGGCGTCAAACGCGCGACTGGCGTACCGCCATTGACCAATACCACTTCCGTGCCGGCGGCGGTGAGTTTGAGCAGTTCTTCGAGCGTGGGCTGCGAAACGGCCAGGTCGATGGTGGTAGTCATGGAATCGGTCTCCTCGCACCATTCTATCGCGCCGCGGCTACATTTCCTGAATCAACTCCAGGCAAATCGCCCGCACTTCGCCTGGGCTAACGTTGGGATTCTTCCGCTTGGCCTGGCCGACAATGGCGCCGACAGCTTGCTCCTTGCCGGCCTTCACATCGGCAACAATCCGCGGACTGGCCGCGAGCAGTTCGGCGCAGAGCGCCTTCAGCGCGGAGCTATCGACCTTTTCGATGCCCCGCTCCTGCATGATGGCTGCCGCCGACTTGCCGGTCGCGACCATGTCGTTGAACACTTCCTTCGCGCGGCTCACATCGAGCTCGCCGTCGATCACCGCCTTGACCAGCACCGCCAGACCTGCGGCTTTCACGGGAAAGTCGCTGATCGCGCCGCCGGTTTCGTTGAGCACGCGGAGCACTTCCTGTTGCACCCAGTTGCTCGCCCGCTTCCCGTCAGCGGTCGCTTCCGCCAGCGTGACGAAATACTCGACCGTCGGCCGCCCTTGGCTCACAATCACGTCACTATCGTAAGGCGTGATGCCGTAGGTGCTTTCCAGCCGCACGCGCAATTGCGCAGGCAATTCGCCCAAGTTGTTCCGCACCGCCTCGACTTCCGCCGCAGTCGTAATCACCGGGCACAGGTCTGGATCGGGGAAATAACGGTAATCGCTCGATTCTTCTTTATGCCGCTGCCCGCGCGTCACCATCGCTTGATCGTCCCAACCGCGGGTCTGCTTCGGCACCTGGCCGATGGTCCGGCCGGTCTCTTGATAAACCTCGTACTGCCGCTGGGCTTCATACGCGAGTGCTCGCTCGACCGCGCGGAAGCTGTTCATGTTCTTGATCTCGACAATCGGCGTCGCGATCTTCTGGCCCTCCCCGTTGTGGATATGCAAGTTCACATTCGCATCCACCCGCAGCGAACCTTCCTGCATGTTGCAGTCGGAAACGTCCAAGTATTCCAACAGCAGTTTCAATTCCGTCAAATACGCCTTCGCCTCGCGCGGGCTACGCATGTCGGGCTCACTCACGATTTCGAGCAGCGGCGTTCCCGTCCGATTCAAGTCGATCCGACTATCCGCCTTACCGGCGACTTCATCGTGCAAACTCTTGCCGGCGTCCTCTTCCAAATGCGCCCGCGTGATGCCGACCTTCTTGGGCTCGAACTCCCCTTTGGGATCGCTAATCTCCAGCCAACCCTTCTCGGACATCGGCAAGTCGTACTGGCTGATCTGGTATCCCTTAGGCAAGTCGGGATAGTAATACTGTTTGCGATCCCACTTCGTGAACTCGGGGATGTGGCAGTTGATCGCCACCGCCGTCTTCAGCGCCAACCCAAACGCTTCCCGATTCATCACCGGCAGCGATCCCGGCATCCCAATGCAGACCGGGCAAGTCGAGGTATTCGGCGACAAGCCAAACTGCGTGCTGCACCGGCAAAACAACTTCGTCCGCGTCTTGAGCTGCACGTGAACTTCAAGACCAATCACAATATCGTAAGGCCGTTCGCTCATGGGCTATCCTTCATCACTGTCGCTGGAAAACTCGCTGAAGTGCAGATCGCCGAACCCCCGTTCCCCACAAGACTCCAACCGCCTTGTGCGGATGGTGAATCCGTCGGATCGCAAAGGCCGCCTTCATGTTCCACCCCTACTGCAACTTCGCCCGCCGGTTATGCCAATCGGTCGCCTGCTGAAACAGGTGCGCTGCCTGCAAACACTTCGCTTCCGCAAACGCCGGGGCTTGAATCTGTAAGCCAATCGGCAAGTTGCTCTTGGTGAATCCGCACGGAATCGAAATCCCGCCGACCCCGGCCAGGTTCGCCGTCACCGTGTACAAGTCTTCCAAATACATCGCCAGCGGGTCGTTCAACTTCTCGCCCATCTTAAATGCAGGCGTCGGCGTCGTGGGGCCGAGGATCACGTCCACTTCCTTAAAGGCGTGGTCGTAATCCTGCCGAATCAGCCGCCGCACCTTCAGTGCCTTCAAATAATACGCATCGTAATAACCAGCACTCAGCGCGTACGTCCCGAGCATGATGCGGCGTTTCACTTCGGGGCCAAAGCCCTCTGCCCGCGACTGCCGATAGAGTCGCACCAGCGGCGTATCGAGATTATCGGCCTCTTGCTGCTGGCCTGCTTTGACGAGCGCCGCGCGCTCCGCATCGAGTTCCGCCAGCATCGCCTTTTCATCGGTGCGATAGCCGTAGTGTACGCCGTCGTAGCGAGCCAGGTTACTCGAGGCTTCGCACGGCGCGATGATGTAATACGTCGCGATGCCGTACTTGCTATGCGGAAGTGAAATCTCCTTCGCCGTCGCGCCGAGCTTTTCATATTCCTGCACCGCCGCCTGCACCGCCGCGGCGATCTCGTTATCGAGCCCTTCGCCAAAGTGCTCTTTGATCACGCCGATCTTCAGCCCCTTCAACGGTTGCGACAGCGCCGCGCGATAGTCCGGCACTTCGACATCCGCCGAAGTCGAATCGAGCGGATCATGCCCCGCGAGCACGGCCAGTAGCAGCGCCGCGTCTTCCACCGTGTGCGCCAGCGGCCCGATCTGATCCAAACTGCTCGCGAACGCCACCAGCCCGTAACGACTCACGCGCCCATACGTCGGCTTCATCCCGGTCACGCCGCACAACGCTGCAGGCTGGCGAATGGATCCGCCGGTATCGGTGCCGACCGACAGCGGCGCCATCGACGCAGCCAGGCACGCCGCCGCGCCGCCGCTCGAACCGCCGGGGATGCACTCCAAGTTCCACGGATTCTTCGTCGCCTGGAAAGCGCTGTTTTCGGTGGAGCCCCCCATGGCGAACTCGTCCATGTTCGTCTTGCCGATCAGCACCGCATCGGCCGCGCGCAGCTTCTCGACCACCGTCGCGTTGTAAGGCGGGACGAACGTCTCCAGCATCTTCGAGGCGCACGTCGTCACTTCGCCTTGGGTGCAGATCACGTCCTTAATGGCGACCGGCAGTCCGCCGAGCTTGCCGACCGGTTGCCCCGCCGCGCGGCGCGCGTCGATTTCTTTCGCCTTGGCCAGCGCGCTCTCCGGCAGCACTCGCAAATAGGCTTGCACCTGGGGATCGAGCGTTTCGATCTGCTTCAGATAAGCCGCTGTCAGTTCCGCGGAGCTCACCTCGCGCGACTCTAACTTCGCCAACAGTTCGGTAGCAGTATGATTCAAAAGCGACATTGGCGGCGGCGCGGCTCCTTTCCAAGAAGGACGGCGCATTCGTCCGTCCGGTTCGCATAGCCCGTGGGGACGGTAGTTTAGCGTGCCGCGCCCCGAGTGCGTAAGGCGGGGCTATTCGCCGAGCACGGCCGGCACGCGATAGCATTCGTCATCCCGCTTGGGCGCGTTCGACAAAGCAGCGTCGCGATCCAAACTGGGGCGAGGCTCGTCGTCCGCAAAGATATTCCGCAGATCCAGCGCATGCGCCATCGGCTCGACGCCGTCGGTATGCAGCTCGTTCAGTTGCTCGACAAAATGCACGATCTTATCGAGCTGCGGCGTCATCGTCTCGAGCTCCGCCGCGCTCAAGCGGAGGCGAGCCAAGAGCGAAACTTTTTCGACATCGCGGCGCGTCAGCGTCATCGGCTACGCCTTTTTGCTAGCGCTCGCAGGCAACATGAACGGCCGGGCTTTCACCGCCTTCCGAATCGTGCCGGTGCGGATGCAACGGGTGCAGACGCGCATCGTCTTGACTGTGCCGTTGGTCGTGCTGACCTTGATCGATTGCAGGTTCGGCTTGAACTTGCGGCGTGAGATGCCGGTAACCTTGGTGCCGACGCCGCCGAGGTACTTGGCCTTACCACGAATCTCGACCTGATTACCCATGCTGGGCTTTTTGCCGCATACTTCGCACTGATAGGACATTTCTAAATCCTTTACCCGTCACTTGCCGGCAGCGAGCCGACCTGTCGCCATGAACCAAATGGGGGAAACCCTAGAGTATAGCGGCTTCCGAACCGCCTGCAACGGCAACGAAGCCTCGTAGCCAGATCATTCTTGACCACGACTGCCGGACACTGCCGACGCCAAGTAATGGAACTCGCCAGGCGTTACCCGCGCTCAAGCACCGGCCAATTTCCCGCCTGATCGCCAAGAAGAACCGTGAGCAGCCCTGAATACCGACCTTCTTGACTGCATATCCTATGGCCCCCCACCAATAACGGCAATTATTAGCCCCTCTGCGCCATTACCGCCACCGCCACCCCGCGACCCCTTCGGGCTCGTCCCGATGGTGAGCCAGTTGGTGAGCTAAAGGACTCGCACCCCTCCTCCCCTCACGACCCCCTTCGGGCTCGCCCCGATGGTGAGCGAGTCCCCCAGCTACTCCCGCGCAACCGCCCCCCAACATTAGCGGCGATTATTAGCCCCTCTGCACAAGCATCGCGACCGCGACTGCCCAGGGGCGTTTACGCTCCTTCTCCGCGAAGCGGTCTTAGGCCCGT
>CAUJKE010000309.1 GCA_963205385.1 Planctomycetota bacterium | reverse complement strand
GTGGGGCAAGAACTATCCGCGTCAGTACGACAGCTATCTCCGCACCGTCGATACCGAGCGGACCCGCTACGGCGGCAGCGAAGCCTTTCAAAAGCTGGATCAGGATCCCGAGTGGCGCGAGTTCTTCGCCGGTTACGGGTTTGCGCTCGACTACCGCGAGGAGCGCGGCCATGCGTACATGCTTGTCGATCAGGAAGAAACCGAGCGGGTTACGAAGTTGAAACAGCCAGGCGCTTGCCTGCAATGCCACGCCTCGATCATGCCGGCCTATCGTCATGAAGGCAAAAAAGCTGGCATTCCCGACGATCAGCCAGAAGCCCAGGTTCAAAAGGGTTTTGAGATCGTTTGTGGTATGCCGTACGCCGAGGCGCGGCACTTGACTGACGCCCAGGGGAACCCGCTCGTTAACCATCCCGTCGCTTGCATCGACTGCCACGCGCCGAACTCGCTGCAACTGCGGATCACGCGCCCCGGCTTTCTCAACGGCATCCGCGCGTTGGCGAAGTCCGACGAGCCTGTGCCCCACTTGCCTAGCATCGAACGGTGGCGCAAAGGGGATCGCAAGGACGAATTCAATCCCAACACAGACGCTTCGCGGCAGGAAATGCGGTCGATGGTCTGCGGGCAATGCCACGTCGAATACTACTTCAAAGGCGAGCAAAAGGTCGTCACGTACCCGTGGGCGAACGGTTTGAAAGCCGATCAGATCGGGGCGTACTACGACGAGCAGGAGTTCACGGACTGGAAGCATAAGACGACCGGAGCGTCGATGCTCAAGGCCCAGCATCCAGAGTTTGAAATGTGGAGCCAAGGCATTCACGCTCGCAGCGGCGTCTCGTGCGCCGATTGCCACATGCCTTACAAACGCGAGGGAGCGGTCAAGATTAGCGATCACCATGTCCGCTCGCCGCTCTTGAATGTTTCGCGGGCTTGCCAAACGTGCCATCGCTACGACGAACAGGAAATCATCGCCCGCGCCGAGGCGATTCAAGAACGAACGCGCATGTTGCTGGACCGGGGCGAGGCGGCGCTCTTAAGTGCGATTGAGGAGATCAAAAAGGCGCAGGAGATGGGCGTTGACGAAGCCAGCTTGGCCGAGGCGCGGGAACTGCACCGCCAGGCCCAGTGGCGTCTCGATTTCGTCTCGGCTGAGAACAGCATGGGCTTCCATGCTCCGCAAGAATCCGCGCGCAACCTTGGCGCCGCGATCGACCTCGCCCGCCAATGCCAGATCGCCGCAATCCGCGCGCAAAACGGCTCCGGTGCAGATGCCAAAGCCACGGAAAAGCCCGCAGCGAAACCCGAGGACAAAACCACGAATCCCACACCCCCAGACGCCCCGAAAGCGGACGAGAATCCAACCGGCGCTACAGAGAATGATTCTACGGAGAATGATTCAAAACAGGCTGACAAGCCCAGCGACACCGATGGCAAGGACTCGACGACGGAAACTGCCCCAGCAGCGGACAAAGAATGACCTTCTCGTGCGAGTGTAACGCGTGAGGTTTTGCTGCCGTGCGCGTTCACTCTCTCGGTGTCCACCCCTCCCCTCTCTGAACCTTGCGCCGTACAATCGCGTCTTTGTATCTGTGCCGCAAACATCGCTCAATGTAGGGGGCGGCGGCGAGGTGCGTTGATTGTTCGCTGAGGTTTGGCATGCCGTCCGTCGCTGTGAAACGCGTTTACAACTTTTCCTCGGGCCCGGCCGTGCTGCCGCTCGCGGTCCTCGAACAAGCGCAGGCCGAAATGCTCGCGCTCCCCGGCGTGGGCGCTTCGGTGCTGGAAATAAGCCACCGCAGCAAGGAGTTTGTCGCCATCCTGGAAGAGGCCAAGGCGAATCTCAAGCAACTCCTCAACATTCCCGATGGCTACACCACGCTGTTCTTGCAAGGCGGGGCGAGGCTGCAGTTCTCGATGATTCCGATGAACTTGCTGCGCGGTCAGAGCGCGGCGGCCGATTATGTCATCACCGGTTCGTGGGGCAAATCGGCCAAGGCGGAAGCCGAGCGGGAAGGCCCGGTCCGCGTCGTCTGGGATGGCCAGGAGACCAACTACGATCGTCTGCCTAAGTCTGATGAACTGAAGATCAATCCCCAGGCGGCCTACGTGCACATCACGTCGAACGAAACCATTCAAGGCGTGCAGTTCCCGACCGAGCCTGAAACCAACGGCGCGCCGCTGGTGTGCGACTCGTCGAGCGACATCTTCTATCGCCCGCTCAACGTGAATAAATATGGCCTGTTGTACTTCTGCGCCCAGAAGAATGCCGGCCCAGCAGGATTGACAGTCGCAGTCGTGCGCGATGATTTGTTGAAGCGCTCGGCGGACAACTTGCCCGGCTATCTGAATTACAAGAATCATGCTGAGCAGGATTCGATGTGGAACACGCCCCCCTGCTTCGCGATTTACATGTTCAACCTGGTGACGCGCTGGCTGCTGAACGACATGGGCGGCCTGGCGAAGATGCACGAACTCAATCGGCAAAAGGCGAAGCTGCTCTACGACGTGATTGATGCGTCGCACGGTTTCTACCAAGGGCACGCGCAGCCGGATGTTCGCTCGCTGATGAACGTCACCTTTCGCTTGCCGTCGCCGGAACTTGAAAAGAAGTTTGTGGCGGAGGCAGAGCAGCATGATCTTTATACGCTCAAAGGCCATCGCAGCGTCGGCGGCATGAGGGCGTCGATTTATAATGCCATGCCGCTAGAAGGCGTAATTACCCTGCACGATTTCATGCAGGACTTCGTCAAACAGAACGGCTGACCGGTCGTTTTCATACCCGCTACCAGCACTCCCACCCCCCACGCTCATGCATCGCATCGTCGTCCTGGATCCGATTTCGCCGGAAGGCCTCGAACTGTTGAAGAACTCGCCCGGCGTCAAGTTCGATGTGCGCCTGGCGCCTGACGGCAAGGGGCTCAAAGGGGAAGAACTGCGCCAGGTCTTAGCGGAGTACGACGGCGCGATCTGCCGCAGCGGCGTCAAGATCACCGCGGAAGCGCTGGAGGGGAATCGAAAGCTCAAGGCGATCGTGCGGGCGGGGGTAGGCGTTGACAATATCGATCGCCATGCCGCTACGCGACTCGGCATCATCGTGATGAACACGCCGACCGGCAACACCATCAGCACGGCCGAGCACGCGCTCGCGCTGATGCTCGCGCTGAGTCGTAAAGTCGCGCCTGCGTTCCTTTCGCTGCGGCAAGGGACGTGGAATCGCGGCGCCTACATGGGAACGCAGCTCGCCGATAAGACGCTCGGCATCATCGGGTGCGGGCGAATTGGCCAGGAAGTCGCCAAGCGGGCGACGGCCTTTCAAATGCGCGTCTTGGGGTTCGATCCGTTCCTGACGCCTGAACAGGCGCAGAAGCTAGGCATCGAGCGGGTCGAAAACATTGCGGACCTGCTCTCCCGCGCCGATTACGTCACGGTGCACACGCCCCCCACGCCGGAGCCGATCATTGGCCACAAGGAGCTCAAGCTCCTCAAGCCAGGCGTGAAGCTCGTGAACTGCGCTCGCGGCGGTATTTTTGATGAAGCGGCGCTGCTGGAGGGGCTCCAGAGCGGAATTATTGGCGGCGTCGCCTTGGACGTGTACGCCCACGAGCCTTGCACTGATAGCCCGCTCTTTCAACTCGACAACGTCCTGTGCACGCCGCACCTGGGCGCGAGCACGGAAGAGGCGCAAACGAGCGTGGCCGTGGAAGCGGTGGAACTGCTCGTCAAGTATCTCACCACCGGCGAGATTCGCCACGCGGTGAACATGGCGTCGGTCGATCCCAAGACGCTCGCCTCGATCAAAGGCTATCTCGATGTCGCCTATCGCTTGGGGCTGTTGCTCGCGGCGTGGCAAAGTGGCAGCGTCACTTCGTGCCGGCTCAACTATCGAGGCGAAGTGGCGAAGAAGGACACGAAGCTCCTCACGGCGGCGTTTTGCGCTGGACTGTTGGAGCGGGCCCTCGATGGGGGCGTGAACATCGTCAATGCCGAAGTGCTCCTCCGCGAGCGCGGCATTCAACTCCTCGAGCAGTCGCGCACCGAGCCGGGCGCGTTCAGTTCGTCGATTACCGCCGAGGTGACCAGCGATGGCCAAACCTACGTCGCCGGCGGCACGCTGTTCGGCAACAACATGCCCCGCCTGTTTCGGCTCGCCGAGTTTCGCCTGGAAGCCTATCTGGATGGTAAATTGCTGATCTTCACGCATGACGACGTGCCTGGCATGATCGGCAAGGTGGGAACCATCTTCGGTGCGCATAACATCAACATCGCACAGATGTCCGTAGGCCGCGCCAATGCCGGCGGCAAAGCGGTCGGCGTGCTCAATATCGATAGCCTCCCGTCGCAAGCGGCCATCGATGAAGTTCTCGCCCACCCCCACATCCACAGCGTCAAAGTCATCGAAATGCCGGAAGCAGGCGAATTGCCCAGTTGGCTGGCGTAAAGCGACAAGTTGGTCGCCGAATGCGGTCCGCCGTGGCGCGGGCAGCCCAAGAACGTCTTCGCCATTCCGTCAAGCTGGATTTGGTTGTGCTGTGAGTGCGTCTTGCTATTCCGCGCAGCGGTCTACGGCTTGTGCTTGAGCACGGGGACATGTTTTTTTCAGCAACGCCACGGCGAGGGGCTGGGAGTAGGGCATTGTCACACCTCGCGCTGATTGTTTTCCACCGCTGCCTCGTACACTGTCACTGCGGCCTTGGCCATCAGATGGGCTGTCGTCTGGCTTGGCAATAGCGGTACTTTCTTGAGCCCCATGTTTACCAGGATATCAATCATTGCTTCCTGAAACTTTTGTTCGAGCTTGCTGACGGTTCGGGGGTCCATGGCGTGATCCTTCGCAGACGGGGGGTAAGGTTTGGCGGATATTGTAGACGTAACCAGTTGCCGCCGCCCACTCGTCGGCCAGAAAACTTGACAACCTGCGTCGGAAAAGGTCTTATAGATCGTGGCGAAGTGGGTGACAGGGCCGGTTTTTCTGCCTTTGCTCTTCGCCAGGCTTATCTGCGGCGCGCTCCCTTCGCGCCGGCCGCTCGGAACCGGAACAGAGGTTAAGGGGAGAAGGAACACGTTCATGCTGTCGGCCTCCTATCAGGCTTCGCGAGTCGCGCGCGCTAAACGAGGGCTCACGCTGGTTGAAATGCTCGTCGCCATGACGTGCACAATCCTGCTGATGTTTGCGGTGACGCAGACCTTTCAAAGCATTGGCGAGGTGTCGAGTCGCGGCCGCGCCGCTATCGAAATCTCCACGCAGCTCCGCGGCGTCCGGCTACGCCTGCAAGAGGATCTGCAAAACCTCACCGTGGAGGTTCGCCCCTGGCCGCAGGCAGGCGCGGGCGAAGGTTATCTCTCGCTGTATGACGGGGTGAGCCGCGACAATACCTATCAGGCTACGAGCTACAACTATGTCGGCGATGTGGATGACGTGATTGGGATGACGGTGCGCAGCTCCGGCGAACCGTTCGTGGGGCGATATAACGGCACGATGATCCAGTCGCAAGTGGCCGAGGTGGTCTGGTTTACCAGCTTCAATAACGGAACCGAGCAGGCCACGGTGAACACGGGAACGTACGATCCCAGTCGCCCGGTGACTGTCCACCGCCGTGTGTTGCTCGTGCGGCCTGATTTGAATAACAATAGCGGCAATCTGGGAACGGCGGGAACCCAGTTGGCTCAGTTTCTTCAGAACAACGATATTTCGGTTCGGATCGGCGTAGACGCCGGTAACAATCCGATTCTCATCGCCAATTCGCTCTCGGACCTCTCCCAACGCGAGAATCGTTTTGGTAATTCGCCAACGTTCCCCGGGCCTCCGAACTTGACCAATGGCTTGCTTAATTCTGGCTACATTCTCAGCGGTGATCGTCTCGGCGAAGATGTGATCTTGACCAACGTGATCGGCTTCGACATGCGGGTCTTCGATCGCGCAGCGGTCGTGCAAACGAACGGCAGCGAAGCGCTCGCTCCTGGCGACCCTGGTTATAGCGGCAGCGGTACCTCGCCGATTGGTGTCGGCACGTTTGTTGATCTCAATCACAACACCGGGACCGGGGAGTACACCACAACCCCGGTGACGAAGTCCGGCTTGCAGAACTACGCGATCTACGACACCTGGTCATACTTCTACGAGCATGATGGCATCGATCAATTCAACGATGGCTTGATTGACCGCGCCACCAATGGCCTCGATGACGATAACGCCAACGGCGTCGACGACGTCGCCGAGCGTGAAACTTCGCCGCCGTATCCCGTGCCGCTGCGGGGTGTGCAAGTTCGACTCCGCGTGATCGAGCCGGAGACGCGCCAAGTCCGCCAGGCCACCGTCGTGCAAGACTTCCTGCCGGAATAGGGCCCATGGCGTGCAAAGCACGCCACATTGATTTTTTTCAATTTTCGCCATTTGTTGGAACGCGGCCGAACAGGAGCATGCAGATATCGACGGGAGGGGCGCGTCTTCCCATCCAGTTTGGTGGATTGCGATCGTCAGGTATCCGATGTCCGACAGGACTTTCTTGAACCTTCACTTCCGCTCGCCAGGCCACAACTCTCCGCTAATGCGGTCGCAAAATCGCACCAATTCGCGGAGTTCTGGGGTGTCGGGGTCTTCCGACTGAAAAAATGCGACGCCCGGCATCGCGGGATATCGCTTCTTGAGTTCGTCCGCGTGTTTGGCGAGCCAGGCTGGTTTCAGGCGTTCGCCGCGGTTGTTTGGCCGGTCGGTAATATGACCAAAGCTAAAAATCGTCTTGTCCATCAAGTCCGCCTCGGCGAACTGGTCGCATCTGCGCAGCGCTCCTTCCCAACTGGTGGATAGCTCCGGCCGGACACTGTGCGTGTAACCTTCGACAATGATGAGGTCCAAAGTTCCGTCATGGCCAAGTTCTAACAGCGTTTTTGTCGGATCGGTGGTCCAGAGCGCAATGAACACGTCGGGGTTTTCCTTACGGCCGGCTCGCAGGCCTTCAGCCAACCACGGTTCATTCATGGGGAGCTTTGGCGGCACCCATTCGTCGATGGCAATGCCTGCCCCAATCAACTTGGAATCTTGTTGCGGATAAAGGCGAGCTCGTTCGCTACAAGCGTCGCGCCAATATTCGGAACCAGTCGCATACGGGTGCTGAAGCCCATACACCCAGGCGAGCGCCGTCTTGCCTGCTAGCTCTGCCAGCCGTGGATCGAGCCAGCCGCTCGCATCGATGGTCATGTTTCGATAAAGGTCCATATCGCGCTCGAACTGCCGTGGCTGGAACCACACGCGGTACGGCGGCTTCGGGCGTTTCGCCTTGGGGAGTTGCGCTGCTTCCTTGGCGATCGCCTCCGTTGCAATGCTGCTTGGTCCGAGTAACGCTGTAGCAGCTAGAGCCGTTCCCAGCCATTCGCGTCGACTGATGGATAATGGTTTGAACATCGCTTCTCCTCGGATAGACATTCCCAGCCCGATTATCATAGCAAACTTAACGGGATTCGATTCATCGGGCTCCTCAAGCTCAGGAGCCGTGCCGCAAAGCCTGGGCAAGATCGAGGAAAATAGCCTTGGCAGCGACACCGCCTGGCAATGATGGCGCAAGGCAGAATCTATCAGGGCATAGAGACTTCATGGGCGTCGTTTCTTGACGACAACGAGACGTCGATGATGGCGGCGATCAGCGGTTCGAACGAAGAACAGTCACCCGAAGGCACATGCGCCAGCTCGGGAAAACAACTTAAGGGGCGATTGATCAAATGTCCGAGTTTCACGCCGGCCAATAGATCACGACCCCATCCGCCTTGTGCGGATGGTGAGCGAGTTGGTGAGCTAGTAGCCAAACGTACCAACATCACGACCCCATCGGGCTCGCCCCGATGGTGAAGAAGTCCTGCGGGCTGCCGACGCCACGGGGCGATCTTCAGCCAAGGAACTCATTCACCATCCAGACGACCTGGATGGGGTCCGGGAAGACGTTCGGGGCCAGCCACAGATCAGCATCCAGATGTCACGCAAGTCGCGACGTTTGTATTCACAGGACCAGAAGTTATTTACCGGTCGCCCTTAAGGGGCGATTGAGGAAGAGCCTTGTTCGTCCAGGGACTGGAGAATTTGCCGGGCTTGTTCGACGGCCGCCGCGGCCCAAGGTTTATCCTGGTACAGCGTCACGAGTCCCTCGCAAATCATCCGCGAGGTTTTGGGGTCGTCGTCGATAAGATTGGCAGCTTCCCGCAATCGCGCCGCCAGCACTTTGCTGTGTTCCGCCTCGCTGCGCGCCATCCGCTCGCGCAGATGGGCCAACTGCCGCCGCGCCAAGTCCACACAGCGCTCCGTCGCGCGCGACGCCTGACGATCGCTGCCATACACACTCACAATGGCCGCGAGCTTGGACGCGGCGACCTCCGGCAAGGCTTGCTCTTGGCTCATGGCGTCGAGATAGGCTTGTTCCACCGGGAGCAGCGATTCGCTGGCGCGTAACCGGCGAGCGCGAAACTCCAGCCGGCGTTGCAAGCGATAGATTTCCAGTTCTTCCAGAAAACTTTGGACCTCCCCCTGGCGCGGATCCTGGGGGTAGTGCTCGCGGAAGGTGTTCATCTGCACTTCGACATTGGCGAGCGTCGCGGGGTCTCCGTCCTCCACCGCCACCATGATTTGCTGATGGAGCTTGTCTGCCGAGGGGGGCAGCGTATAAAACCACCACAAGCCGCCAACCAGCAGCACGACTAGCCCCAACGCAAGCACCATGACCCACGCCGGCCAACCGTCGTCCTCGAGCGGGAGCGCCGCCGAGGAAGTCGCGCTCGCCTTGTTATCGACCACGGTGAAATGGCGCGCAGGCGAAGTGCTCGCGGGGCTCGCCGGCGGGCGCGATGGCTCGCCGGGGGCGGTCATCGCGCGCGTGGGATTGCGCCCCAGGCCTGATTCCGAACTCGCCCCCGGCGACTCGGGGGTGATGGTTTGTTGCTCCGCGAGTTGGCGTCGCGACGGCGTTGGTTCCTCGCGGAGCCGGAATTCATATTCGTCGCTCGCGTCGCTTTGGTCGTGCGATTGTTCAATTCTTGGTTCCGCGCCTAGGCGATCGTGCGCCAGAGCGTGCAGCATGGCTTTCAGGCGGTTCGAGAGCACCAGCGGCGTGGCGATGCGGCGCTGCGGCTCTTTGTCGAGCAGTTCCGCGATGATGGCTTCGAGCTCCTCCGGCGTGTCCGGCGCGTAGCGCCGCACCAGCGGGGCCTCGTCGTAACGCAGCGCGTGCAGCACTTCAGCCAGCGTCGGCGCGGCGAACGGAGGCCGGCGCGCCAGCAGTGCGAAGAGCACGCTCCCCAGGCTATACATATCGCAGCGCGTGGTCGTCGGCCGGCCGTCGGCTTGCTCAGGCGCCATGTAATCGGCGGTGCCCAGCACGCCTCCATCCGCGGTGAGTTGCGACATGCCATAGAGTTTGGCGATGCCGAAGTCCGAGAGTTTGATTTGCCCGTCGCGGGTGATAAGCAAGTTCGCCGGCTTGAGATCGCGGTGCACGACGCCAACGTCGTGAGCGTGCTTGAGCGCCTGGCAAATTTCGATGCCGATCTGGCACACTTCGCGCCACGTGAACCGCCGCCCCGTTTGCATCTCGTCTTGCAGGTTGCGCCCTTCGACCAGTTCCATGGCATAGAACAGATGCCCGTCGTGCTCGCCGTAGCCGTAGAGTTGCACGATGTTCGGGTGCCGCAACTTCTTCAGCGTCTCGATTTCCGTCTTGAAGCGTTCCCGAAAGCCGGGATCATCGGCCAGCGTAGGCGACAGAACCTTGATTGCCGCCCGCGCGCCGGTCTCTTCGTTGACGCCGGCATACACGGCTCCCATGCCGCCGCGGCCAATCATCCGCTCGATTTTATAGGGGCCAAGTTGATCGAGAGGCATCGGGAAATGGTTTGGGGGTGGGAACGAACAGGCGTTGACTTCAGGTTCTATTGTACTGCGCAGTGCGATTCCAAAGCGAACCGGCGGCGGGCAAAAACGGTTAACGAAAATCGCGGGACTTGATCGCCACGTCCCCCAAGCGCTTTGACAAATCCTCCAGCCGATTCACCACGACATGAATCACCCCCTCCTTCTGTTCCAACCCGCCGTGCGCGAGCCACGCGGGGCTGCGGTGGGCGATTGGGTAGAACTTCCGCCAGATGTCCGGCTTGAGAATCAAATTTGCCGTGCCTGTCTCGTCCTCGAGCGTGACGAACGTGATCCCCTTGGCTGTGCTGGGACGTTGTCGCAAAATCACCAGCCCCGCCACGCGCACATGCCGCCCGCTGGGAACTTTCCGCAGTTCGCTCGCGGGGAGAACGCGGAGCTTGTCGAGTTCGCGGCGATAGAAGCTGATCGGATGCGCCGCCAGCGACATCCCGGCGGTGCGATAGTCGGCCAGCACGCTCTCTTGGGGCGAAAGCTCCGGGAGCGGGACGGGGAGTTCATCCTCCGGATCGAGCAAGCCGAGCAGCGGGCGGGCATGGTCGCGGGGGTCTTGTGCGAGCGACTCCCAGAGCATGGCCCGGCGATCGCGGCCGAGCGAAGCGAAGGCGTCCGCATCCGAAAGTTTGGCGATCAAGTCCTGACGCAGCCTGGTGCGCGACGCAAACTCCGCCAGCGAATGAAAGGGGCCGTGCGACTCGCGCTCGTGCATGATCGTCTCCGCTGCTGCTTGCGAAAAACCGATTAACAGCCGCAGGCCAAGCCGCAGCGCGTTGTCCTCCAACGTGCAATCCCACTGGCTGTGATTGACATCGATCGCGCGGACTTCGACTTGATGCTCGCGCGCATCGCGCACGAGTTGCGCCGGGGCGTAAAAACCCATCGGCTGGCTGTTGAGAATCGCTGCACAAAAGGCCGCCGGATAGTGGTGTTTGAGCCAGGCCGAGACATACACCAGCAGCGCGAAGCTGGCGGCGTGCGATTCGGGGAAGCCGTACTCGCCGAAGCCGCGAATCTGCGTGAAGACGCTCTCCGCAAACTCCGCCGAGAGTCCGCGGGCTTGCATTCCCGTCAGCAGTTTCTCGCGAAATTGGTCGATGATGCCAGGCCGTCGCCACGCCGCCATCGCCCGCCGCAACTGATCCGCTTCCCCCGGCGTGAAACCTGCCGCCACCACCGCGAGCCGCATCGCTTGTTCCTGAAAGATCGGCACGCCGAGCGTTTTATGCAGCACCGCTTCAATCTCCGGCGTGGGATAGGGCGGCGTTGGTTCGCCTGCGCGGCGGCGCAAGTAGGGATGCACCATCTGACCTTGAATTGGTCCCGGCCGCACGATGGCGACTTCGATCACCAGATCGTAATAGCAGCGCGGCTTGAGGCGCGGCAACATGCTCATTTGCGCGCGGCTCTCGATCTGAAACACCCCCATCGTGTCCGCGCGGCAGATCATGTCGTACACCGCCGCGTCATCCGGCGGAATATTCGCCAGCGTCAGCGCGCGGCCGTGATGTTGCTGGACGAGCGCGAAGCATTTGCGAATCGCCGTGAGCATGCCTAGCGCGAGGATATCGACCTTGAGGATGCCGAGTTCATCGAGATCGTCTTTATCCCACTCGATGACCGTTCGCCCCTCCATCGCCGCATTCTCGATCGGCGCGAGTTCGCACAACGGCCCCCGCGTGATCACCATCCCGCCGACATGTTGTGACAAATGCCGGGGAAAGCCGATGAGCGCAGGGATCACATACACCAAGCGTTGGCCGATCTCGGATTCCGGATCGATCCCCACCGCGCGGCAGTGTTCCGCCAGGCGGGGCTCTTGCGTGCGGCCTTCGACTTGCTTGGCGAGCGCGTCGACCCGGTCGAGCGAGAGTCCGAGCGCTTTGCCGGCGTCCCGCACCGCCGAACGCAAGCGATAGCTAATCACCACCGCCGTCAAGCCTGCCCGCTCGCGGCCATATTTGGCGTACAGGTATTGCAGCACTTCCTCGCGGCGTTCGTGCTCGAAATCGACGTCGATATCCGGCGCTTCATTCCGCTCCTTGCTCACAAACCGCTCGAAGAGCACGTCCGTCAGCGCGGGATCGACCGACGTAATCCCCAGGCAATAGCAGATGGCCGAGTTGGCGGCCGAGCCTCGCCCCTGGCAGAGAATGCCCCGCGCGCGGGCGAAGCAAACCAGATCCCACACGGTGAGAAAAAAGGCTTCATAACGGAGCTCGCCGACGAGTGCCAGTTCGTGTTCGAGGAGTTCGCGGACTTTATCCGGCACACCACAGGGATAACGCCGCGCCGCGCCGAGCCACGTTTGGTTCTGGAGATGTTCCAGCGGCGTCAGGCCAGGGGGCGCGAGTTCCTGGGGATACTCGTATTTCAGTTCAGCGAGCGAGAAGTCGCAGCGGTCCGCAATCTCCAGCGTTCTGGCGAGACATTCAGGCGCGGCCGCGAACGTCGCGGCGATTTGCGCGAGCGGTTGTAAATGCCGCTGCGCGTTGGGAAACAACAGCTCGCCAGCTTCCGCGACAGTCGTACCGTGGCGAATGGCCGTGACAACATCGCACAGCACTTTGCGCGCGGGGACATGATAATGCACATCGCCAGCAGCGACGAGCGGCAGGCGCGTGCGCCGCGCGAGCGTGCGCCACTCGTGCAGCAGGGCAACATCGTCGGGGCCGCGATGCAACTCGGCGAGAAGATAACCGCGCTCGCCAAAGAGCTCGCGATAATCGTGGAGCCGCGCCTCGCATTGGGGCGAGAGGTTTCTGGCGATAACGCCGGCGAGGAGCCCGGCGTTGTATGTCGCCAGGTCGTCGAACGTTAACGCGCACTGGCCTTTGGGAGCGCGACGGCGGCCCTCGGTGATCAACCGTGAGAGCCGCGCGTAGGCCGCGCGATCGGTCGCCCACAGCACGACCGGGGGCGCGTCGCGCGGCGTGACTTCCGCGCCGATGATCAGCTTCTGCCCCAAGTCTTTCGCCGCGCCATGCGCCCGCACCACGCCGGCCAGCGAATTGCGATCGGTGATCGCAATCGCAGCATAGCCGCACAGCGCCGCTTGCGCGACCAGTTCCTCGCCGTGCGACGCTCCTTCCAAGAAGGAGAAGTTCGTTTTGCAATGCAGTTCCGCGTAGCGCATCTCTGGCTCACCCAAACGCCCCGTGTAAAAACCATTTCCAATCGCGCAACTCGCGAAAGATCCAATACCGCTCGCCAGACTCCGTCTCGACGCGGTAATAATCGCGGCGCACACTCGCCCCCCGCCACCACGCGGTTTCGATGCGTTCCGGCCCCCAGTGACGCACAACCCGCTGCCGCTGACCGCGAACTAAAAATTGGACCGGCGGTCCCTGCGGGGCAACGGCGACAACTTCCAAGGGGCGCGGCGGCTCCAGGAGCGTGAGCGGGCGCGTGGCCGAGGTGCGGAGCGGGGCCACGGGCGAAGATTCGTCTAAAAGCGAAATGGTCATCCTCCGCGCCGCTTGCTGCGCCAGGGTGCGTTTAGAACGGGGTTTGGATTTCGTTGTTGCCGCTGTCGGCGCAGCGTTGGCCGTGAGCGGCGCGAGTTGCCACGCGCGTTCGGGAACCGCGTCGCGCGTCAGTTCCGGTCGCCCCACGCGCTCGCGGCCCAAACGGTTGCTCAAGCGGTTGATAAGCAGCGCCAGCGACTCGGATTGATCGGAGAGCGCCGCCGCGAAGAGTTCTTGCTGCCGATGTTCGAGCCTCGCGGTGGTCACGGCGGCGAGCCCCACGCGGCCGACAGCCCCCTGCAATTGCAACGCTTCGCTTTGCAGTTTCAGCAGTTCCACAAAATGCCGCGCGTCGGCCGTGGGACGAAACAGGCCAATCTCCAGCGTCCGCGGCGCGCTCTGGGCCAGATCCAACCGGCAGACGAGTTGCACCGCGCCTTGATCGGCCAGACGCAGCGCTGCCCCCACGCGCTCGGCGAGTTGTTCCAGAATCATCGCGAGCACCGCGCGGTCCGCCGTGGGATGTTCGAGCAGCCACTGCGCTTGATACTGCGGCGCGGGACGGACCGGCTCGATGAGCTCGTCCACGACGCCGAGCGCGCGGTCCAGTTGCCGCACCAGTTCCACACCCAGCCGCGAAGCCAGCGCCGCGTGTGGCAGCGCGGCGAGTTGTCCAACGGTGGTGATGCCGAGCTCGTGCAACGTGGCCGCGCTGGCCGGCGCGATGCGGAGGGCGGCCAGCGGCAGCGATTGCAATCGCTCCCAGCCGGAATCCGCGATCTCCACGCGGTCCACAGG